>NZ_JAHFRY010000069.1 GCF_023266035.1 Nevskia sp.
GTTGGCCAGCACCAGCCACATGCCGTGGTTGTCGCAGCCGACGTTGTTGCCGATCACGGTCAGATCCTTGGCGCCCGAATCGCGCAGCGCGACGATCAGGTTCTCGGGAATGCCGCAGAGGCCGAAGCCTCCTGACATGACGGTCATGCCGTCAAAGGTGATCCCGGCCAGCGCACTGGCGGCATCGGGATAGAGTTTGTTTGCCATCGACCTGCGTTCTCCTCGTCGTTGATGCAGTGCTATGGCAACGGGCTCGCCCACGAACTCGTTGCCCGGATTGGATTCAGACGCCGGCCGCAGCCAGCAGGCGACGCGCCGCCTTCAGATGCGGCACATCGAGCATCTTGCCGTCGAGCTGGACTGCGCCGGCGCCGGACTCGAAAGCTGCAATCACGCGGTGAGCAAAAGCGATCTCTTCCTCGCTGGGCGAGAACGCGGCATTGATCACGGGCACCTGGTCCGGATGGATCGCGCACTTGCCGGTGAAGCCGTCATAGCGGGCACCTTCGCTGTTGGCGCGGCAGCCGTCGCTGTTGCGGAAGTCGACATAAACGGTGTCCAGCGCCTCGACGCCCAGCGCATGCGCCGCCAGCAGGCACTGGATGCGGGCGTGCGCGTAGACCGGCCGCCAGCGGCCATCGGCCTGACGCGGGTCGCCGGCACCCATCGCCGAACTCAGGTCTTCGCCACCCCACATCAGGGCTTTCAGACGCGGGAAGCTGTGGCGGGTGAATTCGCCCATGCGCAGCACGGCCGCCGGCGTCTCGGTAATCACCACGAGAATGGCGATGCCGCCCAGCGGCAGCCCGGCCTGGGTTTCGGCCATGTCGAGATAGTGACTGACCGTGGTGACGTCTTCGGGCCCGAACACTTTCGGCAGCACGATGCCGACCGGCTTCGAGGCGACCACCGCCGCGAGATCGCGCAGCAGTTCGCCGGAAGCCAGGTCATTGACCCGAATCCAGACTTCGCTCGCACCCTGATAGGTCTTCAGGTATTCGACGAGCAGCCGGCGCGCCAGCGGCTTGCGCTCCGGCAGCACCGAATCCTCAAGGTCGAAAGCCAGCGCATCGGCACCACAGCTGACCGCCTTGGCGAGCTTGCGCTCATTGTCGGCGGGCACGAACAGGATCGATTTCATCGTCAATTGGTCGGCAGTTTTATGGACTTTGCACAGCTCGGGCGATTGCAGGACAAGGGGCTTCCCTCTGTCTGGTCATCCACCGCGTCGATTTATAGTATGGTTCCGTACTATTATTTGCATACCGGCTCGCTGCCGTCACCTTGCTGCTGTGACCGGCCGTTGCAGCCGCCTTTGAATCGAGTCCTCACGGAGACATCGTCTTGAGTCGTTCAACCCGGGGCATCGTCTCCTATGGTGCCCATATTCCACGCCTGCGCATCAGCCGCGCGGCGATTGCCGAGGCTCATGCCTGGGCGCTGCCCGGTCTCAAGGGCCAGGCCAAGGGCGAACGCGCTCTGTGCAGTTGGGACGAAGATGCGATCACCCTCGCCGTCGCCGCTGCCCGCGATGCCGTTCGTGACAACGGCCGCGCCGCACCCGCCGCGCTGACCCTGGCCTCGACCACCGCGCCGTTCGCCGATCTGCAGAACGCAGTAATCGTCGCCAGCGCATTGAATCTGTCGACCTCGACTCAGTGCAGCGACCTCGCTGGCTCGACACGCGCCGGTTTAAGCGCGCTGGCCCAGGCGCTGGAATCCGGTGCTGAAGGCGATGCGCTGGTTGTCGCTGCCGACCGTCGTTCGGCAAAGCCGGGCAGCAGCCAGGAAATGCAGTTCGGCGCGGGTGCTGCCGCGATCCAGGTCGGTGAGGACGCCTCGCTTGCGAAGTACCTCGGGCGCGAATCCGTATCGCACCTGTTCGTCGATCACTTTCGCGCCACCGGCGAGAAGCACGACTACTACTGGGAAGAGCGCTGGATTCGCGACGAAGGCGTAGCCAAGGTCATACCGGCAGCGGTCAAGCGTCTGCTGGCCAAGACCGGCCGCGCCGCCACCGACGTCAAATGGTTCGGCCTTGCCGGTGCGCCTTCGGGCTCTGACAAGCTGGTCGCCAAGACGCTCGGCATCGCGCCCGAGCAGATCATTCCGGACCTCGCCAGCAATGTCGGCGACTGCGGCACGGCACACGCGCCGCTGCAGCTGATCCACGCGCTGGAGAACGCCAAGCCGGGCGATCTGATCATCGTCGCCGCGTTTGGCCAGGGCTGCGAAGTGCTGGCCTTCGAGATGGGCGAAGGCACGCATCGTCCAGCCACCGGGCTGGCGAAGTCGATTGCCGTGCGTATTCCGGAAACCTCGTACCTGAAGATGGCCTCGTTCGAGGGCGAGATCGACCTCGAATGGGGCATGCGCGCCGAGACCGACGTCAAGGCAGCACTCACCCAGCACTACCGTTCGGCAGATCAGATCAACGCCTTCGTTGGCGGCCGCTGCAAGGTCTGCAACACGGTGCAGTTTCCGCGTCTGCCGAACTGCGTCAGCTGCGCGGCGCCGGATTCGCAGGCGCCGTTCAACTTCGCCGATGAGCTCGGCCAGGTCGCCACCTTCAGCGCTGACTGGCTGCAGTTCTATCTGGCGCCGCCGCTGTACGTCGGCCTGGTCCAGTTCGATGTCGGCTCGCGCCTGCTGATGGAAATCGTCGAAGTCGGCTCGGCCGGCATCGATGTCGGCACGCGGTTGTCGATGCAGTTCCGGATCAAGGCGCGCGACCGCAAACGGCACTACAGCCGCTATTTCTGGAAAGCGGTTCCCGTTCGTTAAGACGCCCGGAAAAAGAGAAAAAACATGGCAACCGGTATCAAGGACAAGGTCGCAATTCTCGGCATGGGCTGCTCGCGGTTCGGCGAGCGCTGGGACGTGGGCAGCGAACAGCTGATCAACGAAGCATTCACCGAAGCGCTGGCCGACACCGGCATCGAGCGTAGCCAGATCGGCGCCGCCTGGTTTGGCTCGGCACTGGACTCGGTCAACGTCGGCAACTCGGCGATTCCTCTGACCACCGCGCTGCGCCTGCAGGGCATCCCGGTGACCCGCGTCGAGAACATGTGCGCCACCGGCACCGAAGCGCTGCGCGGCGCGACCTATGCCGTCGCTTCCGGCGCGGTCGACATCGCGCTGGCAGTGGGTGTGGAGAAGCTCAAGGACACCGGCTACGGCGGCTTGCCGGTGCCGGGCAAGGGCACGCTGAACGATCTGTGGATGCCGTACTGCTCAGCCCCCGCAGGCTTCGCCCAGCTTGCCGCCGGCTATCGCGCCAGGTACGGCATCGACCGTGAACTGCTGAAGCGCGCGCTCGCCACGGTGTCCTGGAAGAGCCATCAGAACGGCGTCAAGAGCCCGAAGGCGCATCTGCGCAAGGCGGTGACGATGGAGACCATCCTCAACGCGCCGATGATCGCCGAGCCGCTCGGCGTGTTCGACTGCTGCGGTGTCAGCGATGGCGCGGCGGTGGCGATCGTCACCACACCGGAAATCGCTCGCGCGCTCGGCAAGAAGGATCTGGTCACCATCAAGGCCCTGCAGCTGGCCTCCAGCAGCGGCCGCGAATCGGGCATGACCGAATGGGACGGCGCCCGCGTGCCGAACACCCGCATGGCCGCCGCAGCCGCCTACAAGGAAGCCGGCATCCGCGATCCGCGCAAGGAACTGAGCCAGATCGAAGTGCATGACTGCTTCTCGATCACCGAACTGGTGACCATGGAAGACCTCGGCCTGTCCGAGGACGGCCACGCGGTGCAGGACGTGCTCGACGGCGTCTACAACGCCGACGGCAAGATTCCCTGCCAGATCGACGGCGGCCTGAAGTGCTTCGGCCACCCGATCGGCGCGACCGGCTTGCGCATGGTCTACGAGCATTACCTGCAGTTGCTCGGCCGAGCCGGCGAACGCCAGCTGAAGAACCCGACCCTGGGCCTGTCCCACAACCTCGGTGGCGTGCCTTACAACGGCGTGGCGGCGATCAGCATTGTCGGCCTGATGTAAGGCATTGCTACGCAGCATCCGGCGCCGGATACATCTCTGAGGTCCGGCGCTTTTTTCATGTTGGAGAAAACAGATTCGTGAATCGGGCCGATCACGCTATTCTTGGATCGTGACAATACAGACCGTCTGTATCGATACCATAGGATTGAACATGGCCGTTTCACGCAGCAAGACGGGGAAAGCTGCAGCCCCGGCATCCGCATCCGCTTCGGCGCGCAGCAGCGACAACGGCAGCCAGACGCGCACCGGCAAGACACTCGGCATCGATCCGGTACCGCCCGAACTCGACGAAGTGGCCCGCGACGCCATCCGCCTGAGCTTTCTGATGCACGACGTCTCGCGGATGCGCCGCAACACCTACGACCAGTACATGAAGCCGCTGGGTATCACCCGCGCCCAATGGTGGGTGCTGGCGCATCTGTCGCGTCACGACGGCATGATGCAGACCCAGCTGGCCGATGTACTCGAAGTCGGCAAGGCCAGCCTCGGCGTGGTCGTCGAAGGGCTGGAAAGCAATGGCTGGATCAGCCGCCGCCCGGACCCAACCGACAAGCGCGCCAAGCGCGTCTATCTGACCAAGCCGGCCCAGGGGCTGATCAAGCGGATGACGGTGCTGGAAGTGGAATTCAACGACCGGGTGTTCGCCAATCTGCCGCTGGACGAGCGAGCCGCACTGTTCAGTTCGCTGACCAAGGTCAAGCAGTCGCTTTCCCGCGTAGCCGGCAGCCTCAACAACCAGTCCGGCTGATCGGCGAGACGCGAAACAAGAAAAGCTCCCCTACCGTTGCGATCGGGGAGCCTTCCGGCAAACCTGCGTTCAGCTCAGTGAGACAGTGCAGCGCCCACCGGAGACCTGGCTGCAGCGGTCTGAGTCCGCGCCCGAACCTGCTCCGCCGCCGCCTCGCGATCCAGTTCCTTGTACATGTACCAGGTGGTGAAGATCAGATAAGTACCCCAGACCACCATCGGCAGGTAGAAACCGAGCAGGCCGTGATAAGCGAACGGCCCGCTCTTGAAGAACGCCGGACCGGCAGCGGTTATCAACGAAGCGGCACCGGCAAAGGTCAGCCAGGTCAGCCAGCGCGGAATCATTGGCTGCTCGCGGGTGTCCTGCAGTTCGACGATCCCAGTCGCGATCATCTCGATGGCCAGATAGATCCAGCCGAGCAGGAAGGCGAACCACGACCAGTCGTACCAGGACTGGACGACATCAGCCCCGAACTCGACGCGATAGGCCGCGACGATCCAGGCGCAGCAGTTGAAGAAGATGATCAGCGAAATGAAGATTCCGCAGACCCCGGCGGTGATCGACCACAGCGGCCAGCGCCCTTCGATCTTCGACAGCATGATCGAGAACTGGATCGAACCAGGCGTCAACAACCCCGCTGCGATGTAGAAGATCGTGCAGCCGACGATCGTTCCCCAGCGATGCTCCTCCGTAAACCAGGCCTTCGTCGCATCCAGCCCCGCGTCAGCCGGAACCGGTGAGTAGAAATGTGCGATGCCGAGCCAACCGATCACGGTCAGTGCGGCAAATATCCACGTGCACCACAAGCCCATCTTCTGCGACGCGATGCTTGATTGCTTTTGCATGATCTCCCCCTCGTGCTGACGGCCGGGCGCGCAGCCTCGTCGACCGCGCGCCGCAGCCGATACCCGCTTCAGAACACCATGACCGGCTTGATCGCGCCGCCCTTTTCGGAAGCGTGCGCGGCTTCGTTGATCTCGCTGAACTTGAACTTGGTGATCAGGCGATCGAACGGGAACTTGCCAGCCTTGAACCAGGCTGCCATCTGCGGAATGAAGATCTTCGGGTCGGCATCGCCCTCGGTGATGTACTTCACGCCGACGCCGCGGATCAGCATGCTCATCATGTTTGCCGGCAGCATCGCTTCCGGCGGTGGCACGGCGATCAAGCCGAGCATGCCGTTCGGCAGCATGGTTTCGACGGCGACACCGATCACCGCCGGAATGCCGGTGGTGTCGAGCGCGTGGTTGACGCCACCGCCGCTCAGTTCCTTGATCTTCGCCAGCACGTCCGGCGTCGCCTTCGGGTTGATGACATGGGTGGCTCCGAGCTCCAGCGCCAGCTTGCCGCGACCTTCGTTCGGCTCGATGACGATGACCGTGCCGGCATCGATCGCACGGGCACCGAGCAGCGCGCTCAGGCCGACCGCGCCACCGCCGAAGATGGCCAGCGACTGGCCCTTCTTCAGCTTGATCGAGTTGATCGCAGCACCGGCACCGGTCTGGATGCCGCAGCCGAGCGGGCCCATGATTTCCAGCGGCAGGTCCTTGTCGATGACCACGGTGTTGCGCTCGTGGGCGACGGCATAGCTGCCGAACGAGGACTGACCGAAGAAGTTGCCGGCGATCTGGGTACCGTCCTGGCTAAGCGCCGTGGTGCCGTCGGCTGGACGGACGCCAGAAAGGTTGTTGGCGAGGAAGTTGTAGCAATAGGCCGGCTGGGTGTCGTCGCAGCTCGGGCAGGCGGCGCAGGAGTTGAAGCTGAGCACCACGTGATCGCCGGGCTTGACGGTCTTGACGGCCGAACCCACCGATTCGACGACACCCGCCCCTTCATGGCCGAGCACGATCGGCATCGGCACCGGGAAGCCGTCACGCGCGACGAGATCGGTGTGGCACATGCCGACGCCGACCATCTTCACGCGCACTTCATGCTCGCGTGGCGCGGCGACGGAAATCGATTCGATCGTGAAAGGACCGCCGACCTGGCGGACCAGCGCGGCGGTAGCGGTAAGCGATGCAGTCATGAGTGTCTCCTCTCGGTGTTCTGGTGCTGACGGATTGGGGGAAGGTGGTGCAACCGGGACCAGTTAGCGGCGTTGATTAAGACGCAGGTTGAAGCGATCGCGGTCCGCGACTTTCGGACAGGGCAGGCGGGCGGATTGCCAGCAATTCTGCAGCGCGGTTTGCGCAGCATCTGCCAGCTCCTCCGTACGATCGCGGCCCGCGTTCGATTGTGACTCTTTTATTCATTTCCAGCCCATACACGGGCTTGCGTTACAAGAATCTTCAATGCTTCTGGGCCTTTGTTGCCGGCGATCGTATGGTGCCTTACTATCCGGACACTGACAAACATTCCCGATCGGCGCCGCCGATTCCAGAGGATGCAGCGGTTCTGAGGAGGCGCAATGGGATTTCTGAAATCGCTGTTTGCTGCGAAGGAAGCGAAGTTTGTGGAAGTGGCGCCATTTGGTGCGCGCTATGAAGTGCCGAGCGGGGAAACCATGCTTGAGGCTGCCCTCAAGAATGGCGTGCCGTTTCCGCACAACTGCACCGTCGGCACCTGTGGCTCCTGCAAGTGCAAGCTCAAATCCGGACGTGTCAGTGCGCTGACCGACTTCGGCTACACGCTGTCGCAGCAGGAAATCGCCGCCGGTTTCATCCTCGCCTGTCAGGCCATCCCGAAGGATGCGTTGACTCAGGTGGAAGTCGAGAGTCAGGCGCTCGATGCGCCGGCAGTGGCGTCGTTCACCGGCAAGATCTCGGCCACCGAGACGCTGACCCATGACATCGTCAAGATCACCATTGCCCTGGATCGGCCGATCAAGTTCGTGGCCGGTCAGTACGCCAATCTGAAATATCCGAACATCCAGCGCGCTCGAAACTATTCGTTTGCCGATGCGCCGGATCGGGATGGCCGCAGTCAGGTGTCGTTCTTCATCCGCAAGGTGCCGAACGGGATGTTCACCGAAGCCTTGTTCAAGGGCGAGTTGAATGATGTGACCCTGGATGTGGAGGGCCCGCACGGCAATTTCCATCTTCATCCGGGCACCGCGCCGATGGTCTGCATCGCCGGGGGGTCGGGCTTGGCGCCGTTGCTGTCAGTGCTTGAAGCGGGTCGCAAGGATCGCGTGCAGCGGCCTTGTGCCTTTCTGTTCGGGGCGCGGACGCAGGCGGATCTCTATGGTCTCGAGCAGATCCAGCAGATCGCTCAGAACTGGAACGGCAAGTTCGTGTTCCTGCCGGTGCTGTCGCATGAGCCAGCCGACAGTTCCTGGACCGGCGCTCGCGGTCTGGTGACGCAGTTCATCACCGATGCCCTGCCCGATATCGACTGGTCCACCGCCGAAGGCTACATGTGCGGCCCGCCCGGCATGATCGACGCCGGTATGTCGTCCATGACCGAAGCCGGCATGAAGCTCGAGGCCATCTTCTACGACAAATTCACTGACGAAAGTCATTCCGCAAAAATGCCGTAAGGCGCTCGGGCATCAAGCCCGCAGCACCTTGCAGAGGCATCTCTCCAGGCTGACGGCGCTCGCCAGCGCCGCGGCGTTGTCCCACCATCTGCACAGAGCGAAGGGTCACGACATGCGCAGCAATATCAAGTACGGCCTCTTTTTCATTCTCGGTCTGATCGCCCTGTTCACCACTTGGCCGCATGCCTTCGACTGGATGCGCAACGGCGGCAATATCCTCAATCCGATCGCCTTCTTCGGTGACGCCATCAAGGCCGGCGGCACCGCGGCATTCCTGTCGATCGACATGCTGATCGCTTGGGTGGTGTTCATGATCTGGGTGGTGTTCGATGCCAAGCGCATCGGCATGGGTACTAAGTGGGGCTGGTTCTTCGTCGGGCTGTCCTACATCGGTGTGTCGTTCACGTTCCCGTTGTACCTGATCGCCCGCGAGCGCTTCCTCGACCGCAAGCTGAAGGCGGACGCAGCACCGGTCGCCGGCTGAAACCTTCGCTAGCCGCAGCCTCGATGTGCTCGGGATGGAGGGCATCGAGGCGCTGCCGCCAATCGCAGCTTGCCAGCCGTCGCTTGTTGACGCTGTCGGCGTCGTCTCTTCACACGGATTCGTGTCAGTGAAAAATACCGAACGTTCAACTGCAGTCGGCCTCGCCGGTCTGCTGGCCAGCTTCTGCGCCCAGGCTTCGCTGGGCATCTACGAGCAGGGCAATGGCGTCAAGGCGATGGGCATGGGCGGCGTCAGCTATGTCGGCGTCGACGAATCGACGGTGCTCAGCGCCAATCCCGCGCTGGCGATCAGCCAGGGCAGTCGCTTCGACCTCGGCAATGATCTGCTGATCGTCAGCGGCGGCACCCGTATCCGGGGCAACGCGGCAGGGCCGGACGAGTACTACGATTCCTCCGGCAAATCCCTGTTCCCGATTCCGCAGCTCGGCCTCACCCTGCCGATCGCGGAGCACTGGGCGTTCGGCGCAGCCGCATTCGCCGCCGGCATCGGTCCGGACTATCCGCGCAGCCCCTATGCGCGCTTCGCGCAGGGCCAGGGTGCGGACGTGGAAGCGCGTTCGGTAACGGCGCTGAACACGCTGAAGGTCGCCGGCATCTCGCTGGCGCTAGCGCACGAGATCATTCCTGGCCAGTCGATCGGCCTGTCGGCCAACCTGCAACACACTTCGATTTCCACCGAAGGCACGGCGCCGTTCGCGTCGATGTCGGTAGCGCCTGATTTCGTCGGCAACCAGGGCCAGCATGGCGGCTTCGGCATCAGCTACACGGTAGGCTGGACCGGCACGATCACGCCCTGGCTGAGCGGTGGACTGTCGTACCGCTCCAAGGCTTGGCAGCAGCGCATCGAGCAGTACCGCGGCTTGCTGCCCGACGGCGGGCGTTTGGAGTTGCCGGCGATCTTCGGCGGTGCCCTCGAAGCCCGGCCCTCGGAAAGCTGGCGCCTGGCCGTCGAGTACCAGCATTACGCCTATTCGGGCAGCAACGGCTTCGGCAATACCATCGATCTGCTGTTCGCCGGCGTGCCGCTCGGCGCCAAGGATGGCCCCGGCTTCGGCTGGCGCGACCAGAACGTCTACAAGTTCGGCTTCCAGTACCTGGCGACGCCGCAAGTGACCCTGCGCGCCGGCGTCAGCTATGCAACCAGTCTGCTGCCGCGCTCACAGACCCTGTTCGCCGGCCTCGCTCCTGCCCCGCCACAATGGAACCTTGGGGTCGGCGGCACACTCGGACTGACGAGCAACTCGGAAGTCAGCTTCGTGATGGCGACCACAGAACACAACACGGTACGTGGCAAGGACTCGATTCCGGACGCCTTCGGCGGCGGCGAGGCTGATATCGACTTCAAGTGCTTCAATGTCGGAATGTCGTACGGTAGAAGTTTCGGCAAATCGCGCGCGGGCGCCAGGAGTTGAACCGATGAACAAGCGCCAGTCTTTGCTGCTCCTCGCGAGCCTGCCGCTGTTTGCAGGTGCCGCACTGGCGGCTGCCCCCGCAGCGCCAGCTCCGGCGCGAGCGCCCAATAAAGCACCGACTCAGGCGCAGGCCCAGGCTCCGACCAAGCCCGCTGCCGCGCCGCCTGCCGCAAAGCCGAAACCGCCTGTGCCGGTCGACTATCGCTTCGAAGCCACGGTCACCATCGATGCCGTGCAGGACTGGGCCAAGAACGATCCCAAGCACCCGGGCGAGCAGTTCTCCAAAGCCACCACCCAGCAACGCTGGGAAGTGGTGACCACCCTGCACTCCAATGGCGTGCTGGAAGTTCGCGATCTGCTCGATGCCGATCTCGATACCCGGCTCGAAGCCAAGGTCATCCATCTCGCCCGCCGAGCCAAGCAGGCCATCGAAGCCCGCGGCGGCAAGCTGGTGCTGCCGACCACGCCCGAAGAAAAGCTGGCGATGGACCGCCGCTTCCAGGTCGACATCCAGAAATGCAACGGCGTGGCGTCCTGCACCGGCGCCCTGAATCTCGAATACGCCGCCGTCTACGCGGCACTCGAATATCCGGAAGCGCTGGAGGAAGACGAAAACATCCCCGGTCAGTACCTGTACCTGGAACCGTTCAAGGACTGCCCTTCGCATTCGCATATCCAGCTGACGATGGCCATCGACGGCAAGCGCTGGAACAAGGACGTCGACAAGTTCGTCGACTTCTCCGAGCGCCGCTCGGCCGACACGGTCGATCGCATCAGCGATGGCCTGAGTCTGTGCAGCCATTACCTGATCGTCATCGACACCCAGGACCCGAAGCGCGGCATGCGCGTGGAGAACGTGTTCTTCCCGTCGACGGTTGGCGTCACCGAATACACCGAGCGCGGCCGGACCCAGAAGACCACCGAATCGCAGCCGATGCCGGGCGCGGTCATGGAGTGGGTCGACGCCACGCTGCGCCAGGCGCCGCTCAGCGGCAAGGCCAGCGCGGATCTGCCGCTGAGCATCTCGCTGAACGGCGTTTCGATCTGGCTGGGCCTGTGGAGCGGTACTGCGAAAACCACCCTGGAATGGCGCTTGGTACCGGTGCCTGCCGCCGCCAGGAAGCCCTGATCGAGGGCTAGCCCCTACGCGCACAAAGTGCCTCCAAAAGGCATTTCAAAGCTCATCCCGGATTGGTATTCCTACGTACTGGATTCCATACACGCCTGAATGAACCGAGATCGCCAGCCATGCGAATCACCCTGCACCGCCGCGCCCTGCTGCTGATCTGCTTCAGCCTCACGACCCTCGCGGGCGGTTGCAAGGAAGAGAAGAAGCCGGTGGAGATTCCGCCGGAGCAACTGGTCGGCCTGTTCAAGAACATCAGCGGCTGCCGCCAAAAGTACGCGGAGATGGATGCCAGGATCGACGCGGCCGGCGTTCGCAATCCGGCGTTCCATCGGGTGCCGGGCTTTCCGTATCTGCGTACCGATCGCCTGATGGCCTCGTATCGCGATCAGCTCGGCACCTTCGACGAAGCCGCCGGCTGGGTGCGCCGGATGCGCGAGTTCGATCAGGAAGCGCGCGAGTTCGAATACGAGAACCTGGGCATGACGTCGCAGGAAGCAGCGATCCTGCGCTTCGATTTTCTGGTCTGCAGCCAGGGGCTGGCCGGGCTGGAGATGGAGATTCCTTCGAACTTCGAACTGGTCCGCGAGAGCGCATCGGTACCGGACGACTATTCGACCAAGACCCAGTTGCTGGGCCTCTATCCGCTCAGCACGCCGCTGCTGCGTTCGAAGATCAGCCGTTTCGAAAACGCCGTGCGCGCCGAATTCGCCCAGCCGGCCGAAGCCCTGATCGGCGATGGCCCGCAGGTGCAGTGGCAGGTCGATCAGGTTGAAGACCTGAGCCTGGTGCCGAAGCACATCTACGAGACCTCACCGGACGAACTGGGCCTGCCCGGCCTGGTCGATTCCGCCTGGCGTGCCGTTGCCGAAGCCTACGCGCCGCAACTGGCCGGCTCTGCCGACGGCAAGGCCGGTCTGCTGGGCGCACCGACCTGGACCGCATCCGGCCTCACCGTCGATACCAGCAAGCCGACGGTGAATTACCAGATCGGCTTCGTCCGCTTCGGCCAGATGAGCCTGATCCAGGTTGATTACTTCCTGTGGTTCAAGCGGCCCGCCGGTACCAGCGTCGCCAAGGACGCAGCACCGATCGACGGCCTGATCTGGCGCGTGACCCTGGACGAATTCCTGAAGCCGCTGGCCTACGATTCGCTGCGGGCATCCGGCAGCGAGCACTTCTGGTTCCCGGTGCAGACCCGTCTGCAACGGCAGGCGGCTGTCGATGGCCAGCCGCCATTCCTGCCGCAGGACGGTCTGGCGCCAGAGAGCCCTCGCCTGCTGCTGGCCAGCAGCAACGGTGAACTGCGCCAGGTGCAATCTGCCGCCACGCCGCTGGCGAAAGCCGAGACCCGTCGCTATCAGCTGCAGCGCTACGAAGACCTGTACCGACTGCCGCTGCCCAGCGGCGGTAGTCGCAGCCTGTTCGACACCGCCGGCTTCGTGCCCGGCAGCGATTCCGAAGCGCCGGGCTGGATGCTGGCCAGCGGCATCGCCGAACCGGGACGGCTGCGCCATCTCGCCCATCTGCCGGTCGACTACATCGGCCGCCGGCATTTCGATGATGCCCATCTGCTGGAAACCGTGTTCGTGCCGCTGCCGGCACCACCGATTCCGGCGCAGGTGGAACTCGGCGCCAGCGCGCCGCCGGCGATGTCGGCGATGTCGGCCGGCGACGCGGCGCGCTGAGACCCGTCACGGGAATCAATCCCGTCATGGGCCGGCATAGCTCCGAAGACCTCGACCGCGTGCGCAAGCTGCTCGATCAGGTTGCGCACGGCAGCAAAGCCGCATTCGCAGCGCTGTACGACGAAACCAGCCCCTACGTCTACGGCGCGCTGCTGCGCTTGCTGCGCAATCCGCAATGGGCCACCGAAGCGCTGCAGGACTGCTACATCCGCGTCTGGCAGCACGCCGATGGCTATGCGGCCGAGCGCGGCGATCCCTATGGCTGGCTGATCGGGATCGCCCGCTACCGGGCGCTGGATCTACTGCGCGCGCAAACTGATCGCGCCGGCCGGCTCGCCGAAAATGCGTCCGATCTGCGCGATGCGGCCGTAGTGCCGAAGAATCCTGAAACCGAAACGCTGACCCTGATCGATCTCGAGCATTTGCAACGCTGCCTCGCCCATCTGCCGGCGGCGCAACGCGAATGCCTTTTGCTCGGCTATTACGAGGGGCATTCGAATCAGGAACTCGCTGATCGGCTCCACCTGCCGCTCGGCACCGTCAAAGCCTGGATACGGCGCGGTCTGGTACGCCTGCGCAGCTGCATGGAGGAACCATGAATTACGACAAGCCGGAACTGGTCAGCCTGCTGGCCTCGCAGTACGTGCTCGGCACCTTGCGGGGGCCGGCGCGGCGGCGGCTGGAACGGCTCCGGATCAGCCATCCGCAGGTGCAGGAAGCCGTGCAGTTCTGGGAAGACCTGCTGCAGCCGCTGGCGCTGCAGATCGATGCCATCAAGCCGCCGCTACCGGCGCGCGCGCAGATGCTGGCGCGGGCCTTCGAGTTCGCGCCCCTGCGGCAGCCAGCGCCGATCGCAGCCGCGCCGCGTCGGCGCCGTCGTGATGCGCTGCGCCGCAGCGTCGGCTTCCTGGCCGCCGCCTCGGTGATCGGCGTGATGCTGGTGCTCGGCGCGATCAGCCTCGGCGGCGGCCGTCTCAGCTTTCCGGCATCTCACCAGCGAGCTGACTCCGCCGAGCTTGCTAACGCCGACAGCATGCTGCCGATCTATCTCGCCAGGGTCGGCATCCCGACCTCGAGCATGGGCTGGATGATCAGCCTGTCGCCGGATCACCGCAGCCTGTCGATCGTCGCCAGCGACGACCTCTACAGCGTCGGTCGCGGCACTGTCCAGCTCTGGTGGCTGCGCAACGGCAGCACGCCGATGCCGCTGGCGATCCTCGGCACCGAGCGCGATTCCACCGTCACCGTCACCGTGCCGCCAGACTTCGAAAGCGGCCAGAGCCTGGTGTTCGCGATCAGCCTGGAACCGTCCGGCGGCTCGCCGACCGGCCTGCCCAGCGGTGCGGTACTCGACCGCACCGAGCGAGACGAGGCAATCTGACGGCCCTGAACAAGATTCTCCCTCGCTGATGAAACTGACCGATGCCCTGCGCCGCGCTGCTCACCTGCATCCGGACGCCATTGCCACCATCGGCCCCGGTCGACGCAAGACCTTCCGCCAGCTCGAAAGCCGCGTTTCCTGCCTCGCCAATGCGCTGATCGGCCTCGGCCTGGCCAATGGCGATGTCGTCGCGATCGCCGCCGCGCACAGTGACCGGGTGTTGGAAACCCAGTACGCGATCGCCTGGGCTGGCGGCATCGCAGCGCATGCCGATCCGCGTCTCGCCTTCGATGGCCTGTGCGCGCTGATCAACGATTCTCAGGCGACGATCCTGGTGCTCGACGATCGCTACGCGGCGCAGTCCGAAGCCCTGTTCGACCACTGCAGCTACATCCGCGCGATGGTGTTCTGCGGCGACGGCCCCTGCCCGGATCTGGCCAAGGTTCACGACGCGCTGATCATCGCCGCCGATCCGATGCGCGACCGCGACATCGGCGGCGATGCCACCGCCGCGCTCTGCTACCACCGCACCGACGACGGCCGCTGGCTCGGCAGCCAGCTGTCACATCACAGCCTGTGCTTCGCCAGCCTGGCGCTGGCGGCCGCAGGCAGCTTCAGCGATGCCGGCATCGGCCTGCAGGCAATCACCGCCACCGCCGCCGAGAATCTGGTGTTCAGCGGCAGCCTGCTGCTGCGCGGCAGCGCCCAGGTGTTCGTCGATCCTGATCACAGGCTCGGCACCGCGATCAGCGAGCATGGCGCGACCGATCTGCTGCTGACCGCGCCCACGCTGCAGGCGTTGCTGGTCGAAGCAGCCAACGCTGCGCCGCTCGCCAGCGTCGGCCAGATCCTGATCGCCCGCAGCACGCTCGATCTGCAGTTCGGCCCCGGCCTGAGCGGCGCGGCACCCGCGCTCGCCGCGCGCTACCCGGCTGCCCGGCTGATGACCGCCTGGGGCACACCGGAGCTGTGCGGCATCGCCACGCTGCAGCCGCTACCGGTCTCCGCGGCAGGAGCTGCAGTCGGCCAGCCGATCGCCTATCTCGAACTCAGGGTCGCGGCCGACGATGGCCGCGAAGCTTCACGCGGCGCCTTCGGCGAGTTGTACGCCCGCGGCCCGACCACCTTGCGCGGCTACTGGCAGCAGCCGGACGCCAGCGCCGTGGTCCGCCAGCAGGACTGGGTGGCCTGCGGCGTGCGCGCCGCGGTGATGGCCGACGGCGGCCTGCTGATCGATCCAGCACCGCTTGCCATCGAAGCGGTCTGAGCGCGCCGTAGAATCAAGGCCTGACCCTCATCACGACACGAGGCCGATCCAGCGGGGTCAGCCTCGTGTCGTCATCGCCCCTGGAACGCTCCGCCCGATGAATCCCGTATTCAGCATGACTGCCGACGAGCAGCAGCATTTCTTCATCACCCGCGTGCCGCACAACGAAGCGCTGGGCATGCGCGTCACTCATTGCTCACCGGGCAAGCTGTCGTTCGATCTGCCGTATTCGGCGGAGCTGGTCGGCAATCCGGTGACCGGCGAGATGCACGAAGGCACGCTGACCGTGCTGCTCGACGCCACCGCGGGCTCGGTGGTGCTGACCCAGCTGGATGATCTGCGCCGCACCGCCACGCTCGATCTGCGGCTCGATTTCCTGCGCCGCGCCAAGGCCGGCGCCGACATCCACTGCGATGCCTGGTGCCTGACCATCACCGATCACGTCGCGACCGTGCGGGCGATCGCCCACGAAGGCGACAGCGCTGATCCGGTCGCCGTCGCCACCGGCAGCTTCGCGGTGTTTCCGCCCAGCACGAAACCGGCCGCCGGAGCCGCCACATGAGCGCGACGAGCACCGAAGCTTCGGCGAAGCCTTACGGCCTCGACGCCATGCAGCCGCTGTTCGCGAGCATTCCCTACCTGAGCAAGATGGGCTTCGAGTTCAGTGCCGACGACGAGCAGTTAGGCGTCCGCCTGCCGTACGCCGAGCAGATCGTCGGCAACCCGAAAGTGCCAGCGCTGCACGGCGGCGCGATCGGCTCGCTGCTGCAGACCACGGCGAGCGTCCAGCTGATGCTGGCCACGCGCTCGCTGCGTCTGCCGCGGCTGTTCAGTTGCACGGTCGAATACCTGCGCTCGGCCCGACTGATCGACGTGCAGGCTTCGGCCATCGTCGTCACCCGCAGCCGGCGTTTCGCGAACGTGCGGGCAACGGCCTGGCAGGATCGCGCCGATCAGCCGATCGCCGCCGCGACCCTGCAGTTCGTGCTGGTCGACTAGCTCCTTCAGCGCTTGCTGGCCGCGCGCTTCTTGGCCACAGCTTTGACGCCAGCGCGAGTCTTCGGCTGGATCAGGTCGATGATTGCACTGACCCGGCCGAGGAAATGCACGCCCTGCGAGGCTTCCTCGGCGGCCAGCCGGTCGACCATGGTCTGGATGAAGCGCCGCCCCTGATCGACCATGCGCTCGATCTCGCGCGCGCCCTTGGCGGTCAGCACCACCTGACGCTCGCGGCCCGAGGTCGGGTGCTCGAGGATGTCCAGCAAGCCCAGCGGATCGCGCGCCATCACCCGCAGCGATTTCGAGATCGCCGAGTTGCGGATCTCGAACCAGCGGGTGATCGACCGCTCGATCTCCTTGCGCGAAATGCTGCGCCCGCCTTCGCCTTCCGAGCGGATCAGCCACAGGATCGCCACTTGATGGCGGGTCAGACGGCCGCCGCGCAGCGCGTCCTCGATACCGATGCCGACCTTGTAGTGCACCGGATAGAACAGGTCGAGAAACTCCTTCGCCGAATCCGATACCGGCGATTCCATAGCCGCCGCTGACGACGCTGCGGCCGGCTTCGCAGCCGATTTCCGGGCTGCTTTCGCGGCTGGCTTGCGGCCGCTCTCCTCGCCATCCGGCGTCGCCCCTGTTGACCGTTCACTCACCGCGCGCATATTGTGTCCTTGAGACATAGTTTCATCGATTCAACAATTCAAGACCAAGTCAGAACTCGGTCAAATCAAAACGTGCTTCTGGAGGAAGGACCATGACTCTCACCATCAATCCCCGCGATCTCGCGACGCCGGCCATCATCGCCGATCCCTATCCCGCCTACGATGCCCTGCGCGCCGATTCGCCGGTCGCCGGCTATGCCGACTGGCCGCCGGGCACGGTGCCCGGCCAGGACGCTCCGCTGCAAGCCTGGGCGTTGCTCAAGCATGAACACGTGCTGGCGGCGGCACGCGATCCGCAGACTTTCTCCTCCGCCAACTTCCAGCAGGGCACCGGCGCGCCGACCCTGATGCTGGTCAATCACGACGATCCCGAGCACGCCGGCCTGCGCAAGCTGGTCAGCCTGGCGTTCACGCCGCGCCGCATCCGCGAGCTGCGGCCGGACATCGAAGCGGTGGTCAAGGATCTGCTCGATGCGCTGCCAGAAGGCGAAATCGATGTCGTCAGCCAGATCTGCGCCCACCTGCCCGCGCGGCTGATGCTGCGCCTGCTCGGCCTGCCGCCGGCGATGTCGGAGAAGTTCCAGCTGTGGTCCAACGCTTTCATGCTGTCGGCAGCGATGACCGCCGAGGAACGCAACGCCAGCAACGTCGAGATGGTCGGCTACTTCCAGCAGACGGTCAGCGAACGCGCCGCCCGCCTGGCCAGCGGTGCGGCGGCTAACGACGATCTGATCGACGCACTGCTGACTGCCGAAGCCGACGGCAAGCGCCTGAGCCACGACGAGGTCTGGCGCTTCTGCTTCACCCTGGTGGTCGCCGGCAGCGAAACGACGATGTACTACGCGACCAACTGCCTGCAGGTGCTGATCAGCCGTCCCGAGTTGTATGAAAAGCTGCAGGCCGATCGCACGCTGATCGGCCGCTTCCAGTCGGAAACCCTGCGTCGCACAGGCCCGCCGCAGCGCCTGTTCCGCAAGGTGATGAAGGATGTCGAGATCGGTGGCAAGGCGATCAAGGCCGGCGAATGGGTGGCGCTGTTCTTCGCCGCCGCCAATCACGATCCGGCGGTGTTCGCCGAGCCCTATGAATTCCGCCTCGACCGGACCAACGCCAGCGGTCAACTGAGCTTCGGCCATGGCATCCATTACTGCCTCGGCGCGCCGCTGGCCAACCTCGAAGTGGAGTGCCTGCTGAACGCCGTGCTCGATCGCTACGCGGGCCTGCAGCCCGGTTCCTCTCCGGCGATTCCACAGACCGCCACCCTGCTGCAGCACAGCCACACGTCGATCCCGGCACGGCTGGTCAAGCGCCGCAGCAAGCTTGAGGAAGCCAACATCGCCCAGGTCAAGGAAGTATTCGTCCGCTTCGGCAGCGGCAACGTGCCGGCGATCCTCGAACTGCTCGACGACGAGGTGCGGATCGAGTTCTACGGCCCTTCAACGATTCCCTACGCCGGTGACTATCGCAGCCGCAAGGAAGCGGGACGCTTCTTCGAGACGGTATTGGCTTCGGTCGACATCCATCAATTCGATGCCGAGGAATTCATCGCCCAGAACGATCAGGTGATCGTCACCGGCCATCTGCGCCTGACCGCCAAAGCCACCGGCGGCACGATCGAATCCGACTTCGTGCACGTCATCACCTTGCGCGACGGCCGCTGGCTGCGCTTCCGTGATTTCATGAACACGTCCGTTGCGGTTGCTGCGTTCACGCCGCACTGAGCTGGAAGCGCGGACTCACGCCAGCCGCGTGAGTCCGCGCTCGCCCGGTTTACGCGAACGCCGCGCGCACCGAACCGAGCCCATCGATCTGGGCTTCGAATGCCTCACCGGACTTGGCGGCCACCATCGGTCCGAGCGCACCGGATAAAATGATGTCGCCGGCCTGCAGTGGCCGGCCGACTTCGACCATCTTCCGCGCCAGCCACAAGGCTGCATTCAGCGGATGGCCGAGGCAGGCGTGGCCGACGCCGGTCGAGACGACGTCTTCCCCGCGCGTCATCTGCATCGTGCACGCACGCAGCTCGAGCCCAGCCAGCCGATACGGCGTATTGCCGAGCACGAACAGGCCGCTCGATGCGTTGTCGGCCACGGTGTCGACCAGACGAATATCCCAGTTGGCGATGCGGCTGCCGACGATCTCGATGGCGGCAGTCGCGTAGGCGATCGAGCGCATCAGATCGGCGACCGTGGCTTGCTCGACAGTCAGATCGCGTTCGAGCACGAAGGCGATCTCGGCCTCGACCTTGGCCTGCAGCACGCGGCCCGGCGCCACCGGTTCGCCATCGCAGACGGCCATGTCGGCGAACAGCATGCCGAAGTCTGGCTGATCGACACCAAGCTGCTTCTGCACGGCGACCGAGGTCAGGCCGATCTTGCGGCCGACGAGGCGACGGCCCGAGGCCAGCCAGCGTTCGGTATTCAGTTCCTGAATCGCATAAGCGGCGGCGACATCACCGGCGCCGAGCTGGTCACGAATCGGCGCGATCGGCTGGCCCGAACCATAGGCCGCGTGCAGCTGTTCGGCGATGCCGGCATGAAGACTGTTGCTCATAGTGCTCATCGTGTTCAGCGACCTGCGAAGAACGCGCGCGCCACGCGATTGAACTCTTCCGGATCTTCGTACTGCGGCCAGTGCGCGCCGTCGGCTTCCATCACGTATAGGGTCGAGTTCGGAATGCGGGAATGGGCAGCGCGCGCGCACTCCAGATCGTGGATCGGGTTGTCGCGCGTCCACAGCAGCATGGTCTCGGCCTTGATCGCTTCGAGCGGCACCAGGAACTCGTCGTGGCGCGGCAGCATGCGATTGACCATCGGAGTCACTTCACGGCCTTCCGGCATCAGGTAGTAGCGCAGGCGCAGATTGACCAGCTCGTCGGTGACCAGGCGCGCGTGGTTGTTCGGATGGATCAGCCATTCGATGCGGTGCTTGACCATCTCGAAAGTCGGCGCCAGGCCGGCGGCCTTCTTGGAGCGCTCCATCAGATCGAGCATGTCGGCGCGGCCCTTCTCGCTGACGATCGGGATGCCGGCGCCGGTGTTCAGCATCAGCTTCAGCACCCGTTGCGGATACTTCACCGCGAAGAAGCCGGACACCCAGCCGCCCAGCGATTCGCCGGACAGATGCGCGCTTTCGATGCCCATCGCGTCCATCAGCTCGCGCAGCTGCTCGGCGAGCACCGGCGGCGTGTATTCCATGACCATGCGGTTCGACATCGCGTGGCCGACGTAGTCGAACGCGATGCAGTGGAATTCGTCGGACAGCGCGACCAGATTCTTGCTGTAGGCCTCCAGATGGCCGCCGATGCCGTGCTGGAACAAGATCACCGGCGCGCCCTTGCGACCCGCTTCGGCGACTCGGATGCGACCGTAGGTCGGCGTGTCGAGGTAACGGATTTCCGCACCTACAAAATCATTCCACAGGCTCATCGTTTTGCTCCGGATGCGGTTGGTTTCTTATTGTCGGAAGGATTGCTAAGCGCTTGCAGATGGCCTGTGATGATCAGCTTCCATTCGGCGAGCAGACTGCGGAACAGTGCCTCGTCCTGCTGCCACAGCGCGCGCACCGCGAAGCCACGGACCACGCTGATGGTCAGCCACAGCACTTGCTCGGCTTTCTCGCGCGGCACGCCCTTGGCGACCAGCAGGCCCAGCCAGGCGTCCTCGACGCCGAGACGGCTCTGGCGCGTGTGCTCGTAGATGCGGTCGCGCATCGCCCGGCTCTTGCTGCCGGCCAGCACTAGGTCGAGCACGACGGTGAAATCGGCGCCGAGGAAGAACTCGATGCCGTCCTCGATGATTGCGCCGATCGGATCTTCGTCTGCTTCCACGGTGCCGGCGCGGCGCGAACCGCGGGTCAGGCTGGCGGTCAGCAGATGCTCGGCGGTAGCGACCACCAGGCTGTCCTTGCTCGGGAAGTGATGCTGCAGCGCGCCGCGCGAAACTTTCGCAACTCGTGCCACTTCATCGGTGCGCAGTCCCGCATAACCCTTGCGGCGAAGCACGATCGCCGAAGCTTCGACCAGCCGCATGCGCATCTCGTCTGAGCGTTCGGTCTGGGTGCGCCGGCGCGCGGCAGGCGCCCGCACCGCCTTCTCGGCCGGCGCGGCAGCAGCCCGCGGCTTGCGCAGCTTCAGCATCTTTTCAGTAATCGACATGGAGTACACCGTCGATCACCCTGACCGGGAAAGTGCGCAGCGGTTCGCTGCACGGCGAGTTCAAGGCTTCGCCGGTGACGATCGAGAACTCGCAGTAGTGCCAGGTGCAGGTCACCCGATCACCATCGACCGTGCCTTCGTCGTTCAGCGAAGCGTTCTCGTGGGTGCAGGTGTCCTGCGTTGCGTAGAAACCGCCATTGATATGGAACAGCGCGATGCGCGTGCCATCAGGCAGGAAGGCGCTCTTCATCTCGCCGTCGAGCAGTTCGGATTCCGTAATGGTGGCCAGCGTGTTGGTCATGGGTTCAGGACGTGAAGAAAGAAGTGCACAGCATCAGAGCATCGTCGTGCCGCCGTTGACGCTGATCACCTGGCCGGTGACGAACGCCGCTTCGCGGCTGGCCAGATAGGCGACCATCGATGCAACCTCGTCCATGGTGCCGGGCCGGCCCATCGGCACCACGTCGATGACCTTGCGCACCAGTTCCGGATCGCGCCTGGCGACTTCGTCGAGCTGCGGAGTCTGCACGACGCAGGGCGCCACGGTGTTCACGGTGATGCCTTCGCGCGCGTACTCGCGCGCCAGGCCGGTGGTCATGCCATGCATGCCGCCCTTGGCGGCGTTGTAGGCCGCGTGATCGAACAGACCGTTGCGCACCGAGTCGGCACCCAGATTGACGATGCGGCCGTAGCCCTGCGCCCGCATCAGCGGCAGCGCGTACCAGCAGCACCAGATGCAGGTCCACAGATTGCGGTCGATGGTCGCGCGCAAGGTGTCCGGCGTGTGATCGAGGAACGGCCGCAGGATGCCGCCGCCGGCGTTGTTGACCAGGATGTCGAGCCGGCCGAAGTTGGTTTTCGCTGCGCTGATCGTTTGTTCAGCCACTTCCTGCAGTGACAGGTCACCGGCTACGCCGACGACCTTCACACCGAATTCGCTCGCCAGCTTGGCGACCGCCGCATCGACCTGCGCTTGATCGAGATCGCCGATGACCAGGCTCGCGCCTTCGCTGGCGAAACGCTCCGCGCAGGCGTAACCGATGCCGCGGCCCGCGCCGGTGACGACTGCAACCTGACCTTCGAAACGACCGCTCATGCTTCGACTGCCTGCTCAATCACACCGATCTTGCCGAATGCCGGTGTCGGCACGCTGCCCCAGGTATCGAGCGTCTTCGGCGCCGGTTCCAGCAGCCGCGCTTCGCGGGCACCGTCTTCCGGGAAGCACTCCATGCCGAAGCTGTATTCGACGGTCATGCCGTCCGGATCGAGGAAGTACAGGAAGATGCTTTCCGACGGCTGATGCCGGCCGGGGCCGAAAACGATCTCGACGTTGGCCGCCTTCATGCGGTTCATCGCGCGGCCGATGTCGTCGATGTCACTGACCATGAAGTTGATGTGGTTCAGATGATGATCAGGTCCGGTCAACACCGCCAGCGAGTGATGCAGCGGATTCGGCCAGGCGCGCAGGAAGGCGGCGAAGCCCGGCACGAAGTCCGATACCTTGAAGCCGAGCTGATCACGGAATGCGCCGAGCATGGTGTCGAAGCTGCTGGTGTTGATCACCACATGACCCAGCCGCTCGATCCTGGTCAGGCGCGCTTCGAACGGTGTGGCCATGTGCATCATCTGCACGAAGTATTCGATGCACAGGCCGCTGTCCGGCAGCCGGAAGCGAAGTGCGGCGACCGTGCGCAGATCCTTCAGCTCCTCGGCCGACACGTCCTCGATCGCATAGCCCTGCTCGGCCAGATAGGTCCTTGCCTTGGCAAGATCGGCAGATGATTCCAGTTCGAAACCGATGCGCTTCAGGCCAGGCGCTGCGGCCGGATAGAGCAACACCGCGTGGTGATCACGCGCGCAACGCAGCGCCACGCGCTGTTCGGTGGCATCGCTGACATCGAGGCCGACCAGATCGCGATAGAACGTCGTGCTGCGCGCCAGATCGGTGACGTTCAGTGCGACATAGCCGAGGCGACGGTAGCGGAAGGGAATGGTCATTCGCGTTCTCAAAGAATGATGCTGATACGACCATTCGGCTTCAGGCCGTCCATGTCGAGAATGCAGCGCTTCTCGCGGATCAGCAGGCGGCCTTCCTCGATCACCAGCCGGTAGCGATAGCTGCCGATGTAGGTTTCGGTCAGGCCCATCTTGGTGCGATAGGTCAGCACGGCGGCACCGACATCGAGTTCGGTATCCGACCGGCCGCGAATGCGGACGTTGCTGACCAGGTGGCGCGTCTTCGAGCGTGGAAATTCGGCATGCGCGGTGCGCTTCAACAGGCGCTCGACTCGCTGTTCCAGGCGAAAGCGATCATCGGCGACATAGAACAGCGTGCCGTCCGGGGAGGCGTTCGCCGGCACGTCGGTGGCCGGCACGTTGTAGGTGGCGTCCATCGTGAACAGGGTCAGCCATTCCTTCAGACGCCATTCGTCGAGGATCTCGGCTTCAAGGAACATGAAGTCCTCGACCTGCTCGCGGGTAACGGTAGCGAGTGTCAGCTGGCTCATGCCTGGTCTCCCTGGCTGGCCACCACGCTGGGGGCTGCGGCACGAGCCTTGGTGCATTCCTGCCAGCGCGTCCAGAAGGCGCGCATCTGCAGTTCGTCGTCGTAGTTGACCTTCTCTTTCTTCATGCCCTTGGAAATGTCGCTCCATGGCGCTTCGAGCATCGACTCGAAGCCGCGCTGGCACTGCTCCAGCGCCTCGACATCATCCGGCGTGGCGAAGCCGCCCGGGCCGAGAAATTCGAGGAAGTTCGACAGCCGATACTTGCGTGCCCAGCTGCTTTCCTCGTTCGGCGCCAGCGCCCAGCCGAAGACCTGCATCGCGTCCGGCGCAGTCGGGTAATAGGTGCGCACGGTGATCGCCATGATGTCGTTGATCACCAGGTTCGGAAAAATGAACATGTTGCGATTGGAAAAGGCGATGCGATCCGCACGCTCCTTGCCGAAGCGCTCGACCAGACGAGCGTGGACTTTCTCCAGTTCGACCTTGCCTTCCTCGCCCCACAGTGGAATCCACTGCGCAACCGGACGGCCCCAAGGCGCGCGGTACTCGATCACTGCGTGGCCGTTGCCGAGGTCGTAACCCGTGCCATCGAAGGGCACCGGGCTCATCGAGCCCTGTGAGTTCTTCAGGTAATCGACATAGGTCGCATGGGTGTTGATCGCGTGGTAGCCGTCGATCGAGTTCTCGGTCAGCAGCTTCCAGTTGGCGCGAATCTGATACTCCTGCGTGCCGCCAACCAGGGTCATCATCGTTTCCGACTGATCGGCAAC
>NZ_JAHFRY010000167.1 GCF_023266035.1 Nevskia sp.
GTGTTTGCATGATTTTCGGATTCTCCCCAAGGCGGCGGGCGGTGCGGCGGGTGTGATTGCAACCCGGGACGTCCCGGGAGATTCCCCCGGCAGATCAATATATAGGGGTTAAAAATGCGGTCAACCCCAATATGCTGTGGTTGAAGCTGTGGATAGCACTGGAATGGCCAGTGCAAAAGCTGTGCATAAATAGCCTAAGCCAAGGTCGCGATTGCAGTTGTCGGTGATGCAAGCCGCGTGACCGATACGCGCTGTCGCCGTTCGGAGCCGACAAACGGTTTGACTCCACCGCCAGGCATTCGTCACACGCTGGCTCGCCGCGCAATCCGCTCGTTACCGCTGGCCCAGGATTTGCTCGGGGATTTCTGCATAAACCGTCAGGTGCCGCTGAACGAGATGAGAACAGCCGACTTGGTCGCAGTTCACGTCCGTATGGGACTTCCTGCCCGGTTCTCAAAACTGAGACATTCGCTAAGCTAGTCTTCTGTTGCAATAAGACTCAATTTCCTCCTGTTCCTTCCCCGAAATCAGGAAAACAAAAAATGATGCTGCTGCCTGTCCTTCTCGCCGGCGGTGCCGGTTCGCGGCTTTGGCCGTTGTCGCGCGAGCAATATCCCAAGCAGTTCCTGGCGCTGACCAACTCATTCAGCCTGTTGCAGAACACCGCACTGCGCACTCAGATCCTGCCCAACGTCGTCGCTCCGCTGGCGGTTTGCGCCGAGGGCCACCGCTTCATCGTCGCCGAGCAGTTGCGCGCGGTGAACATGGGTCAGGCCAAGGTGTTGCTCGAGCCGGAAGGCCGCAACACCGGGCCGGCGACCACCTGCGCCGCACTGTGGGCGCTGGAAACCTACGGCCCGGAAACGATCCTGTTCGTGATGGCCGCCGATCACACGATTCCCGATGAAGCCGCGTTCGCGAAGGCTTCGGCGATTGCTGTCGAGGCCGCGAAGGCCGGGCATATCGTCAGCTTCGGCATTCAGCCGACGCATCCGGAAACCGGCTTCGGCTACATCAAGGCTGGCGCGCCGCTATCCGTCGAGGGTGCCAGCGCGATTGCCGCCTTCGTCGAGAAGCCGCCGCAGGCCAAGGCTGAAGCTTTCCTCAAGGAAGGTGGCTATTACTGGAACGGCGGCATGTTCCTGTTCCGCGCCGACGTCTTCCTGGCGGAAGTGAAGCGCCTGGAGCCGGACATGCTGGTCGCCTGCGAGCTTTCGCTGGCAAAAGCCAAGCGCGATGCCGATTTCGTCCGCCTCGACGGTCCTTCCTTCGGTGATGCCCGCAACGAATCGATCGATTACGCGGTGATGGAAAAGACCGAGAAGGCTGCGCTGGTGCCACTCAATGCTGGCTGGGACGATGTCGGTTCCTGGAATTTCCTCGCCAAGCTGCCGGCGGTCGATCCGCGCGGCAATCTGGCGCGTGGCGACGTGATGGTCGAAGACTGCGACGGCACCCTGGTGCACGGCACCCATCGTCTGGTCACCGTGCTCGGCCTCAAGGATACCGTCGTCGTCGAGACCGTCGATGCGGTGCTGGTGGCCTCGCGTGATCGCCTGCAGGACGTCAAGAAAGTCGTCAATCGGCTGAAGGCGGCGGGCCGCAGCGAAGCGGTGGCGCGGCCGCGCGTCTACCGGCCTTGGGGCTGGTACGAAACGATCTCGCTGTCCGATCGCTTCCAGGTCAAGCGCATCCTGGTCAAGCCGGGCGAAAAGCTCAGCTTGCAGATGCACCACCACCGTGCCGAGCACTGGGTGGTGGTCAAGGGCACGGCGCGGGTCACCAATGGCGACAAGGTGTTCCTGCTCGGTGAGGACGAATCGACGTACATCCCGCTGGGTCATTCGCACCGCCTGGAAAACCCGGGCAAGGTGCATCTGGAACTGATCGAAGTGCAGTCCGGCAGCTACCTCGGCGAAGACGACATCGTTCGCTTCGAGGATGTCTACGGCCGCACGCCGGAAACGGCAGGCATGCCCTGAAGTCCCCGCCGGGTGTAGCCGCAGCTCTGCGGTTACATCCGGCACCGTTTTGGAATCAAAGCGCGCGTTGATTGACGCGCTTTGACAGCTCGGCCGCCGATTCCCGGCGCTCGCTGTAGCGATCGACCAGATGCGTCGACACCTCACGCGTGAGCAAGGTGAACTTGACCAGTTCCTCCATCACGTCGACGACCCGGTCGTAGTACGACGACGGTTTCATTCGTCCGTCCTCATCAAACTCCAGAAACGCTTTCGCCACCGAACTCTGGTTCGGGATGGTGATCATCCGCATCCATCTTCCGAGGATGCGCATCTGGTTCACGGCGTTGAACGACTGCGAGCCGCCACTGACCTCCATTACCGCCAGGGTCTTGCCCTGCGTGGGCCGAACCGCGCCGTGCTTGAGGGGAAGCCAGTCGATCTGCGCCTTCAGGATGCTGGTCATCGCGCCGTGACGTTCCGGCGACGTCCAGACCATGCCTTCGCTCCACGCTGCCAGCTCGCGCAGTTCCTGCACTTTCGGATGTGACTCCGGCGCGCCATCGGGCAGTGGCAAGCCGGCAGGATCGAAGACGCGGGTTTCCGCACCCATGGCCTGCAGCAGACGCTCGGCCTCGAAGGTCAGCAGCCGGCTGAACGAGCGCTGCCGCAGCGAGCCGTAGAGCAGCAGGATGCGTGGTGCGTGCGCGGTTCGTGTCGACGGGCTTGGCGTATCGAGCGACGGGCGCCGGAACTGGGCGGCATCGACATTCGGAAGATCAGCGAGGAGGTCGGACACGCTTGCCCTCCGCATCAACCACCGCTTCGCCATCTTCCTTCGCGAAGGCGCCACGCTGCGCCGCTGGCAGCAGATCGAGCACAAGTTCCGATGGCCGGCACAGGCGCACGCCCAGCGGCGTCACCACGATCGGGCGGTTGATCAGGATCGGATGCTGAAGCATGAAGTCGATCAGTTCGGCATCGGCCCACTTCGGATCGGCGAGGCCGAGATCGTCATACAGCGAACCCTTGTCGCGCAGCACGCTGCGCACCGGCACGGCCATCTTGGCGATCAACGCAACGAGCGTGGTGCGGTCCGGCGGTGTCTTCAGGTATTCGATGACGGTCGGTTCGATGCCGGCGTTGCGGATCATCGCCAAAGTGTTGCGCGAGGTTCCGCAGGCGGGGTTGTGATAGATCGTGATGGTCATGGGTAGGCTTCGGTGATGGAGTTTGCCGAGGGTGAGGGCCACAGCCAGGCGCCGAGCAGACCGCCGGCCGTGGTGCCGGCGAGTTGCGCAATCACGAAGCCGGGGACGTCGGCCGGTGCAATGCCGGCGAAGGTAGCGCTCAGGCTGCGGGCCAAGGTCACTGTCGGGTTCGCGAACGAAGTCGACGAGGTGAACGCATAGCCGGCCACGATCCAGGCGGCGACCAGCAACGGCGTCCAGGCCGGACGCGTGGCCAACGAGCCGAGAATGCCCAGCATCAGGCCGGCGGTGGCAACGAACTCGCCGATCCATTGGCCGGGCCCATGGCGGGCGTGTTCGCTGAGTTGCAGTAGCGGCAGATCGAACATCGCGTGCGTCAGCAGCACGCCGATGATCGCGCCCGCCAGTTGGGTCGGCAGATAGGCGAAGAAGGCGCGCCGCGACAATTCGCCACGCGCCCAGAACAGTGCCGACACCGCCGGATTGAAGTGCGCGCCGGACAGCGGCCCGAACACGCTGATCAACACGAGCAGCCCGGCGCCGGTGGCAATCGCATTCAGCAGCAGCGCCAGCGCCGTGTTTCCGGCCGCGAGTTGCTCACCCATGATTCCGGAGCCGACGACGATCGCCAGCAGCAGTGCGCTGCCCAGGAATTCGGCCGCAAGGCGGCGAGGCAAGTCGACGATGTTTCTCACGGATTGGCCGGCTCGCAGCAGGCGGTCGGCAAGCAAGCGGCAGTCGTGCCACGGCAACAGTTCTCGGTGAGGTAGCCGAGCAGCGCGTTCATCGCCTCGTAGTTCGCCGAATAGATGACATAGCGCCCGTCCTGCCGCGAATGGACGAGGCCGGCGTGCAGCAATTCCTTGAGATGAAACGACAGGCTGGCCGGCGCCACCGACAAACCATCGGCCAGCCGACCGGCCGCCAGACCGTCCGGCCCGGCTTCAACCAGCATCCGGTACACCGACAAGCGGGTCTCCTGCGCCAGAGCGGCGAGGGCAACGACAGCCGAGGTGATTTCCATATTTAAACATTAGTCAAAATATTAAATTGATTCAAGTCGGCAGAAAGAATCGGAAGAATCGGGGTCAGATACAGATTACGAACGGTCGCCCACGCGCCGATCGCTCCGATTTCCCCGCCGATCCAGCGTCGCCAGTCAGCCGCCACCGCTACAGTGCGGCATGGCACCTCCGCCGACCCTTCCGCCGCTGCCGCAGGCCTTCCGCTTCGTGCTCGGTCACGAGACGCAGGCCTTGGTGCGCACGGTGCGGCCTACCGATCTGCCGTATTTCGTCAGCGGCTACGCGCGTCTGTCATCGGAATCCCGGCATCTGCGCTTCTTCTCGCAGGCTTCGGAGTTGAGCGCCAAGCAGCTCGATTTCCTGACCCATCCCGATCACCGCGGCCATGAAGCCTGGGGCGCGCTGGATATGAAATATGCCGAGCCGATCGGCATCGGCGTTGCCCGCTACATCGCCATGCCGGAGCGCCCGGGCGTGGCCGAAGTGGCGCTGACCGTCATCGACGCCTACCAGCGCATCGGCGCCGGTTCACTGCTGCACGCCTGCCTGCATCTCAGCGCATCGCGCCAGGGCTATCGCAGCTTCTACTACGACGTGCTGTGGGAGAATTCCGGTTTCCTGCGCTATCTGAAATCCTTGGGCGGCAAGGTCGTTGGCTCGGAGGCCGAGGTTGCCAACATCGAGATGCCGATCTACGGATCGTCGATCGAGGTGCCGCAGCGCGATGGCACGGCGATGCGCTTCGCCCGGCTGATGCACGATGTAGTGACGGCCACGTCAATAGACGCCTGAGCGCTTTCCCACTTCCTGATTCGGCATGACCTTTTCGATCTCCCGCTGGCGCGACACCCTGCCGCTGTCACTGCGCCCGTATGCCGAAAGCGCGCCGCTGGCGGCGCTGCTGCTCGGCATCTCGTCCGGTTTCCCCTACGCGATGATTGGCGCCACCTTGACCACGCGGCTGGCGCAGGACGGCATCACCAAGCGCACGGTCACCGCGTTCTCGCTGGCCTTCCTGGTCTACAACTTCAAGTTCCTGTGGGCGCCGCTGGTCGATCAGGCGCGCCTGCCGCTGCTCGGCCGCTTCGGCCAGCGCGTTTCCTGGTTATGGCTGGCCAGCGCGCTGGTCGCGGCGGCGACGATCTTTCTAGGGCTGGTGACGCCGGCCGATGGTCTGCCGCTGATGGCCTTCGCGGCGATCGCGCTGGGTGCCGCCGGCGCGACCTTCGACATCGTCATCGATGCCTATCGCATCGAACTGCTGAGCCCCGAACAACTCGGCGTTGGCTCCGGCATGTCGCAGTACGGCTGGCGCATCGGTTCGGTAACGGCCGGCTCGCTGGCATTGCTGGTCGCGGCCGATGCCGGCTGGGCGCTGGCTTACGGCTTGTGCGCATTGCTGGTGCTGCCAGCCGCGGCGGTTGGCCTGCTGATGGGCGAGCCGCTGCGGCGCCGGGCGCCGATCATCGCCAAGGGTTTTTCCCAGACCGTCGCTGCGGTGTTCGGCCCGCTGGCGGAATTCTTCCGCCGCCGCGGTGCGCTGCTGGTGCTGCTGTTCGTGCTGCTGCACAAGATCGGCGACACGCTGGCCAATCTGACCCTGCGCCTGCTGCTCAACGATCTGCAGTTCACCAACGATGAGATCGCCAAGTACGACGTCGGCTTCGGCTTCATCGCCTATCTGATCGGCATCTTCATCGGCGGCATTCTCTATGCGCGGCTCGGGCTCAAGCGCTCGGTGCTGATCGCGCTGGTGCTGATGGCGGTGTCGAACCTGAGCTTCGCCGCACTCGCTGCGATCGGCCACAGCCCCTGGTTCCTGGCCTTCACCATCGGCTTCGAGAACATCGCCAGCGGCATCGGCGGTGTGGTGATCGTCGCCTACCTGTCGGCGCTGTGTTCGCTGAATTTCACCGCGACTCAGTTCGCGCTGCTGTCAGCCGCCGCGTCGATCGTCGGCCGGGTGCTGACCGGCTCGACGGCCGGCGCGATGATCGAAGCGTTTGGTTATGTCGAGTTCTACGTGCTGACCACGCTGATCGCGCTGCCCGGTGTCTTCCTGTTCGCCTGGATGTGGCGCGCCGGGCTGATCGACAGCTCGATCGCCGACAACGAGCGCGCCAATGCCGAATCGGCAGGACCGAATCAGTCGGCGTAGTCGATGACCACCGGCGCGTGGTCGGAGAACTTCACGCCCTTGTAGATGTGCGCGGCGGTGATCTTCGCGGCCATCGCCGGTGTGACGATCTGGTAATCGATGCGCCAACCGACATTGTTCGCGTAGGCGTTGCCGCGATTCGACCACCAGCTGTAGGCCTCGCCTTCCATCGTCGGATGCAGGGAGCGAAAGCCGTCGACCCAACCCAGTCCGTCGGGCAGGGCGCCGAACAGCCCGTCGAGCCAGGCGCGCTCGTGCGGCAGGAAGCCGGAATTCTTCTGGTTCGAGCGCCAGTTCTTGATGTCGATCTTGGTGTGGGCGATGTTCCAGTCGCCGCAGATCACGTAGTCCCGGCCGCTGGCCTTCCATTCGCGCAGCTTCGGCAGGAAGAACGCGAGGAAGCGGTCCTTCGAAGCCTGGCGCTCCGGGCCGGATGAGCCGGACGGCAGATACAGCGATACCACCGACAGATTGCCGTGGCGCAGTTCCAGGTAGCGGCCTTCGTCGTCGAATTCCGCTACACCGAGCGTGTCGAGCACGGCATCAGGCTCCTGCTTCGAATAGATCGCCACTCCCGAGTAGCCCTTCTTCACGGCGCTGCGGAAATGCGCGAAATAGCCGGCCGGCGCGAACGTATCGTCACCGGCCAGATCTTCGATCTGCGCCTTGGTTTCCTGAATGCAGACGTAATCGGCATCAACGGTTTTCAGCCAGTCGAACAGGCCTTTCTTGGCCGCGGAACGGATGCCGTTGGTGTTGATCGAGATGATGCGCATGGCGGAAAGACGAGGCGACCGGAGGATCGGTTCGCGCATGCTAGCGCAGCCTCGCCAGGCGCTTGTGCGAAACTTTCGGCCCCACCGCCGCCTGAAACCGGACCCCGCATGAAGCCGTACCAGACTACCTTCCTCGATCTCGCCCTCAAGGCTGAAGTGCTGAAGTTCGGCAGCTTCACTTTGAAGTCCGGCCGAGTCAGCCCGTACTTCTTCAACCTCGGCCGCATCTCTTCGGGTGCCGCACTGCGCGATCTTGGCAAGGCTTACGCCGAAGCGCTGATCGCCCATGGCGTCGAGTTCGATCTGCTGTTCGGCCCGGCCTACAAGGGCATTCCGCTGGCGGCGGCGGTCAGCATCGCCTACGCAGAACTCACCGGTCGCGACCTGCCGTTCGCCTACAACCGCAAGGAAGCCAAGGATCACGGCGAGGGCGGGGTGCTGGTCGGCGCCGATGTCGCCGGCCAGCGGGTCGTGGTGGTCGACGACGTGCTGACCGCCGGCACTGCGCTGCGCGAATCGCATGCGCTGCTGAGCCGTGCCGGTGCCCGCCCAGTTTTGGCCATAACTGCCCTGGATCGTCAGGAAGTGGGCGCCAATGGGCGCTCGGCCGTGGCCGAGCTGGTCGAGAAAACGGGGCTCGAGGTGGTGTCGCTGGTCACGGTCCAGGACTTGCTCGGTTACCTGCATGAACAAGGTGGAAGAGCCGAAGTGGTGGCTGCGATTGCCGATTACCAGCAGCGTTATGGCGTGGCCTGAGCCGCGTGGCCTAACCGGCCGCGGCCTGCTGAACGGGCTGCTGCTGGCAGCATTTGCTGCGCCCTGGCTGTCGCTGCAAGCGGCCACCGTGCAGTGCTGGAAGAACGATGCCGGCCAACGCATCTGCGGCGATGCAGTGCCGCCGTCCGAAGTGCGACGTCAGCGCGAACTGGTCGATCAGCGCGGCATCACCCAGAAAGTGCTGCCGGCGCAGAAATCGGCGGCCCAGGTCGAAGTCGAAACCCGGACCCAGCGCGAGCGTGAGCAGGCGCTCGCCTACGATCATTACCTGCTGCAGTCCTACACCAGCGTGGCCGACATCGAACGGACCCGGGACGAACGCATCGGCGCGCTCGACGGTCGTCTGGTACTGGCTGAGAAGGCG
>NZ_JAHFRY010000070.1 GCF_023266035.1 Nevskia sp.
CGCGATCTTCCAGCAGGCCGGCAGCCGCTATGCCGAGCCGAAGCTGGTGTTGTTCGCCGGCCGTGTGCAGACCGATTGCGGCGGTGCCACTTCAGCCAGCGGGCCGTTCTACTGCCCGGCCGATCGGCAGGTCTATCTCGACACCAGCTTCTTCGCCCAGATGCGTGACCAACTCGGCGGCGGCGGCGATTTCGCCGAGGCCTATGTGATCGCCCATGAAGTGGGTCATCACGTGCAGACCCTGCTGGGCGTATCCGCGAAAGTGAATGCCGCGCGCCAGCGTGGCGAGGAGCTGCGTGGCGATGGCGGCCTGCTGGTGCGTCAGGAACTGCAGGCCGATTGTCTGGCCGGCGTCTGGGCCCATCACGCGCAGGCGCGGCATCAGTGGCTGGAGGCCGGCGACATCGACGAAGCGCTGCGTACGGCCACGGCGATCGGCGACGATCGTCTGCAGAAACAGGCGCAGGGGACGGTGGTGCCGGATGCCTTCACCCATGGCACGTCGGTGGAGCGGGTGCGCTGGTTCAAGGCCGGTTTCGAGGGTGGTGTCGTCGCCGGCTGCGATACCTTTTCAGCGAAGAATCTGTAGGTCGGGCCTTGCCCGACGGCGCTGCTGGCTGGCGGAGGTGCTGTCGGGCGTGGCCCGACCTACAGCCCGGCGCGCTGCATCAGAAAGTAGGAAACGATCAGAGCGCCGGTATAGAACACGCTGACGGCCGCCGCCGCCGAGAGCCGGGTGATGATGTTCGCCGAGCGAACTTCGCGGTAGGCATAGGCCGCTGCCGCACCGAGCAGCGCTTCCGGCAGCAGCACGTAATGGGCGATGCCGTGCCAGGTCGGCACCTGCAGTGGCCGCCACAGACCGAACATCGGCGCGGCCCATTCGGAGGCCGCGAACACGATCAGCGCGAGCAGCCCGGCCACCGCCGGCGAGCCGCGCGCGATCAGCAGCACCCAGAACAGCGGAATCACCCACATGCCAGCCATGTAGACCGGCACCGTGCCGATGCGCGGCGCGCCGTGATCCGGGAAGCTCAAGATGCCGATCAGCTGAGACAGCACCCAGTCCGGCACCACCTGGCAGATCGACAGCGGCAGCAGGAACCACCACAGATCGAACCAGTGGCCATGGCCGCTGCCGCGCGCGATCATCGGCAGCAGCAGGTTGTAGCCGATCACCAGTGCAACCACCGCCAGCCCGAGCATCGGCGTCTGCAAGTAGCGGAACGTGGCCCAGCCGGCCGCGACGAGCAGGCCGTTGAGGATCAGTGCATCGCGGACTTCACGCATCAGGCGACGAGCAGTTTCTCGATGTCCTTGGCGATCGACGCCGGGGTGTCGATCGAGCCGTAGCGCTTCAGCACCTCGCCGTTCTTGGCGACCAGGAACTTGGTGAAGTTCCACTTGATCGCTTCCGAACCGAGGATGCCCTTCTCCTCGCTCTTCAGGAACTTGTACAACGGGTGAGCGTCGTCGCCATTGACCTTGATCTTGGCGAACATCGGGAAGCTGACGTCATAGGTCAGCGAGCAGAACTGCTGGATTTCCTTCTCGTCGCCCGGCTCCTGATGGCCGAACTGGTCGCAGGGGAAGCCGAGGATCTCGACACCCTTGTCATGCAGGTCCCGATAAGCTGCTTCCAGGCCCTTGTACTGCGGTGTGAAACCGCACTTCGAAGCGACGTTGACGATCAGCAGGACCTTGCCCTTGTAGGCGTCGAGCTTGACCGTCTTGCCGTCGATGGTGGTGGCGCTGAAATCGTAGATCGTGGACATCGGCATCTCCCAATCAGGTAGTGCAACGAAAGCGGGCCGACGTTTGTCGGCCCGCCCGGTTCAGCATGATGCAAAAGTGCAGCGGCTCAGAAGTTTGCGGCATCCAGCGCCATCAACTCGCTGGCCGGCTGGCGCACGTTGGCGCACAGGCTCATCACCTGCGGCAGCATGCGCGCCGCGAAGAACTGCGCAGTGTTGAGCTTCTGGGCCTTGAAGGTCTCGTCGCTCGAATTGATCGCTGCCTTGGCCATGCGCAGCCAGTTGTAGCCGAGGTAGGTCAGCGAGAACGCGCGCTGGAAATCGACGGCGCCGAAACCGGCATCGTTCGGGTTGGTCTTGAACGATTCCTGCAGCCAGGCGGTGGTCTTTTCCAGTTCGTCGATGGCTTCGCGCAGCGGCTTGGCGATGAAGCCGAGCGGCGCGTCGCCGGTCGATTCCGAACGCACCTTGGCGAAGAAGCGCGCCGGCAGGCGGCCGTTGTCGATCATCAGCTTGCGGCGCACCAGATCCATCGCCTGGATGCCGTTGGTGCCCTCGTAGAGGCAGAGGATCTTGGCGTCGCGCATGATCTGCTCGACCCCGTGCTCGCGGATGAAGCCGTGGCCGCCGTAGACCTGGATCGCCATGCTGCCGAGGTCGACCGCCGAATCGGTGCAGAAGCTCTTGACCAGCGGCGTGTTCAGTTCGACCCAGTCGTTGGCTTCCTCGCGAACCGCCGGGTCCGGATGGTGATGGGCGATGTCGACATACATGCCGGTCTCGTAGGCCAGCACGCGGGCGCCTTCGGTGGTGGCGCGCATGGTCAGCAGCATGCGGCGCACGTCCGGGTGGTCGATGATCGTGGCGCCGCCGTTGAAGGCCTTGCCCTGCTTGCGATCCTTGGCGTAGGCGATGGCGTTCTGGGTGGCCAGTTCGCACAGGCCGAGGCCCTGCAGGCCGACCAGGATGCGCGCCAGATTCATCATCACGAACATGTTCTGGATGCCGGTGTTCGGCGCGCCGACCAGCCAGCCCTGGGCGCCCTCGAACTGCAGCGCACAGGTGCAGGAACCGTGGATGCCCATCTTGTGCTCGATGGACGTGCAGGTGACCTTGTTGCGGGCGCCGAGCGTGCCGTCGGCATTGACCAAGAACTTCGGCACCGCGAAGGTCGTCAGGCCCTTGACGCCGGCCGGGCCGCCCTCGATGCGGGCCAGCACGAAGTGGACGATGTTGTCCGCCATCGTGTGCTCGCCGGAGGTGATGAAGATCTTGCCGCCTTCGAGCGAGTAGCTGCCGTCCTCGTTGGGGATCGCCTTGGTCTTGATCGAGCCGAGGTCGGTGCCGGCCTGCGGTTCGGTGATGCACATGGTGCCGGTCCACTCGCCGGTGGCGAGCTTCGGCAGGTAGGTCTGCTTCACTTCATCGGAACCGGCCGCGAGGATGCCCTCGAAGCAGCCGACGGTCAGGCCCGGATAGAGCGCGAAGGCGACGTCCGCCGAGCAGAGCATCTCGTCGATGACCTTGCCCAGCGTGTACGGCAGGCCGGCGCCGCCCCATTCAGCCGGGTTGGAAATGCCGACCCAGCCCGCTTCCTGATACTGTTTGTAGGCTTCCTTGAAGCCCTTCGGCACGGTGACATCGCCGTTGCTGAGCTTGCAGCCTTCGGCGTCGCCGGGCGCATTCAGCGGCGCGACCTGATTCTGGATCAGCTTGGCGGCTTCCTCGATCAGACCGTTCAGGGTGTCCGGCGTGGCATCGGCCATCGCCGGCATTTCGGTCAGGGAACCGACGTTCAGCACGTCGTTGAGGACAAACTGGATTTCGCGCACGGGCGCAGCGTAGGTCGCCATGATCGAGCAACTCCATGAGAGGGGTGAAGGGTTTATCGAAGCCACCTCGACCGCCGGGAATCAGGCAGAAGTGACGTGGATAAACGCTCGTTCGATGGCCAAAAGATTAACACGGGCCATGTCATTCCCGCGCCGCCAGCGGGCCACCTCGTTACATCTTGGGGACAGTCTGGGTGACCCGCTGCCGGCCGATCGACTCAGATCGGCGCTTTCGCAGGCGCTGCGGCTGGTTCCGGATAGGTGACGAAGCGCGCCTCGAAGCCGGCCTTTTGAGCGGCCGCGGTGATCTCGGCGCGATGGCTGTCGGGGCCGAGATAGATCAATACCAGGGTCTTCAGGTCGTCGGCCTGGTGGGCGGCCAGCGCCGCCAGCAGGGTACGGCGATTGCGCTCCGGGTCTGGCCCGGCGATGCCGAGGTAGTCATGCTCCTGGGCGGCCTGCATCAGCTTGCCGCCGAGTTCGTGGACGTCGACCGCTTCCGGCACTTCGTCGACCATCGGGAAGAAATAGAAGCTTTCGGTTTTCTCCGGCACCTGGGTGCCGGCCAGGCGCATCGCGATGTCGAGATTGAATGTGGTGTTGATCGGCTCGCCAGCGGCCACTTCGGCAGGGGCGGCGGCCGTCGGGATAACAGCAGCAGCCTGCTGTTCGGCTGGGTTCGGCGCCTTGTAGGCAACGACCAGCCCGGCAGCAATGCCGGCGCAGATCAGCACGGCGGTGATCAGATCGCGGCGTGGCGCGGAGTTTTCGGCAGAGGCGGAAGCAGTCATCGGTGCGGCTCAAGCGAAGGTGGGTGGGGCCGCGAGCCTAGCATCGTCGCCGGCCTCGTCGGCACCGGCGCATGCGTTTTCGGCCCGCGCCCGAGCCACAGACGGTCATCAAGTGCTGCGGAGGGCCTGTGGCATAATCCAGCCCCTTTTCGCATCACACAAGGTTGCCGCCGTGCTGGAATTGCTCGATCTGCTGATCCCGGTTGCCCACGCCCAGTCCACCGGCGCGCCGAAGGCTCCTGGCCTGCTGGAAGCGACGTGGCCGCTGCTGGTGCTGCTGCCGCTGTTCTACTTCATGCTGATCCGGCCGCAGATGAAGCGCTCGAAGGAAGCGCGGGAAATGCTCGGCCAGCTCGCCAAGGGTGATGAAGCGGTGTCGAGCGGTGGTCTCGCCGGCCGCATCACCGTGATCGGCGAGAACTACGTGACCCTGGAGATCGCCGACAAGGTCGAGGTCAAGATCCAGAAGTCCGCGATCACCAGCATCCTGCCCAAGGGCACGCTGAAGAACCTCTGACGCTTACGCACCCGCCGCGCCGTCGCCGGGTCTGCACCGGGCGGCGCGACCGGTTGAACTGAATCCGCAGAACCCGGCGCCACGCCGGACCTCACGCCGCCCGACGAACGCCGCCATGCATCAGTACCCCTTCTGGAAGCCCGTGACGCTGATCGTCGTCACGCTGCTCGGCCTGCTCTACGCGCTGCCGAACGTCTATGGCGAAGATCCCGCCGTGCAGATCAGCACCAGCTCCGGCGATCCGGTGCCTGCCGATTTCGGTGACCGCATCGCCAAGGTGCTGGAAGCCGAGAAGATCGAGGACCGCGGCTCGCGGCTCGAAGGCACGCAATGGGTGGTTCGTTTCGCCAGCCCGGAAGTCCAGCTCCATGCGGTCGATGCGATCAAGCGCGATCTCGAAGGCCAGGGCTATGTGTCGGCGCTGAACCTCGCGTCGAAGACGCCGAAGTGGCTGTCGGCCCTCGGCGGCAAGCCGATGGCGCTCGGTCTCGATCTGCGCGGCGGTGTGCATTTCCTGCTCCAGGTCGCCGTCGAGGACGTCAAGAAGGCCGCCGTCGAACGCCTGATCAACGACGTGCCGAAATTCCTGCGCGACAAGGACCTCCGCTATTCCGGCCGCCGCAAGGCCGGCGAAGCGATCGTCATCGAATTCGCCGACGCCGATCGTCTGGAAAAGGCCCGCACCGCGATCGCCCGCGAATACCGCGAGCTGACCGTATCGACCCCGCCGGACGCGACCGTGCCGTCGCTGGCGGTGAGCCTGTCGGAAGTCGAAGCCAAGCGCCTGATCGACGATGCGGTGCAGAAGAACCTGATCACCCTGCGCAATCGCGTCAACCAGTTCGGCGTCGCCGAGCCGATCGTCCAGCGCCAGGGTGCGGATCGCATCGTCGTCCAGCTGCCCGGCGTGCAGGATCCGACCCGGGTCAAGGAACTGCTCGGCGCCACTGCCACCCTGGAATACCGCGCCGTCGACGAGAACGCCGATGCCGCCAGTGCTGCGGCCAGCGGCGTGATTCCGGCCGGCGATGAATTGTTCTACCAGCGCGGCTCGCATCGCCCCTATCTGCTGAAGCGCGAAACCATCGCCAGCGGTGCCGAGCTGACCAGCGCTACGCCGACCATCGACCACGAATCCGGCACCCCGGCGGTCAGCGTCAAGCTCGACGGCAACGGCGCCAAGAAGATGCTCGATTTCACCTCGAAGAACGTCGGCAAGCTGATGGCCGTCGTCTACAAGGAAACCGAGATCAAGACCACCTACAACACCCGCGGCGAAGCGATACGCGAACGCCGCGACGTGCAGGAAGTGATTTCGGCAGCAACCGTTCGCGGCGTGTTCGGCGCCCAGTTCCAGACCACCGGCCTGTCGAGCCGCGAAGCTCGCGACCTGGCCGACCTGCTGAAAGCCGGCGCGTTGGTCGCCCCGATCGAGATCATCGAGGAACGCACCATCGGCCCGAGCCTGGGGGCCGACAACATCCGTCGCGGCATGTCGGCCGCGCTGCTCGGCCTCGGCCTGGTGATGGTGTTCATGGTCGTCTACTACCGCGTGTTCGGCCTGTTCGCGATCGCCGCACTGACTGTCAACCTGCTGCTGCTGACCGCCGTGCTGTCGCTGTTCCAGGCGACGCTGACCATGCCCGGCATCGCCGGCATCGTGCTGCACATGGGTATCGCGGTCGATGCCAACGTGCTGATCTACGAACGCATCCGTGAAGAGCTGCGGGCCGGCCTGAAGCCGCTGCAGGCGATCGACGCCGGTTACGACCGCGCCTTCCTGACCATCGCCGATGCCAACGTCACCGTGCTGATCGGCACCCTGATCCTGTTCTTCCTCGGTGCCGGTGCCCTGAAGGGCTTCGCGATCACCCTGGCGATCGGTATCGTCACCTCGCAGTTCACCGCGATCGTCGGTTCGCGCACGCTCGCCCACTGGGTGTTCGGCAAGCGCCAGAACCTCAAAGATCTGCCGATCTGGTAAGGCACAGGACTAGAACCGATGAGAATTTTTTCCAATGTCCCGAAGTTCGACTTCATGCGCCAGCGCAAGGTCGGCCTTGCCGTCTCGGCGCTGCTGACCACCGCGTCGATCCTGCTGGTGATTTTCCGCGGCCTGAACTTCGGTATCGATTTCACCGGCGGCGTGCTGGTTGAAGTGCAGTTCCCGCAGTCCGTGCAGCTGGAAAAGGTCCGCGAGGATCTCGGCAAGGGCGGTTACGAGCACGGCATCGTCCAGTATTTCGGCGGCTCGTCGACGGTGCTGATCCGCCTGCCGCCGAACCAGGAGACCTCGGCCAACCTGAGCACCAAGGTGCTCGCCGCGGTCGGCGCCGGTGCCGAAGGCGTGCAGATGCGCAGAGTCGAATTCGTCGGCCCGCAAGTCGGCGAAGAATTGAGTGAAAAAGGTTCGATCGCGATGATCGTCGCCTTCGGCCTGATCGCCGCGTTCATCGCCTTCCGCTTCGAGTGGAAGTTCGCCATCGGCGCGATCGCTGCACTGGTCCACGACGCGGTGATGGTGCTCGGCTTCCTGTCGCTGACCTGGGTCGAGTTCGATCTGACCACGCTGGCGGCGATCCTCGCGCTGATCGGCTACTCGAACAACGAAACCATCGTCATCTTCGACCGCGTGCGCGAAAACCTGATTCGCACTCGCAAGGCGACGGTGTTCGAGGTGGTCAACCTGTCGGTCAACCAGACCCTGCTGCGTTCGATCATCACCCACGTCACCACCTTGCTGGTCTGCGTCGCGCTGTTCACGCTCGGCGGCTCGACGGTGCACAGCTTCTCGGTGTCGATGATCGTCGGCGTCATCGTCGCCACCTACTCGTCGATCTACGTGTCGACCGGTCTGGCCGTCGCCCTCGGCGTCAAGCGCGATGACCTGCTGCCGCCGGAAGAGCGGGACGAGCTGATCAAGGCGGAAAAGATCGCCAAGCAGGAGAACGACGGCGCCGTCGTCTAAGCGGACCTGAGGCAATAAAAAAAGCGGCCCGGAGTGATCCGGGCCGCTTTTTTGTTGGCTGCTTGGCGCTGTCTTCAGGCCTTGCGCGTGAAGCCGACCAGTACCAGCCCGCCGCCGACCACCAGCGCCAGGATGCCGGCCCATTGCGGCACGGTCTTGTCGTGCTTGACCTCGGCCTTGAGATCGCCGACCTGTGCCAGCGTGCTGGTTTTCTCGTACTCGAACTTGCCCAGCAGTGCAGCGATGCCCAGGGCCGCAACAACCAGTCCGACGATGATGATTCCGTAGCGCATTGAACCTCTCCATAAGGAATTGAGGAAGCTATCTCGGCCCGCAATGCAGGCACTTTTTACCGATCCAGAAAGCGGCAGTGAACGTTGAGCAAGCGGCGAGCCCGAGACTGGCAGTCGAGTGCGGATCAGCGTTCCGGCAATTCGACGGTGATGCTGAAGCCGCCGTTCGAGGTCGCGCTGACCCGGCCGCGATGCGCCGTCGCGATCGCCGCGACCAGCGCCAGGCCCAGCCCGCTGCCTGCGGTATGGCGGCTGCGCTCGGAGCGGGCGAAGCGCTGGAACAGGCGCGGCAGTTCATTGGCCGCGACACCCGGGCCGTCATCGCCGATGGTGATCGCGGCGTGGTCGTCGACCGCGCTCAGGCGCACGCTGATCGTGGTCCCGGCCGGCGTATGGCGCAGCGTGTTGTCGAGCAGATTGGCGATGAGCTGACGCAGCAGCCGGCGATCGCCGGGCACCACGACGCCGGCCTCGATCTCGCACTGCAGACGATGGCCGCTGGCTTCGATGTCCGGCAGGTAGGCATCGACCAGTTCGTCGAGCAAGGCACCGAGTGCGACTTCGGAAAAATGCCGGCGCACCGCCAGCGCTTCGACTTCCGAGATGCGCAGCAGCGCAGCGAACAGATCGAGCAGTTCGCGCGAGTCGGCCAGCGCGGCTTCGATGGCCAGTTGACGATCAGCTTCGTCCGTCGTCGACAGCGCTTCGTCGAGCCGGTTGTTGAGACGGGTCAGCGGCGTGCGCAGATCGTGGGCGACGTCGCTGGACACCTGACGCAGGTTGTCGAGCAGCGCGGCAATCCGTTCCAGCATCCGGTTCAGGGTGGCCGAGACCCGGTCGAACTCGCTGCCGGAACCGTCCAGCGGCATCCGCCGGCTGAGGTCGCCGTCGATGATCGCCTGGGCCGCACTGTCGATCTCCCGGAGCCGCGTGCGGGTCACGCTGCCGACCGTCCAGGCGCCGGCGATGCCGATCAGCAGCATCGCCGCGAAGGCGATTGCGGTGATCGTCAGGATCGTTTCATCGGTCTCGTTGAGAGCGGCACGATCGGCCGCGACGACCAGCCGGCTGCCATCGGCCAGCGCGGTGGTCAGCGCCTGCGAGACGCGATCGCCACGCTTGTCGACCAGATGTTCGAGATAGCCGGGCGCAGCCGGCACCGGCGCATCGAGACTGCCGGCCAGCGTCTGTCCGGTGTGGTCGACCAGCCGATAGGCGAGGCTGTCGCCGCTGCTTGCGGCCTCCCGCTGGCGGATCGCACGGGCTACTTCGTCAACGCCGCCACGGCCGTTTTCGACCAGCAGCGCGCGGGTTTCGGCGGCGATCCGGTGATCGAGCTGCTCCTCCAGCGCTTCATGGGCGACCTCGTAGACGACGAAGCCGATCAGCAGCGCCGACAGCGCCAGACCGAGGCTGACCAGCGCCACCAGGCCGAAGGTCGAACGCCACAGCGTGCTCAGCAACGGCTTCATTCATCGCCCCGGTAGCGGTAGCCGGCACCGCGCAGGGTTTCGATCGGGTCCGGCTCGCCGCCGGCGTTGAGCTTGGCGCGCAGGCGGCTCAGATGGGTTTCGACGATGTTGGTGCGCGGATCGAAATCGAAGTCCCAGACCCGCTCCAGCAGCATGGTCCGGGTCATCACCCGATCGGCGTTGCGCATCAGTTCGGCGAGCAAGGCGAACTCGCGCGGCTGCAGCAGGATCCTGCGGCCGGCGCGCTGCACGCTGCGGCGGGCGAGGTCGAGTTCGACATCGCCGATGATCAGCCGCTGCTGCGGCTCGGCCTGGAGCGCCGGCCGGCGGCCTAGCGCATGCACTCTCGCCGCCAGCTCGGAGAACGCGAACGGCTTGACCAGGTAATCGTCGGCACCGCTCTCCAGGCCTTCGACCCGATCGGCAATGCCAGCGACCGCGGTCAGCATCAGCACCGGCGTGCGGTTGCCGGCGGCGCGCAGCATGCGCAGCAGGGACAGTCCGTCGAGGCCGGGCAGCAGGCGATCGACGATCAGCGCGTCGTAGCGGCCATCGGTGGCCTGGAACAGACCGTCGCGGCCATCGCTGCTGCTGCTGATCTGATGGCCGAGCGCGGCCAGTCCCTTGACGATGAACTGGCGGGTGGCTACATCGTCTTCGACGATCAGGATGCGCATGGCCGTGATGCTAGCGGGCCGTTGCCAATGGCGCTGGCGCCCGCTGCCAACCGCCGCCGAGCGCGCGGAACAGGCTTAAGTGCTGACGCGCCAGTGCGATCGACGAGTCGATGCGCTGCCGCGTCAGATCGGCGCGGATTCGTTCGGCCTCGATACGCAGCAATGGAGAGGCGTCGCCATGGCGAACTCGGGATGCGGCGAGCAGCAGCGTTCGCTCGGCGCTGCCGATCGCCACGGTCAGTGCCGCCTTGCGCTGCGCTTCGGCGGCCATCGCCAGCAGCGCCGATTCGACTTCGCGCAGCGCCCGCAAAGTCACAGCATCCCAGGCGGCCAGCGCCGCCCGTTCGTTGGCCGTGGCCTGGGCGATCCGGGCGCGGGCCGGGCTCTGGTTCGGGAACGTCCAGCTGATCAGCGGCGTCGCGGTGCTGACCAGGCCGCCGGCCAGCAGGCCGATCGCTCCGCCGAGATTGATCACCGGATATAGCTCGGCGGTGGCCACACCAAGCCGCGCGCTCGCTGCTGCCAGGCGCCGCTCGGCTTCGCGGATATCCGGCCGGCGTCGCAGCAGCGCCTGGGCGTCGCCGATCGGCAGTGCGGCCGGCAGCTCCGGCAAGGTCGCGCAATCGATGCCGGCGACGAGCGGATCGGCCGGCATCAGGCCGCGCAGCTCGCCGAGGCGATAGCGGGCGATCGCAGCCGCAGCATCGAAGCCGGGCCGCGAGGCGCGAGTTGCTGCCAGCAGAGACTCGGCCTGCGCGACTTCCAGTTGCGACAGCTCGCCGGCGGTCAGCTGGCTGCGCAGGTTCGCGGTCAGCTCGGCCTGCGCGGCGATCACCGCATCGGCCGCCGCCGCACTTTCATGCGCCGCGCACAGCTCGACATAGGCGGCAACGGTATCGGCAGCCACCGCCACCCGCAGACCATCGAGCGCAGCGGCGGTGGCTTCGGCATCAGCCTGCGCCGCATCGGCGGCAGCGCGCAGGCGGCCAAACAGATCGAGCTCCCAGCTGACCGTGGCCGCGATGTCGTAGTCGGTCGATGGCACGCTGCTCGCCGACGGCTGCTCGGAGGGATAGTCGACGGTGGCACTGCTCTCGATGCGGGTCTGCGGCAGGCGCGCAGCGCGCGCCTGCGCGGTGCCGGCACGGGCGCCGGCCAGCCTTGCATAAGCGGCGCGCAGATCGGCATTGGCCGCAAGGCTGGCGGTGACCAGCGCATCGAGCGCAGGGTCGTCGTACAACCGCCACCAGTCCGCTGGCAGCTCGGCGACATCTGTCGGCGCATTGATGAAGGCGCCAGCGGACATCGAGGCCGGCGGCGGCAGCGCCGGTGCCGCGGCGCAGGCGGCAAGGCTCAGAGCAGCAATCGACAGCAGTCCGGGCTTCACGGCCGCAGCTCGCGCCCATAGCGGCCATAGAGCGCCGGCATCAGCAGCAGGTTCAGCGCGGTCGACGAGACCAGACCGCCGAGAATGACGATCGCCATCGGGTATTCGATCTCGTGGCCGGGCGCGTTGCCGGCGACGATCAGCGGCAGCAGCGCCAGGCCGGCGCAGCTGGCGGTCATCAGGATCGGCAGCAGGCGTTCGCTGGCGCCGCGCAGGATCAATGCTGGGCCGAAGGCCTCGCCCTCGTGCTGCTGCAGATGCTGGTAGTGGGCGAGCAGCATGATGCCGTTGCGCGCCGAGATGCCGATCACGGTGACGAAGCCGACCAGCGAACCCAGCGACAGCAGCCCACCGGTAGCCATGACCGCGAGCACGCCGCCGACCAGCGCGAACGGCAGGCTGGTGGCGAACAGCGCGGTCAGGCGCAGCGAGCGGAACTCGGTCCAGACCAGCAGCAGCATGCCGATCAGGCCGAGTGCGGAGGTGAACAGCAGTTGCTCGCGCGCCGCTTTCAGCGCCGCGTACTCGCCGAGCACCTGCGGGTAATAGCCGCGCTCGAACGGCAGCGCCCGCACTGCGGTTTCGACGGCGCGCGCGACGGTGCCGAGATCGGCGCCTGAAACGTTCATGGTCACGTCGAGCCGGCGCTGGCCGTTTTCGCGCTTGATCTCGTTCGGCGCCGGCACGATGCGGATGTCGGCGACATCGCGCAGCCGCACCGGCGCACCGGACGTCGTTTCGATCAGCAGCTCGGCGATCTGGCGGGTATCGGCGCGCACTTCGGGCTCGGCCCAGATCGCGACATCGAAAGCCTTGCGATCGCGGTAGATCTCGCCGACTTTCTGGCCGGCGATCAGGGTCTGCGCCTGGCGGCGGACTTCGCCTGCGGTCAGGCCCATCGTCGCCAAGGCATCGAGCCGCGGACGAATCTGGATCTGCGGCACCAGCACCTGCTGCTCGACCTTCAGATCGGCGACACCGGCGATGCCGGCCGCTGCGGCGCGAACCTGCTCGGCGGCGGCGCGCAGCTGGTCCTGGTCCGGCCCGAAGATGCGCACGACAACCGTCGCGCTGGCGCCGCTGAGCACTTCCTTGATCCGTTCGCGCAAGTAGGTCAGCAGGTCGCGGAACAGGCCGGGATAGCCGTCGATAACGGACTGGATGCGTTTGACCGAAGCCTCGTGATCGGCCGCGGCATCGAGGCTGATCCACAGCTCCGCGAAGTTCGGGCCGACTACTTCATCGGCCACTTCGGCGCGGCCGATATGAGCGCCGAAGTTGCGCACGCCGGGCACTGCGCGCAGCTCCTTCGACACCTGCACGGTGATCCGCTCCATCGCTTCCAGCGAGGTGCCGGGCTTGCCGATCCAGTGCATCAGGAAATCGGCTTCCTGGAAGTCCGGCAGGAACTGATCCTTGAAGCCGGCGTAGCCGATGCCGGCGATCAGCAGACCGGCCGCGACAATGCCGGCGGCCATCCCCGGCCGGCCGATCAGCTTCGGCAGCAGCCGTGCGTAAGCCCGCTTCAGCCAGAGGGCCAGCCGCGCTTCCTGCTGCGCGTCTGCAGCGCTGCGCGGCAGCAGCATCAGACACAGCGCCGGCGTCACCGTCAGCGCCACCAGCAGCGAAGTGCCGATCGCCAGCATGTAGGCGATCGCCAGCGGCCGGAAGAAGGTGCCGGCAACGCCACCGAGGAAAACGATCGGCAGGAACACCCCAATCACGATCAGCGACGCGAACACCACCGCCGAGCGCACTTCCAGCGACGCCGACAGCACCACGTCGAAGCTGCTGCGCGGCAACGGTGCGGTGCGATTCAGCGCCAGGCGGCGCGCGATATTTTCGACATCGATGATCGCGTCGTCGACGACCTCGCCAAGCGCGATCACCAGGCCGGCGATGATCATCACGTTGATCGTCGCGCCACTCCACAGCAGCACCAGCGCAGCACCGAGCAGCGATAGCGGAATCGCCACCAAGCTAATGAGCGCCTGGCGCGGATCGCGGGTGAACAGGAACAGCACGGCGGCGACCAGCAGGCAGCCGATCAGCAGCGCTTCACGCAGGTTGTCGATCGAGCGCTCGATGAACGTCGCCGGCCGGAACAGCGTGCTGTCGACATGGACATCGCCGAGGCCTGGCTGCAGCTCGGCCAGTGCGGCTTCGACTGCGCGGGTCAGCGCCAGGGTGTTGCCGGTCGGCTGCTTCTCGACGATCAGCAGGATGCCGGGGCCGTCGTCGATGATCGCGCTGCCGATCGGCGCCGCGTAGTGCTCGACGACCCTGGCGACATCGCCAATCCGCAGCGGAGCGCCGCCGGCGAGCTTGATCACTGCATCGGCCAGATCGGCAGCGCTCTGCACCAGGCCGCTCTGCTGAACCGGTAGCCGCTGGTTGGCGCCATCGACGAAGCCACCGCCGCCGACCAGCACCGCGTCACCGGCGGCGGCGCGCAGTTCCGCGAGGCTGACATTGGCGGCGCGCAGGCGATCCGGGTCGACGAGGATCTGCAACTGGCGATCACGCTGGCCCCAGACCGCGACATTGGCGACACCGGGCACAGTCATCAGCCGTGGCCGGATCGTCCAGCGCACCAGTTCGGACAGCTGCATCGCATCGAGTGTGGCCGACGACAGGCCGATCTTCATCGCCCGGCTGGTCGACGACAGCGGCGGCAGCATCACTGGCGCCCGCGCTGCCGTCGGCAAGCTCGGCTGTACGCGGGCGATGCGCTCCTGCACGGTCTGCCGCGCGACCAGCAGATCGGCATCGGCCTTGAACAGCAGCACCACCGAGGACAGGCCGAGCACCGATTTCGAGCGCACGGTATCGAGGCCGGGAATGCCGCTGACCACGATCTCGATCGGCACCGAGACCAGCTGCTCGACTTCCTCGGTCGACAGGCCCGGTGCTTCGGTCTGGATCTCGACTTTCGGCGGCGCGAACTCCGGGAATACGTCGAGCGGCACGTCGCGGGCGGCGCGCAGGCCCAGCGCGACCAGCAGCGCGGCGGCAGCGAGGACGAGTACGCGCTGCGACAGCGCGGCGCGGATCAGCGCGGCGAGCATCATGTGAGCTTCAATGGCCGGCGCCGAATTCGCTGCCGAACAGCTCGGCGGCGCCGGTGCTCACCACCTCATCGCCATCGGCCAGTCCGCGCGACAGCAGTGCCTGGCCGGCGTCGCGATGGGCGACTTCGATGCGTGCGCGCCGGTACTGGCCCGGTGCGATGACTCGGTAGACCCACTCGCCGCCGTCGATGTCGCGGACGATCGCGGACACCGGCAGCAGCAGGCCGTTGTCGACGCCGGCCAGTGGCAATTGCACGGCGACTCGCTGGCCGAGCTGGTAGGCCTGATCGCGGTTGTCGACCGCGTAGTAAGCGTCGACGGTGCCGGCCAAGAAGCTGGCCGACGGCGTTGCCGCGATCGGACGGGCGAGGCGCGCTGGGCCGCTCGCGTCCAGCGTCCTCACTTCGGCGGTGCGCTCACGCAGGATGCGCTGGGCATCGGTGGCGAAGATCGGCACGCGGATCCAGATCGTCGAGCGGCTGTTGATCGCGCCGATTGCCGGCCCGAGCAAGGCGCGCTGCGCCAGTGCTGCCTGCTCGGCTGCTTGTGCCGTGGCGAGTGCCGCAGCGGCTTCGTCTCGGGCGCGGGTGCTGCCGGCGCCATCATCGAGCAGCGCTTCGCTGCGGTCGGCGGCGATACGGGCCAGCGCTGTCGCCGCCTGCGCGCGGGCAACTTCGCCATGGGCGGCGGTCTGCTGGCTGCCGAGTGTCGCGAGATTGCGGCCTGCATCGATCGGGATGCCGGCTGCGCCGAGCGGCGCGGCGACCACTTCGCCGCTGGTATGACGAACCCGGGCGAGCTGGCCGGGATGGATCGTCGTGGTGACCAGCGCGAGCCGCTGCTGCGTCTCGGCGGACAGAGTCAGCGTCAGCAGATCCGCTTCATGCGCGACTGGTGCGGCGGCAGGCTTGGCAGCAGCGGGCGGCGATGCGCTGCGGCTGCAGGCGACAGCCGTCAGCAGCAGGCTGGCAGCGGTGGCAATCGGAATGAAGCGCATGGCGGCGTCCGTGATGGAGTCGCCACGCTACCGACCGAAGCTGGAGCCGCCCTTGGCTCCAGATTACCGATTGCCAATGTTGGCTTATTCGGCCGGCACGATCGGCTGCGCCGCACCGCGCAGCGCATCGCTGAGCTGCGCATGCAGCTTGTGCGGCGCGGCCAGGATGTGGCCGGTTTTCATCACGTCGCCACGCGGGTCATACAGCTCGGTGACGGTGCCGCCGGCTTCCTGCACCAGCACGATGCCGGCGGCCATGTCCCAGGGCTTGAGGCCGAGTTCGAAGAAGCCGTCGAGACGGCCGGCGGCGACATAGGCGAGGTCCAGCGCGGCCGAACCGGCACGGCGGATGCCGGCGCTGTTGCTGGCGATGGTCTTCAGCATCGGCATATAGGCGTCGAGCAGTTCCGCCTTGATCGGAATGCCGGTGCCGATCAGCGCGCTGTCGAGTTCCTTGGCGGTGCTGCCGCGGATCTTGCGGTTGTTCAAGGTGGCGCCGCCGCCGCGGGTGGCGATGTACAGATCCTGGGTCGACGGCGCGTAGATCACGCCGTGCTCGAGCTTGCCGCGCACCTGGATGCCGATCGACACCGCGAAGTGCGGCAGGCCGTGCAGGAAGTTGGTGGTGCCGTCGAGCGGGTCGATGATCCAGACCACTTCGTTGTCACCGCTGGCGCCGGTCTCTTCGCCGAGCACCGCATGCTGCGGATAGGCCTTGCGGATCACTTTGATGATCTCGGCTTCGGCGCTGCGATCGACCTGGGTGACGAAGTCGTTGCGGCCCTTGCTTTCGATCGTAAGCTGGTCGACACGATCGATGCTGCGGCTGATGAAGTTGCCGGCGGTACGGGCGGCGCTGACGGCGATGTTGACGAGCGGATGCATGGAAAGCGGGTTCCGGTGAACGACGGCGGCGCCTGAAACTGGCATCCGCGCGATCAAAGCCGGAAACTTCCGGCTTTGCCGTCGATGAATCAAGAAGTGGAACTATTATCCCGCATCCGCATTGTGCTCGTTGCCACCCGCCATCCCGGCAACATCGGTTCGGCCGCGCGCGCGATGCGCAACATGGGCCTGACCGATCTCGCCCTGGTCGAACCGCACCGTTTCCCGGACCCTGAAGCGACCGCGCTGGCCAGCGGCGCCGACAGCATCCTGGAAGGCGCGACCATCTATCCGACCCTGGCCGACGCAGTGGCCGACTGCGAGCACGTGATCGCCACCACGGCCCGCGTGCGCTACGTGTCGATTCCGTTTTCCGAGCCGCGCGAATGCGTGACGCGGCTGGCGGCCGGCGAGCATCCGGGCAAGGTCGCGATCGTCTTCGGCCGCGAGCGGATCGGCCTGACCAACGAGGAACTCGACCATTGCCGCGAAGCGGTGGCGATTCCGACCGATCCCGAATTCGGCTCGATGAATCTGGCCGCGGCGGTGCAGATCATGGCCTACGAACTGCGCCTGGCGGCCGGCGCCAAACTGCCGGAACTGCCCGAGCACCAGCCGGTCCCGCAGGGCCAGATGGAGCATTTCTTCGGCCATCTGGAGAAGGTGCTGATCGCGACCACCTTCATCGATCCAGAGGCGCCGCGCTTCATCATGCGGCGCATGCGCCGGATGTACGGCCGCGCCGCACCCGACAGCCACGAGATCAACATCCTGCGCGGCATGCTGACTTCGGTCGAAGAAGCGCTGGGCCTGAAGCAGACCACCAAGACCTTCCCGCATCTGCGCGCCGGTGCCGCCACGGAGAACGATGAACCGTGAGCGGGGTGCCGACGCTGGATATCGGCCGCTGGGACGATGATCGCGCGGCCTTGGTGGCCGAGCTCGGCGCGGCCTATCGCGAATACGGTTTCTGCTGCATCCGCGGCCATGGCATTCCGAAGGCGCTGATCGACGAAGCCTATGCGGCCTTCATCGCGTTCTTCGCGCTGCCGGAAGCGATCAAGCATCAGTACCGGGCCGGCCCCGGCGGCACGCGCGGGCTGACGCCGCTGAAGGTCGAGACCGCGAAAGGCGCGGCCCATCCCGATCTCAAGGAGTTCTGGCATATCGGCCGCGAACTGCCACCCGGCTCGAAGTACGCCGCGACGATGGCGCCCAACCTGTGGCCGGCCGAAGTGCCGGGCTTCCGCGCAGCGGGCAGTGCCTTGTACGACGCCCTCGGTGCGCTCGGCGCCCGTGTGCTGTCGGCGCTGGCGCTGCATCTGGGTCTGGATCAGCACTGGTTCGACGACAAGATCGATCACGGCAATTCGATCCTGCGGGCGCTGCACTATCCACCGATCGGGCCGAACGATATTGCCCATGAGCGCGCGGGCGCTCACGAAGACATCAACCTGATCACCCTGCTGGTCGGCGCCAGCGACAGCGGCCTGGAAGTGCTGAGTCGCCACGGCGATTGGCTGCCGGTGACCACCGAGGGTGATGCGATCGTCGTCAACATCGGCGACATGCTTCAGCGGCTGAGCAACCACATCTATCCCTCGACGACCCATCGCGTGGTCAATCCGACAGGCGAGGCGGCTCGTCGCGCGCGCTACTCGGTGCCGTATTTCCTGCATCCGAATCCGGATTTCCTGATCGACGTGCTGCCGTCCTGCGTCACCACCGAAAACCCCAGCCGCTATCCCGAGCCGATCACCGCGAACGACTACCTGTGGCAGCGGCTGCGCGAGATCGGCCTGAGCTGAACGGGCCTGCGGGCCGTCGGCGGTAAACTTGCCGCATGCCGATCTACCTCGATTACAACGCGACGACGCCGCTGGACCCGCGGGTGCTCGAAGCGATGCTGCCGTATCTCAGCGGTCCGTACGGCAATGCCTCCAGCGTGCATCGATACGGCCGCGCGGCGCGCGATGCGATCGAAGCGGCGCGGTCACAGGTGGCGACGCTGGCCGGTGCGGAAGTCTCGGAGCTGACCTTCACCAGCGGCGCCACCGAGTCGAACAATCTGGCGCTCAAGGGGCTGACCGAAACCGCGCGCCCCAGCCGCGTGCTCTACGGCGCGACCGAACATCCGGCCGTGCTCGAAGCGGCGGAATCGCTGATCGGCCACGGCTGGGGTGTGGAAACCATTGCCGTTGACCGCGCCGGCATCGTCGACTGGGCGGCCTTCGAGGCGCAGCTCACACGCGGCCCGCTGCGGCTGGCGGCGCTGATGCTGGCCAACAACGAGACCGGCGTGATCCAGGACACCGCGCGCGCTGCGAAGCTCGTTCATGACGCCGGCGCGCTGCTGCATGTCGATGCCGTGCAGGCCGGCGGCAAGCTGGCTTTCGGCTTCAGCGAATCCGGTGCCGATCTGATGAGCCTGTCCGCGCACAAGCTGTACGGGCCGAAGGGCGTTGGTGCGCTGCTGGTGAAATCGCATGTCGAGCTGGCGATCCAGCTGCACGGCGGTGGCCAGGAGCGCGGCCTTCGCGGCGGCACCGAGAATCTGGCGGCGATCGTCGGTTTCGGCGTTGCCGCCGAGCTGGCGATTGCCGAGCGCGAGCAGCGCATCGCGCATTGGACGACGCTGAAAGCGCGCCTCGAAGCCGGCCTGCGCGCGATGCGGGGCATCACGATTTTCGGCGATGGAAGCCCGCGCCTGTCGAACACCGTGCAGTTCGGCGTCGACGGCTGGGAAGGCGAAGCGCTGCTGATGGCGCTCGATCGCTTTGGGCTAGCGGTATCGAGCGGCTCGGCCTGCGCGTCCGGCACTGGCGAGCCCAGCCATGTGCTGATCGGCATGGGCTGGCCGCGCGACATCGCGTTCTCGGCGATCCGGGTCAGCCTCGGAGTCACCAGCACCGAGGCCGAGATCGATCGTTTCCTGGTCGTGCTCGGTGATCTGCACGCGCAGGTGGCGGCCGCATGATCTACCTCGACTTTGCTGCGACCACGCCGATCGCCTCCGAGGTTTTCGAGGCGATGCTGCCGTACTTGAAGCCCGATGGCCTGCACGGCAATCCGGCATCGACCCATGGTCCGGGTTTCGCGGCGCGAGCGGCGGTCGAGCAGGCGAGGGCGCAGGTCGCGGCGCTGATCGGCGCCGAGCCGGCCGAGATCATCTGGACTTCCGGCGCCACCGAATCGAACAACCTGGCGATCAAGGGCGCGCTGGAATTCCGCGGCTTCCCGAAGGCCGGCCGCGCGGTGCACATCGTCACCTCGCGCACCGAGCACAAGTGCGTGCTCGATACCTGCCGGCATCTGGAAACGCTCGGCGCGCGCGTCACTTATCTGAAGCCGGACGAGCATGGTGTAGTGACACCGGAAGCGGTGCTTGCCGCGATCACGCCGGACACTGCGCTGGTGTCGCTGATGTGGGTCAACAACGAGATCGGCGCGGTCAACGACATCGAACGCCTGGCGCCTTTGCTGCGCGCGCGCGGCGTGATGCTGCATGTCGACGCTGCCCAGGCGGCCGGCAAGCTGGCGATCGATCTGCGCACGCTGCCGGTCGATCTGCTGAGCCTGTCGGCGCACAAGCTGTATGGGCCGAAAGGCGTCGGCGCGCTGTACGTGCGGCGCAAGCCGCGTGCGCGGCTGAGTCCGCAGATGCACGGCGGCGGTCATGAGCAGGGCATGCGTTCGGGCACGCTGGCGACCCATCAGGTGGTCGGCTTCGGTGCCGCCTGCACGCTGGCGGCGGAACGGTTCGATGCCGATATCGCGCATTTCAGTGCGCTGCGCGATGCGCTGTGGACGCGGCTGCAGAGCATTCCCGGCGTGCTGCGCAATGGCCCGACAGAAGGTGAGCGCGCCGCGCCGCATCTGCTGAACCTGAGTTTTCCCGGTGTCGAAGGTGAAGCGCTGCGCGCCTCGCTGCCGGGCATCGCGGTATCCAGCGGTTCGGCCTGTTCTTCGGCGACCGCCGAACCGTCCTACGTGCTGCGCGCACTCGGTCGCGATGACGAAACCGCCAATGCGTCCTTGCGCTTTTCGTTCGGCCGGATGACCACCCCGGCCGACATCGAGCAGGCCGCGGATACGGTGATCGCGCAGGTCGCACGGCTGCGGGCCTTGTCGCCGTTCGGCAGCGAAGCGCCGATCGCGAATCCGCCTGAGGAAGCGGCCGGCAATCCCTACGGCTACGGCCCGGAGATCTGGCGGCTGTTCCGCAAAACGCCGAACGCCGGGCGTTTTCTCGAGAGCGCGCCAGACGTGATCCGCGCCGAAGCCGGCACGCCGGCGGCGCGTTCGGTGCTGCGGCTGGCGCTGCGGCTCGACGGTGATCGCGTCGCCGAAGCGCGATTCCTGGCTTACGGCTGTCCGACGACGATCGCCGTCGGCGCGTATGTCGCCGGCTGGGCGCAGGGCAAGGCTATGGCCGAGCTGGTTGCGTTGACGGCGCCAGCGTTGCGTTCAGTGCTTGAAATTCCGGAAGATCGTGCACACTGTGCATTGCTGGGTGAGGACGCGCTTCGCGCGGTTTTCGCCCGTCACAAGGAAGAAATGGCATGAGCATCGTCCTGACCGAAACGGCGGCAAACCGCATCCAGTCCCAGTTGGCCAAGCGCGGCAAGGGCTACGGCCTGCGTATCGGCGTCAAGAAGTCCGGCTGTTCGGGCTATGCCTATGTGCTCGATTACGCCGATGCCCCCGGCGAAGCCGACGAAGTGTTCGACGCCTACGGCGCCAAGGTGGTGGTGGCCAAGGAGCATCTGTCCTTCCTCGACGGCCTGACCCTCGATTTCCAGCGCGACGGCCTGAACGAAGCGTTCAAGTTCAAGAACCCGAACGTCACCGGCGAATGTGGCTGCGGCGAGAGTTTCGCGGTCAGCTGAGCGGCGTTCCGCCTGCGCAATCCCGCTTGCTGCGTTGCGGCAGATTGCCGCTGTCTTCGTTAAACCGTTAACATTCCGCGTTTTTCCGCCCCCGGATGATCCGTGGGCGACTTCTTCATCAACACACGGAACATTCTCATGGCGGTTGAACGCACCCTTTCGATCATCAAGCCCGACGCCGTTGCCAAGAACGTCATCGGTGGCATCTATTCGCGTTTCGAAGCGGCCGGCCTGCGCATCGTCGCCGCCCGCATGGAACACATGACGCGCGAAGAAGCCGAAGGTTTCTACGCAGTGCACAGCGCCCGTCCGTTCTTCAAGGATCTGGTCGGCTTCATGATTTCCGGCCCGGTCATCATCCAGGTTCTGGAAGGCGAAGACGCGGTTGCCAAGCACCGCGACATCATGGGCGCCACCGACCCGAAGAAGGCCGCCCCGGGCACGATCCGTGCGGATTTCGCTGACTCGATCGATGAGAACGCCGTCCACGGTTCGGACAGCCTCGAAAATGCCACGCGCGAAATCAGCTATTTCTTCCGCATCACCGAACTGGCGCCGCGTACGCGCTGAAGCCGGCTGAAGCCGCTTGGCGGCAGGAGTGAGGCGTGACCGGTGAGGTAAGCAGCAACACGGTGGACAACGCGGCGACTGCGGACACGCAGGCGCCGTTGCTGTCACCGGCTGTGCTTCCCGGTCCTCGCGTCAACTTGTTTGGTCTCGATCGCGCTGCGCTGCGCGAGCAGTTCGAGAAGATGGGCGAAGCCGGATTCCGTGCCGATCAGGTCATGCTGTGGATCTATCGGCGCGGCGTCTCCGACTTCGAGCTGATGAGCAACATCGGCAAGGCGCTGCGGGCGCGCCTGGCCGCGCATTTCGTCATTCGCCCGCCCGAGCTGGTCACCGAGCAGGTCTCGGTCGACGGCACCCGCAAGTGGGTGCTGAAGCTCGAACAGGCCGAAGGCAAACCGGTGACGATGATCGAAACCGTCTACATCCCGGAAGCCAATCGCGGCACCTTGTGCATTTCCTCGCAGGCCGGTTGCGCGATGGATTGCTCGTTCTGCTCGACGGCCCAGGGTGGCTTCTCGCGGAACATGAGCACGGCCGAGATCGTTGCCCAGGTCTGGTTCGCCGGCAAGACGCTCGGTGGCGATTTCCAGAACGAGCGCGTCATTTCCAATGTCGTGTTCATGGGCATGGGCGAGCCGCTCGCCAACTACAACAACGTGCTGCCGGCGATCCGGATTCTGCTCGATGACTTCGGCTTTGGTTTGTCGAAGCGCCGGGTCACGGTATCGACCTCCGGTCTGGTGCCGTTCATCGATCGCCTCGGCGGTGATGTCGATACCGCGCTGGCGATCTCGCTGCACGCGGCCAACGACAAGCTGCGTGACCAGCTGGTGCCGATCAACAAGAAGTACCCGATTGCCGAGTTGATGGAGGCCTGCAAGCGTTACCTCGCAGGCAAGGATCGCAAGTCGCACATCATCTACGAGTACGTGATGCTCGACGGCGTCAACGACCAGCCCGAGCACGCGCGCGAACTCGCCAAGTTGCTCAACGGCCAGGGTCAGGCGGCGAAGGTCAATCTGATTCCGTTCAATCCGTTTCCGGAAGCGCGCTACAAGCGCTCGACGCCGGAAGCGATCACTCGCTTCTCGGAAATCCTGCGCGCCAAGGGTCTGCTGACGATGACGCGTCGCACCCGTGGTGACGACATCGACGCGGCCTGCGGGCAACTCGTCGGCAAGGTGCAGTCGAAGCAGAAGAAGCGGCTTGGTGACATACCGGTGCGCGTGCAATGACCAGCCCGCAGGCACTGCGCCCGACTCGCCTTGCTTCGATCCCCGCCGCGTTCGCGGCGGGGCCCCTCGTCGGTGGCTCGCGGTCTTCCTGCGGGCAGCTGGTCGGCAAGGTTCAGTCGAAGCAGAAGAAGCGGCTTGGCGACATCCCGGTGCGCGTGCAATGAGTTTCGCTGTGCGCGGTCTGCTGCTCGTTTTGATCACCACGGCGATCAGCGGCTGCGTCACCGAAACCACCGGCAACCTGAGGCCGCAGTCGCCACCGGATCTGATCGAAGCGGCGCGCATCAACACCCAACTGGGCAGCGACTACGCTCGCCAGGGCCGCTACGACGTGGCCGAGGAAAAGCTGCGCAAGGCGGTCGAGCAGAACGAGCGCTATGCGCCGGCCCACACCGCGCTCGCCTATGTGCTGACCCAGACCGGCAACCGCGTCGATGCCGAGCGCGAGTACCGCCGTTCGCTGGCGCTGGCGCCGAATGACGCCGGCACGCACAACAATTTCGGCGTGTTCCTGTGCGGCCAGGGCAAGTACGCCGAGGCCGATCGCGCGTTCAAGGTGGCGCTGGCGGATCGCAATTACCAGACCCCCGAAGCGGCCTGGACCAATGCCGGTGTCTGCCAGATGAAGGCCGGCAATCTGCCGGTGGCCGAGAACGATTTTCGCCAGGCGCTGAAGATCAATCCGGATTTTGCCGACGCGCTGGCGCAGATTTCGCTGCTGACTTTCCGCCGCAACGATTGGCTGCGCACCCGCGCATTCATTCAGCGCTATGAGAAAGTTGGCGTCCGTACTCCGGAAATCCTGCTGATCGCCGCCTTCACCGAACGCAAGCTCGGCGACAAGGTAGCGGCCCGTCGCTACGAACAGACCTTGCTGCGCGAGTTCCCAGAATCCGACCAGGCTGTGCAACTACAGAAGAATCTGCCTGCACCATGACTTCCGATCCGATCATCCCGACCCTGCGCGTGGCTACCGAAACCGACGTTGCAAAGC
>NZ_JAHFRY010000168.1 GCF_023266035.1 Nevskia sp.
CCGACGTGCGGGCGATCGCCGAACTGAACGATGGCTCCCTGTACATGGCCAGCCACTACGTCAAGGCATCCGGCGGCTGCTCGGCGCCAGCCGGCAAGGACCCGAAGGAAGCACTGCGCAATGCCGGGCGGATCAAGTTCAGGGTCGATGATCCGCTGGAAGCCGGCAAGCCGGCGGCCGTGCAGCTCGCCATCAGCCATCCGAACGCATCGGGGCTGGTGCTCGATCAGGTCAGCCGTCTGTACGAACCGGCGTATTACGTGCGCAAGCTCAGCGTCCGCTACGGCGACAAGCTGGTGCTGACCGCCGATATCGATTTCTCGATCAGCGAAAACCCCAATTTCCGCTTTTATTTTCTGCCCAGCGGCGATGGCGCCCTGCACGCCGATGTGGTCGACACCAAGGACCTGAGTTTCAGCAGCGAGGTCGCCTTCAAGCTCGGTGGCGTCGCCAACACCACCCGGTAACTGCGCGGCGGCACCGGCGAGCCACTGCAAAAATGGTCGCGATCAGCCTGATACGATCGCATTAACTTGCTCCGGAATCGTCCCTTGTCGCTCATTTCCACACCTCGCCGCCGCTGGTATGGCGTCGGCGCTTTCTGCTGTGCTGCAACCTTCGCCCTGCTGGCCTGCTCAGGCATCGTTCCCAAGGAACAGCCGTTGCCAGCGCCTGTGGCGGTCATCCAGACCTACCACTACGCGAAAGATATCCAGCCGATCTTCGACAGCAAGTGCGCCGCCTGCCACGGCTGCTACGACGCGCCCTGCCAGCTGAAGCTGACCAGCGCCGACGGCGTCGAGCGCGGTGCCAGCAAGCTGGCTGTCTACGACGGCACGCGGCTCGAACGTATCCCCACCACTCGCCTGGGCATCGACGCCCTGAATGTCGGCGAGTGGCGCCAGAAAGGCTTCTACTCGGTGCAGCCGGTGCTGCAGACCGAAGGCAAGAATCAGGTGCCGTCGGCACTGTTGCAGCGCGCCTTGGCAATGGGCCGCGAAAACAGTTGGCCGCCGAACCGGCGGCTGCCGGAGGACCTGCAGCTCGGCTTCGCGCGAGTCAATCAGTGCCCGACCCTCGACGAGTACGACAGCTTCGCCAAAAAGCATCCGCGTGAAGGCATGCCGCTGGCCGTGACTGGCCTGACCGAGCCCGAGTACCAGACGTTGAGCACCTGGATTTCCCAGGGCGCGGTCGTCGAGCCGAACGAGGTGCAGCCGAGCGCTGCCGAAGCCGAGCAGATCACGCAATGGGAGAACTGGCTGAACCGCGAAGGGGATCGCGAGCAGCTGGTCGCTCGTTATCTCTACGAGCACCTGTTCACCGCCCATCTGCATTTCACCAGCGAGAAGACGCCGCACTTCTACGAGCTGCTGCGCTCGCGCACGCCATCGGGCGAAGCCATCGTGCCGGTCGCCACCCGCTTGCCGAACCAGGCGCCGGACGGCCCGTTCCATTACCGGCTGCGGATCCTGACCGAAAGCATCGTCCAGAAGAACCACATCACCTACGGGCTCGACGCGCGCCGCATGGCGCACTTCCAGGATCTGTTCCTGAAGGACGCCTGGACCGTGCCGCCGAAATCGGAGCACGAGAAGCACGACAAGGAAGCCCGCGCCAATCCGTTCCTGACCTTCGATCCGATCCCGGCGAAGGCGCGCTACCAGTTCATGCTCGACGAGGCGCAGTACTTCGTCCGCACTTTCATCCGCGGCCCGGTCTGTGCTGGCCAAGCGGCGACCGACGTGATCCGCGACCAGTTCTGGGTCAGCTTCGAAGACCCGTCACGCGAGCTGTATGTCAACGATGCCGCCTATCGCAAGAAGGTTTCGCCGCTGCTCGATGTCGCCGGACAGGATTCGAGCTTGATCAAGGCCGGCACCGAATGGGCCAGCTATCGCAACCAGCGCAACGATTACGTGCGGCTGCGCCAGGAGGCCTACGCCAAGAAGATGCCGAAGGGCGCGTCGATCAGTGACATCTGGGATGGCGACGGGACCAATCGCGATGCCCTGCTGACCGTCTTCCGTCATCACGACAATGCCTTCGTCAAGAACGGCCTGATCGGCGCGATGCCGGAGACCTTGTGGGTGATGGATTACCCGCTGTTCGAGCGTACCTTCTACGAGCTGGTGGTCAATTTCGATGTCTTCGGCAATGTCTCGCATCAGTTGCAGACGCGTCTGTACTTCGACCTGATCCGCAACGACGGCGAGACCGATTTCCTGCGTTTCCTGCCGCCGAAGCTTCGCAATCCCTTGCTGCACCAGTGGTATCAGGACGGCGGCCGGGTGAAGCTGTTTACCACCTATCCCGACATCGACGACAAGCGGCCGACCCAGCTGAAATTCAAGCCGGGCATCGACGTGGAAGCGGCGAAAGCGGCCTATGTCGACCAGCTGCTGAAGGCGCTGCGCAAGGTCAAGGGACCGGACGACGTCATCAACCGCTGTGCACGCGGCGACTGCAAGCTGCCGGACAGCTCGGCGATGACCCAGGCGGCCAATCGCGCGCTGAGGCCGCTGGCACAGGCCACCGGCAAGACCCTGCCGGTGCTGACCCTGCTGCCGGAAGTGGTGCTGCTGCGCATCCGTGGCAACCAGCAGCGGCTGGTCTATTCGCTGGTCCACAACCGCGCGCACAGCAATGTCGCCTTCATCATGGGCGAGGAGGGCCGCCTGCAGCCGGAGCGCGACACGGTCAGCGTGATGCCTGGCGTCTACGGCAACTATCCGAACTTCGCCTTCGATGTGCCGATGGCCGAACTCGACAGCTTCGTCACAGCACTGTCGGCGGCTACCGACAAGGCAAGTCTGGAAAAGGTCGTCGATCAGTGGGGACTGCGCCGTACCCATCCGGACTTCTGGGCCGTGTTCAACGACTTCTCCCAGTACCAGCGCGAAACCGAGCCGCTGGAAGCGGGAATTCTGGATATGAATCGCTTTGAAAATCTCTGATCTCACGTGAATCAAACCCAGCAGCAGCCGTGCTTCATCGTCATGAACGCCAGTTCCGGACATAGCGACACCCAGGAAACACAGACCACCATCCGCGAGGTGCTCGATCGCGCCGGCCGCCGCCATGAACTGCTGCTCGCCGAGAAAGGCAGTGACATTCCCGGGCTGGCACGACGCGCCGTCGAACTGGCCAAGGCGCAGGACGGCATCGTGGTCGCTGCCGGTGGCGACGGCACCATCAACGCCGTGGCCCAGGCGGCACTCGGCTGCGGTCAACCGTTCGCTGTGCTGCCGCAGGGCACGTTCAACTACTTCGGCCGCGAGCACGGCATCTCGCAGGACACGCGGATCGCCACCGAAGCATTGCTGACAGCGACGCCGCAGCCGGTGCAGGTGGGCCTGGTCAACGATCGCCTGTTCCTGGTCAACGCCAGCCTCGGTCTGTATCCGCAACTGCTCGAGGATCGCGAAGCCTTCAAGCAGCGCTTCGGCCGCAGCAGGCTGATCGCGGCGGTGTCTGGCCTGGTCACGGTGCTGCGCAACCGCCGGCAGCTGAGCATCGAGATCGAAGCCGAAGGCCAGACCCGGAGAATCCGCACGCCGACGCTGTTCGTCGGCAACAACGCGCTGCAGTTCAAGCAGATCGGCATCGCCGAAGGCGCAGCGCTTGCTCACGACCATCTGGTCGCCATCGCGCCGAAGCCGGTCAGCACCTTGGCGATGATCGGCCTGATGCTGCGCGGTGCCTTTGGCCGTCTTGGCGAAGCCGATCAGGTGATCAGCGTCGCGCTGCAGAAGCTCACCGTGCGCCCGCATCGTCGCAGCCAGCGACGGAGCTACAAGGTGGCGATGGATGGCGAAGTCACGCGGCTGCCGGTGCCGCTGGTGTTCTGCGTGTCGCCGACGCCGCTGCTGCTGATGGTGCCGCTGACGCCGGCCACGGAAGACGGCGCAGCATGAGTCTGGTGCTGCATCTGTCCGATACCCACTTCGGCACCGAGCGCGCCGAGGTCGTCGACGCGCTGCTGCAACTGGCGCGCGAGCAGCAGCCGGATGTGGCGATCCTGTCCGGGGACATCACGCAGCGAAGCCGGACGCCGGAATTCGTCGCCGCGCGCAAGTTCATCGATGCACTGACAGCCCGTTCGAAACTGGTGCTGCCGGGCAATCACGACATTCCGCTGTTCGAGGTCTGGCGGCGGCTGTTCGCGCCATACCGCAATCTGCGCCGCGCCTTCGGCCGAGAACTGGAACCGGATTACGAGGACGACGCGGTGCTGATCATCGGCGTCAACACCACCAGCCGCTTCCGGCACGTCGACGGTCGGGTTTCTTCGCGACAGATCGAGCGGGTCCGCCGTCGCTTGCTGCGCAGCCCGGTTTCGCGGCTGAAGCTGGTGGTCACCCATCAGCCGGTCCACGTGCAGAACGTCGAGGACGAGCACAACCTGCTGCACGGCCGTCGCGCGGCAATGCAGGTCTGGTCAGCAGCCGGGGCCGACCTGATTCTCGGCGGCCACATCCATCTGCCGTTCACCCAGGCGTTGCGTGAAGCGCACCAATTGCCGCGCGAAATCTGGGCCGTGCAGGCCGGTACTGCCGTCTCGCGGCGCACCCGGGCTGGCGCACCGAACTCGGTCAACCTGATTCGCCATCAGCCGGGCACTGCGAAATGCAGTGTCGAACGCTGGGATTACGATGCCGATCAGCAGCGCTTTGCGACGGGCTCGATCACCGAAATCGCGCTCGATCGCCGCTCGCCGGACTGATCGGGGAAACCCAGCCTGCGATGCCGGCCCTCGCGCAGTTCATCGCCGCCAACGCCCTGCCCTTGCTGGCGGGCCTGATCATCGCGGCTAGCCTCCTCACGCGTCTGCTGTGGCAGCGAGCCTTGCGCTATCGAGCCTCGGCGAATCCCAGGCCGTTGACGATCGTCGGCCTCGGCATCGCACTGCTGGCACTGGCGCTGTTCGTGACCGTGGCCAGCCTGCTGAGCCACATCAGCGTCTTCGATGCCTTGCTGGCCAATGAACTGCGCAGAACCATTTCGCGGCCGACGCTGCAGGCCATTTTCGCGATCACGCAATTGGGCAATTTCATGACCTTGCTGGCAGTCGTGATCGGCGTGGCGCTGGCGCTGCTGCTGCGTCGACGCTGGCTGGAACTGGCGGCCTGGCTGGTCGCCACGGCTGGCAATGGTCTGCTGAATCGTGCACTGAAGCTGTCGTTCGAACGGGCGCGGCCGCTGTACGAACACGGCCTGGTGATCGAACCGAGCTACAGCTTTCCGAGCGGCCATGCCTCCGGCTCGCTGGCGGTCTACGGCATGCTGACCTGGCTGCTGCTGCATCGACTGCCGGCACCTGCAAGGCTGCCGCTGCTGATCGGAACGACGACCCTGATCCTGCTGATCGGCTTCAGTCGGGTGCTGCTGCAGGTGCATTACTTCAGCGACGTGATCGCCGGTTTCGCGTCGGCAGCCGCGTGGCTGAGCCTGTGCATCGTCATCGCAGAACGGCTGCGGCAGCGGCAGGTCTATCGACCATGAGCCGCTGCTTGCAGATCCTGTTGACGGCCGTCCTTGCGACCGCCTTGCTACCGGCAATCGCCACTGCGGAAACCGTGAAGCTGGCCGACGGCGTGTTTGCCGATCTCGGCAGCCATGACGCGATCGTCCCGGCCAATCGTGGCGAGATCGCCAACAGCGGGCTGATCGTCGGCCAGCGTGGGGCACTGGCGATCGACAGCGGCGTATCGCAGGTTCACGGCGAGCGGTTATACGCCGCCTGGACGACGCGCAGCGACCAGCCGATTGAAGCGCTGCTGCTGACCCAGCCGATCCAGGAATTCCTGTTCGGTGCCGGCGCTTTTCGCGCCCACGGCCTGCCGGTGCTGGCCTCGCCGGACGCCGCGAAGCTGATGCGTCAGCGCTGCGAAAACTGCCTGACCCATCTGCGCGAACTGCTGCCCGGCGGCTTGATGAAGGGCACGGCGCTGATCGCGCCGGACCGGGACATCGACGTTCGTGCGCCGATCGATCTCGGCGGGCGCCAGGTCACACTGATCGACGGCGGCTCGGCCACCACACCGGGCACGCTAGCCGTGTTCGATCGCCAGTCCGGCACCTTGTTCGCCGGAGGCCTGATCGCCAACCAGCGCATTCCAAGCTTGCGCGACGCTCGCATCAGCCAATGGATCACCACGCTCGAAGCACTGCGCAAGCTGCCGCTGAAGCGCATCGTGCCGGGCTTCGGGCCGGTCGGTGACCTGCGCCAGATCGATGCGATGCAGCGCTATCTGCAGCAGATCGACGCTGCCGTGCGCAGCGAGTACCAGCACGGCGCCAGCCTGCTCGAGGCCTCGGCCCGCGTGCGTCTGCCGGAGTTCGCGGGCTGGCAGCAGTACGACGTCATCCACCCGCAGAACGTGCAGTACCTGTACCGCCAGTTCGAGGATCAGGAGTTCAGGTGAAGCAGTAGCTTGTGGTCGGTGGCTAGTGGTCCGTATCACGCCGCCGCTTTTTCTGGCCACTGGTCACTGGCCGCTAGGCACTGCTTCTCCTCCGAACAACTCCCCAAGCATCGCTTCGCCACGCTCCAGCACGAAGTAGCGGAAGGCTTCGGCAGCCGGTGACAGGCTCATCGCACCCAGGCTGACCACGTGCCAGGCGCGCTTCAGCGGCATGCCGACGACATCGAGCAGCTTCAGCTGTCCGGCCAGCAGTTCCAGGACCAGCGTGTGCTGCGACAGGATGGTCAGGCCCATGTTGGCAATCACGGCCTGCTTGATCGTTTCGTTGCTGCTCATTTCCATGATCGCGACGGGGGCGATGTGCTGCTCGCGGAAGAACACTTCCATCGCGCCGCGGGTGCCCGACCCGATCTCGCGGACGATGAACAGTTCGCGGTCGAGCCGGGCCGGTGAGATCGCCCGTTCGGTCGCCAGCGGATGGTCCGCCGCGGCGACCACGCCCAGCAGGTTCACGGCAAACGCTTCGGCGCGCACATCCAGCTCGCGCGGCGGCCGGCCCATGATCGCCAGATCGATCTCGCGATCGTGCAGCTGGCGATCGAGCTGATCGCGATTGCCCACCGTCAGCCGCACTTCCACGCCCGGGTAGTCCTTGCGGAACTGCGCCAGCAGCCTCGGCACGAAGTACTGCGCAGTGCCGACCATGCCGACGGTGATCCGCCCGGCCTGCACGCCGCGCAGGCGGGCGATGGTGTCCTCGGCTTCCTTGAGCGTGGCGATCACCCGGCGGGCATAGACCAGCAGGTATTCGCCGGTGGTGGTCAGGCTCATCGAACGGCCGCTGCGCTCGAATATCGGCAGGCCGATCGCGGTTTCCAGATCGCGGATCTGCATCGACACCGCCGGCGCGGTCAGATGCAATTCTTCGGCCGCGCGGGCAAAGCTCAGATGGCGAGCGGCGGAGGCGAAAGTACGGAGCTGGCGCAGGCTGAGATTCAACATCAGAAAACCTTACTCGACGATACAGATATCGTGAATTTACCTTAACTCTCACGCGCCGTACCTTCCTCGCCATCGAAGCACAGCCAACGCCAAGAGGAAGACGCGATGAACGATGCAATGACCAGCGATGACAAGCAGATCACCGACGGCAAGAAGCGTTATGCCGCCGGCGTGCTGAAGTACAAGCAGATGGGCTACTGGCAGCCCGACTACGTGCCGAAAGATACCGACGTCATCGCGATGTTCCGCATCACGCCGCAGGAAGGCGTACCGGCTGACGAGTGCGCCGCCGCCGTTGCCGGCGAATCCTCGACCGCGACCTGGACCGTGGTCTGGACCGACCGCCTGACCGCTTGCGAGCTGTATCGCGCCAAGGCTTTTCGCGTCGACCCGGTACCGAACACCGGACCGGGCACCAAGACCGAACAGCAGCATTTCGCCTACATCGCCTACGACCTGGACCTGTTCGAAGGCGGTTCGATCGCCAACCTCACCGCCTCGATCATCGGCAACGTCTTCGGCTTCAAGGCGGTGAAAGCGCTGCGTCTGGAAGACATGCGCATCCCGGTCGCTTACCTGAAGACCTTCCAGGGTCCAGCCACCGGCATCGTCGTGGAGCGCGAGCGTCTCGACAAGTTCGGCCGGCCGCTGCTCGGTGCGACGACCAAGCCGAAGCTGGGCCTCTCGGGCCGCAACTACGGCCGCGTCGTCTATGAAGGCCTGAAGGGTGGTCTCGACTTCATGAAGGACGACGAGAACATCAACTCGCAGCCGTTCATGCACTGGCGCGATCGCTT
>NZ_JAHFRY010000071.1 GCF_023266035.1 Nevskia sp.
CAGCGACGGCCCGAGGAACTCCAGCATCCAGCTCAGCGAACTGGCTGGCGTCGGCTTGCGAAACAGCGAGATCGCCGGCGATGGAATCGCATCGGCCATCGCGATCGCCGCCGATTCGTCGATCGTCGCGATATCGCGCAGCTCCACCCAGATCTGGGTGCGCGCTTCCTGGCCGCCACAGAACGGGAACACGCCGCTCGCCCACTGCAACTTCAGGTGCTGCAGGAACGCAGGCGCAATGCCGGCAATGAACGGCATCAGCAGCGACTGCTCGGGCGGCTTGGCGGTGACCGGCGGTGGCGTGATGGCGATCGTCGATTCCCGGCTGGCGCCGAGCACCGCGATCATCAGTGCCGCCAGCTGCTCGCCGTCATAAAGCCGCGCCTCGACATGCATCGCCGACTTGCCCTGGCGCAGCAGCCGCGCCTCGATGCGGATCTTGGCCGCCGGCAGCGGCGCGATGAAGGTGACCTGCAAGGTGCGCAGCGGCGGCGCCTCCGGCAGCAGTTCGCGGATCGCCCGCATCGCCAGCGCGGCCTGCAGACCGCCGAACAAGGTGCGGCCTTGTTCCCAGTCGGCGCCGATGCTGGCGGTCCAGGCGCCGGGGCCGGCAGATTTGAGGCTTTGCAGCGCTTCTTGAAAGGTCACCGGACAACTCGCAGACGGAAGAATGTCGGCGATTCTGCCCGATCGACGAATCAGGCCTGGGTCTGCATCTGCCGCGCATTGCGCTGCGCGCGGCGCCGGAAATAGACGGCGATCAGCCGCAGCGCCGGGCCCGGCGCATTCATGGTCAGCCGCACGGCGGCGCAGTAATTGATCTGCATGATCTGCTCGAAGTCGTGATGACGACCGACCGACTCCCGCAGACTGCGCCGGATCGAGCGGCCAGCGTTGTCGATCAGCACGTCGATGCGCGGATATTCAGCCAGCAGGCGGGCGCAGCGCGCGTCCACCGAAGTACCATCGGCGAGATTGGCGGCATGGATCTCGGCATGGCCGCCGGCAGCCTGGATATCCGCCTGCACGCGGCGCAGTTCATCTTCGCTACGGGCAATCAGGCAAAGCCTGGCGCCGCCTGCAACCAGTTGCCGGGCGGCGGCTTAGCCGATGCCGCTCGATGCTCCGGTGATGACGATCGCCTGATCCTGCAATTGCCGTCCGCCCATCCGCCCTGTTCCCGATTGCGATCCGCCGAATGATGCACCGCGATGCTGCCGAACGGTCCATTCCGTACGCCGGAGCGCGCCCGGAATCCGGATTGCCCGACAGAACATGGATGTACACTCAAGCCGTCTAATGTACCTAAAGCTCTGAGCACGACGACGTGCCTCCCGAACGAATGCCTGACCCTGCACCGCTTGCCGCTGGAAGCCTGCCTTGTTGATTGACCGGCGATGCCGAAGCGCAACAGCGGCCAGCTGTCTGTGGCTGATCGCGCATGCGTGGCTGCTGACTCCCTGCACCGTGCAGGCGGTTGCGGTCGACAAGAGCTTCCATAATTTCGTCCGCGACAGCTGGTCGATCGAACAGGGTTTGCCGCAGATCGGCGTGCTGTCGGTCGCCCAGGACGCTGAGGGCTACATCTGGGCCGGCACCCTCAGCGGCATGGCCCGTTTCGACGGCGTCAACTTCGTCAACTACACGCCAGCCACTTCCCCCGGCCTGCCCGGCAACCAGGTGCAGACGATGCACCTCGACAGTGCCCGTCGTCTCTGGATCGGCACCAACAAGGGCCTGGCCTGGTACCGCGACGGCCGCTTCGAGACCGTGCCGGTCGAGAATCCGCTGGCCAGTGCCAATCTCGATATTCAGGATCTGCTGATCACCGCGACCGGCGAGGTGATCTGCGCCACCTCGGCTGGCCTCTATCGGGTGGTCGACGGCAAGCTGCGGCAGGACCGCAACGTGCCAGGGCCTCTGTATTCGATCGTCGAAGCCGACGACCAGCGCTGGATCGGCGGCTGGGGCGGCGTCTACCGCAACAACGGTGGTGATCCTGCATTCGAAGCCCTGCCCGGCCTGAACCTGCAGGACAGCGTGCAGCATCTGGTGTCCTCCGGGCCACGCCTCTGGGCCGGCACCAGTGGCGGCCTCTACGTACGCGAAAACGGCGTCTGGCGGCGTTTCAGCGACAAGGGACTGGGCAGCAAGGCGATCGGCGTGCTGCACGAAGACCGGGCGGGCAATCTGTGGGTGGGCACTGCTGCCGGGCTGATCCGGATTCGCGATGGCGCGGTCGTCGAACAGGTCGACAACGAACGCATGGGTACCCGCTGGGATTACCTCAGCGCTTTCGAGGATCGCGAAGGCAACTTGTGGTTCGGCAGCCGCACCCGCGGCCTGACCCGGCTGTGGAACGGTCTGACTACCCGCTACTCGACCACCGAGGGCCTGAGTTCACCGCTGGTCTGGGCCGTCGAGCACGACGGTGCCGAGCGCACCTGGGTCGGTACCGACAACGGCCTGAGCCTGCTCGAACGCGGCCGCTTCCGCAGCGTCGTCGCGGGCGGCCTGCTGCCGGATCCCAATGTCTACAGCCTGATGATCGAGGGCGATGATGTCTGGCTCGGCACCCTGAAAGGCCCGGCCCTGCTGCGTCACGGCGCGCTCGATGACCTGCCGCAGGTGCTGCGCCCGCTGGTCGGCCTGCGCATCAACGGCATCCTGCGCGATCGCGCCCGGCGCCTCTGGTTTGCCACCTCGAACGGCCTGTTCAGCCTTGCCGGCGGCGCGCTGACCCGTTACGGCGAGGCCGAGGGCCTGGCCGATGCCAGCGTCCGCCTGCTCTACCAGACCCGCGATGGCCGGCTGCTGCTTGGCACCCAGAACGGCCTTGCCGAATGGCTGTCCGGCACGGTGAAGATGCTCGGTGGCGACAACGGCCTGCCGGCCGAGATCGATGTCACCGCGATCCACGAGTTGCCGGACCGCAGCCTGGTGGTCGGCGTTGCCACCGAGCAGATGTTCGTCTCCGATGGCGATCGCTGGACCGCCTTCAGCCACGATCAAGGCCTGCCGCAGAATTCACCGTTCTTCATCACCGACGATGGTCGCGGCTATCTCTGGGTGGCCGGGCTGCGCGGCCTTTATCGCCTGCCGGTCGGCGATCTGAAACCGCGGACCGATGGCGGACAACGCCTGCTGCATGCCGAGGTCTACGGCAACGAACTGGCCGCACGCGGCACCGGCCCACGTGGCGAGTGCTGCAACGGCGCCGGCAACAGCAAGGGCTTTCTCGATCGCGACTCGATCTGGCTGCCGACCCGCGATGGCGTGCTGGTGGTACCGACCGAAACCATGGCCCGCAATCCGGTGCCGCCGACAGTACGCATCGAAGCGGTCAACACCGGCACTGGCTGGCTCAGCCTTACGCAATTCGCCGCCGAAACCCTGCCGCCGCGAGTTCGCGACCTCAGCTTCAAGTTTTCGGCCCTGAGCTTCCAGAACCCTTACGCCGTGCAGTTGCAGTACCGGCTGCGCGGCTATGACCAGGACTGGCGCACGGTGACGGATCTGATGAGCCGCGATGCCGATTACACCAACCTGCCGCCGGGCGACTACACCTTCGAAGTGCGCGGCGCCAACAACGCCGGCATCTGGAGCCAGGTTCCTGCTTCGCTGCATTTCGCGATCGCGCCGAAATTCCACGAGACCCTGAGCTTCTATGCGCTGCTGGCCTTCAGCCTGCTGCTGGTCGGCTATGCCGGACATCGCTGGCAGCTGCGGGCGCTGAACCAGCGCCGTGCGGTGCTTGAAACCATCGTCGCTCAGCGCACTGATGCGCTGGCCGTCGCCAACCAGCAACTCGAGAAGGCCAGCTATACCGATGCCCTGACCGGCCTGCGCAACCGCCGCTACCTGCAGAACCAGTTGCCACAGGATCTCGCCTTCTATCGCCGCAAGGGGCCGGACAGCTACAGCCCGGATCACATCCTGCTGTTCCTGCTCGTCGACATCGATCACTTCAAGGCCGTCAACGACTGCTACGGCCACGGCGGTGGCGATCAGGTGCTGCAGCAGTTCAGCGCCCTGCTCGGTGATCTGGTGCGGGTTGGCGACTACGTGACGCGCTGGGGCGGCGAGGAATTCCTGATCGTGTCGCGCCCCCTGTCACGCGAGCATTCGATGGCCTACGCCACACGAATCTGCAGCGCCGTCTCCGGGCACAGCTTCAACGCCGGAACCGACGCGCCGCTGATGCTGAGCTGTTCGGTGGGCTTCTCGGAATACCCGCTGAAAGGCACGCCGGCCGGGCTGGACTGGCAGAACCTGGTCGAGCTTGCCGATCGGGCGATGTATCACGTCAAGGAAACCGGCCGCGACGGCTGGGCTGCGTTCTGCTTCACGCCGACGACGCCGTTCCCGCAACTGATCGAGCGTTTCAAGCAGGACCGCGCCGGCCTGATCGCCGAAGACGCGCTGCGCATGATCAGCTCGCGCAATCCCCCGCAGACCATCGGCCCAGGCTTTCAAGCCTAATCCCGCTGGTTGCGCATCCAGTCGGCCGTGTCGAAGAACGAGGCCAGCAGGCGTTCCTTCAGCGGCACCGGCCAGGGCTGACGATCGAGTGCCTGCTGCATGCAGGCCAGCCACTGGTCCCGCTCGGCAGTGGCGATCGCATACGGCAGGTGGCGGGCACGCAGCCGTGGATGGCCGAACCGGGAGATGTAGTGATCGGGGCCACCGCTCCAGCCGCACAGGAACCAGAAGAACTTGTCGCGCGAGCCGTCCAGGGTCGGCGGATGCAGAGCGCGGATGCCGTCGGCATACCGTTCGGCATTCATGATCGTGTAGAAATCGTCGACCAGCGCCCGGATGCCCGGCTCGCCGCCGAGTTGTACGAACAAGCTGCTGGAAGGGTCTGCAGACGGGTTGGGAGTAAGGGATTCGCTCATCGGTTTGTCGGCTGGCATCGTGACTGCAATCATAAGATGGGGTGTCCGGCGAAAGTGACGTGCCGCCGGTCGGCGATCGAAGGCGTTATGTCGGGCCACGACGGCTTTCGGCGTCGATACCGGTAGCGTTCGGACTCATCGACGTCAATGGAGTCACGACATGTTTGGCACGGGCAAGAAGAACGATATCCGCCGGCACTCCGAAGTCAGCCTGACGCGGACGCCTGCGCCGGACCTGCTGATCGTCGCCTCCGAACTGGTGATCCGCGATCGCGAGCGTCTGAGCGCCGAGGCGCTGCAACTGCCGACGGGTCAGCTCTGCGAAGCGATGCTGCCGAACGACCCGCGTCTGGCTACCGTCAACAGCCCCTATGTGCTGAGCCTGTTCAACAACCCGCTCGATATCGACTTCCTGGCGGACAAGGTGATCGCGGCCCGCAACGCTGGCGGCAACAGCGTGCTGATCGTCGCGATCAACCCGAGCCAGCTGGTGGCACTCGGCCAGTGGCTGGAACGCCGCGCGGTGGCCGGCAAGCTGGCCGGCACTCGTCTGCTGCTGGCGGCGGATGTCGACGGCGTGGCCCGTCAGCTGGTCCAGCGCATGGGCCCGGTGACCGAGGAGAACGTCATCCGCATGCCGGTGACCACCGAAGTCGACACGCCGACCTACAAGAACTTCTTCGTCTTCAGCCCGGAGCTGCAGACCCTGGTCGCGCGCATTCGCGGCTTCGCGGCGAACGGCATCTCCCGCGCCTGCCTGCTCGGCGGCCCCGGCAGCGGCAAGACCACGCTGGCCTACTACTACTTCCTGCAGCGCGCCAAGGGGCGCTTCGTGTCGGTCAACCTGGCGGCCGAGAACGTCGGCGACAAGGCGGCGATCAAATCGCTGCTCTGCGGCCATGTCTCCGGCGCATTCCCCGGCGCCGGCGCCCGTACCGGCACCTTCCAGCATGCCCGTGATGGCGTCTGCTTCCTCGACGAAAGCCACGAGATCAGCGGCGCGGTCATGGAAGTACTGATGGAAGCGCTCGACAGCGGCCAGTACCTGCCCTACGGCGCCTCGGCCAAGCAGCAGCTCGAATGCGCCATCCTCTATGCAACCAACCGCAGCTGGAACCATCTGCAGAACTCGGTGAATCTCGACCAGTTCACCCGCCTCGGTGCGTCGACCCTGCAGGTGCCGGAGCTGTCGCGCCGCGAGGAAGACATGATCGCGGTGATCGCCACCACCTTGACCCGACTGTCGGCCCGTTGCTCGAACTGGGTCGCGCCCACCGGCCTCAGCAATGAAGCCTGGACGATGGTTCGCGAGTGCCGCTGGCACGGCAACATCCGCGGCCTGGTCCGCGTGCTCGAATCGGCCTTCGTCGATACCGCCACCTTGCGCGCCGGCGACACCTTGATCCACGCTCCGGAAATCCAGCAGGGCATCCTGCTCTGGGAACCGAAGACCCATCACAGCCACCAGATCTACGCGGTGGCCTGAGCACTGAATGACGGCTGCTTCGAATACTCATCCCGAACTGACGAGCGCCCTCGCCGCCTGGTTCGATGACAACGACGCAGCCGCGCTGGAGCATGCCGGCCGACTGGCGCGCGAGCAGCCGGTCGATATCGACTGGCTGCTGAGCTGGGCGCGCGACTACGGCGGTACCGCACAAGCCACCAGCCTGGCCTTGCGCCGCCTGCGCTTCGCTCTCGGCCTGCCGGTGGTCGCCGGCCCGGTCTGCAGTCGCCCCACGGGAGACTGACTTGATCGACGAGGACGACGAGCCATTCGATACCGATGATGGCGATAAGCCAGCAGCGGCCCGCCATCCGAAACCGGTGGATTCGGTGCGGCTCGACAAGTGGCTGTGGGCAGCACGCTTCTACAAGACCCGCAGCATCGCCAAGGAAGCGATCGACGCCGGCCACGTGCGCTACGAAGGCCAGCGCACCAAAGTCGCCAAGGAGGTGGCGATCGGCGCGGAAATCAGCGTGCGCAAGGGACAGGACGAGTTGCAGGTCACGGTCCGGGAGCGCTCCGACCAGCGCCTTGCCGCACCGTTCGCACGCCTGCTCTATGCCGAGACTGAGGCCAGCAAGACCCGGCGTGCCCGCGAGGCCGAACTGCGCGCAGCGGCCGACGACATGAGCAGCGATCGCCCGAACAAGCTGCAGCGGCGGCTGATCCACAAGTTCAAGCGCAGCCTCGGGCGCGGATGAAGCATTTGCTGGTGGTCTGGAGCAGCCAGAGCGGCCGCACCGAAGCGCTGATGCGTGCGGCCTGTGCCGGCGCCGCCGAGTTTGCCGATGAAGTCGAACTGCGCTGTATCGGCGCGCTGGCCGCCGGGCTCGATGATCTGCTCTGGGCCGATGGCCTGATCGTCGCCACGCCGGAGAACTTCGGCTATCTGTCCGGCGCGGTGAAGGACTTCCTCGATCGCACCTATTACCCGGCCGAAGGCAAGGTCGATGGCCTGCCTTACGCGATGCTGGTCAGCGCCGGCAACGACGGCAGCGGCGCGGTCCGGGCGCTGGAACGGATCGCCGTCGGCTACCGCTGGAAGCTTGCTTGCGAACCTTTGATCGTGCGAGGCGAACCGGATGACGCTGCGTTGGCGAAATGCCGCGAACTTGGCTCGATGCTCGCTGTCGGAATTGCCTGCGGCACCTTGTGACTCTGAAGGCTGCGTCGGGACCGTGTTCATTTTCGGTTCAGCGCTCACCCCTAGAGTCGCCCAGTCAAAACACCCTGAACGAGCAGCGCGCCATGACCATCCTTCGACGCTTCACGTCCATCTTTTTCGTGGCGGCCTGGGCTGTCGCTCTGGCCGGCCCGAATGGATCGAACTCGGCGCCGAATCCGGTCGTTATCCAGCACAGTGATCATCAGCGCGGCGAATCGACGCTGAACCTGCAGTCGAGTCAGGGTGCGTCCTGCGCCACGCCGGTGATCGGCAACTGCGGATCCTGCTCGGTGTCCTGCACGACCGGTCAGTCCGCGCAGTGCAAGCCGGGTATTGCCGTCGGCCCGCAGGCCAGCGCCTCCTGCGTCACTGCGCCCGAGTGCAACTGCAAGTAGGCGCCGCAAGCAAGGACGATCTGAATACAGACGATTTTCGCTGGCCGACGATCGACCACTGACCCGGCCGCACGCAGCGCGGTAGCCTTGGCATCTCCAAGCTCACCTGTACCGCTGCCGTGCAACTCGAAACCCTCGCCATTCATGCCGGCCGCGAGCCGGACCTTGCCACCGGCGCCGTGGCGCCGTCGCCGATCCTGTCGACGACCTTCGCTCGCGACGCGCAAGGCGACTATCCGCACGGCCATATCTATTCGCGATCCAGCAATCCGGCTCGAGCCGCGCTGGAGACCTTGCTGGCAGCGCTTGAGGGCGGTACTGCTGCAGCCGCTTTCGCATCCGGTTCGGCTGCATCGATGGCGGTATTCCAGGCGCTATCACCAGGCGATCATGTCATCGCCCCCGATGATGTCTATCACGGCACCCGCACCCAGCTGCGCGAGCTGCTGGCCCGCTGGGGCCTGAGCCACAGCCTCGTCGACCTGACTGATCTCGACGCCGTGCGTGCCGCGATCACCCCATCCACGCGGCTGATCTGGGCCGAAACGCCGTCGAACCCGCTGCTGAAGATCAGCGACATCAGCGGCCTTGCTGAAATCGCGCATGCCGCCGGCGCGCAGTTGGTGGTCGACTCGACCTTCGCCACACCGGTGCTGCAGCGGCCGCTGGCACTCGGTGCCGATCTGGTCATGCATTCGACGACCAAGTATCTCGGCGGCCACAGCGACGTGCTCGGCGGCGCGGTCATCGCCCGCGAGCCGGACGCGTTGTTCGCCCGCATCCGCGACCTGCAGACCAAGGGTGGCTCGGTGCCCGCGCCGTTCGACTGCTGGCTGCTGCAGCGCTCCATCGGCACCTTGCCGTTGAGAGTCCGCGCCCAGACCGCGAACGCCCAGGCGATCGCCGAATTCCTGGCGGCGCATTCGCAGGTAAGCGCAGTGCATTACCCGGGGCTGAGGACGCACGCCGGCCATGTGCTGGCCAGCCGGCAGATGTCCGGCTACGGGGCGATGCTGTCGTTCCAGGTTCACGGCGGCCGTGACGCCGCGCTGGCCGTTGCCGGCCGCGTGCAGCTCTACACCCGCGCCACCAGCCTCGGCGGCATCGAAAGCCTGATCGAGCATCGCGCCTCGGTGGAAGGCCCGCATACGAGCACGCCGCAGGATCTGCTGCGGATGTCGGTCGGCCTGGAACACGTCGACGATCTGATCGACGATCTGCGCCAGGCTCTGGCCGGCTAGGTTCTTGTAGCGTTCAGGATCGATTCAGCGACGCGGCCTTAGTTTCGGAGCCAGCACTCGGCACTCTGGAGAAGGACCATGATGAAACTCGTCGCAATCGCTGGCTTGAGCCTGTCAGCCCTGCTGGTTCCCACGGCCGCGATGGCCAGAGTCGATGTCGGCATCAATCTCGGCGTGCCCAACTACGGTTATGGCTACAGCTATGGCCCGCGTTACTACGGCCCTCCGGTCTACTACGCGCCAGCGCCGGTCTATCGCGGCCCGAGAGTGGTCTACGAATACTACGAACCGCGCTACTACGGCGGCAGCTATTACGCCCGTCCTTACTACCGTAATGGCTATCGCGACGGTTACCGGGATGGCCGCGACCACGACCATGATCACCACGATGATCGCCGCGGCCATGGTCGCGATTACCGTCACTGACTAGCTGCGGCAGCAAGCCACGGCCTGCACGTCCCCACGGCAGGCTGTGGCATCCTTGATCGAACCCGTTCTCTGCCGACCGCCGATGAAATCCCTGCGCTTCGTCCTGCTGGCTGCCGTCATCGTCGTCACCGCCTGCTCATCGAAAGTGACGATTGAGAACTACGATCAGATCAAGCCCGGCATGCTGCGCGATGAGGTTCACAAGCTGCTCGGCAAGCCGGACGACACCACGGCCACCGACGTCGGCGGCGTGCTCAGCCTGAGCAAGGAAACCTGGAAGGCCGGCAAGAAACTGCTGACCGTGACCTACGGCAACGACAAGGTTGCGCTGAAGTCCTTCGACGCCGCCGAAGCCGCGCCGAACTGAAGTGACCGTGAAGATCGTCGAAGCCGTCACGGCGGTACTGATCTGTGAAGGCGAGATCTATCTCACCCATCGCCAGCCGCACCTGACTGCGTTCCCCGGCTTCATGGCCTTTCCCGGCGGCAAGGTCGACAAGGGCGAAGCCGAGCATCTGCACGCGCATCCCCTGCTGGCCGAACAGACGCCGCGCCACGTCCATGCGCTGGCCCGCGAGCTGCGCGAGGAGCTGGATTACGACCTGGACGCTGCACTGGCTGCCGATGAAGTGCTTGCCATCGACAAGCTCGGCACTGCCCTGTCGCCACCATTCCTGCAGGTTCGTTTCGATACCGGCTTCTTCGCGATCCGCCTGCGTTCCAAACCCGAGTTCACGATCGAGCTGGGCGAACTGGCCGGCGGCGCCTGGAAATCGACCGCCGACTGGCTGGCTGATTTCGAGCGCGGCGATCTGCTGCTGGCACCGCCAACGCTCGACGTTCTGCGACACCTCGCCGAGCGCCCGGATGCGACAACGATCGATCGTCTGCGCGACTACAACGAAGTCGACGGCATCCCGGAAATCGAACCTCTGCGCGGCGTGCTACAGATGCCGGTGCGCTCGAACACCTTGCCACCGGCCGATCGCACCAACTGCTTCCAGATCGGCGATCAAGGCTCGCCGATCCTGCTGATCGATCCCTCCCCGGCCAATCGCGCGGAGTTCGACAAGCTCTGCCGTCATGTCGCCGGACGCGGCATCAGCGAAGTGTTCCTGACCCACCACCATCCTGATCACTGCCAATACGCGAACGACCTCGCCCGCCATCTCGGCGTGCCGATCGCGATGAGCGCCGATACCTTTGAGCGCATCTCACGCCGGGTACCAACCTTCTTCGATGGCCTGACCGTGAAGACCTACGCTGATGGCGATGTCGCCACGAGCTGGCTCGGCCATCCGCTGCGGGTGGTCGCAGTGCCCGGCCATGACGAAGGCCAGCTGGCGCTGATGCCGGACAACCGCGCGTTCTGCATCGTCGGCGATCTGATCCAGGGCGTCGGCACCGTGGTCATTTCGCCGCCGGAAGGCGACATGGCGAAGTATTTCGCGACGCTCGAGAAAGTCATCGCGCTCGGCCCCAAAGTGATCTGGCCCTCGCATGGCACCGCGCTCGGCGGCACTTATTACCTGGAGCTGACCCTGAAGCATCGCCGCGCTCGCGAGGCACAGGTCAAGACGCTGTTCGAGGCCGGCCGCAGCATCGACCAGATGCTCGCCGAGATGTATGTCGGCACCGACCCGAGACTGATGCCGCTGGCCCGGATCAACATCGAAGGCCATCTGGCCAAGCTGCGTTCCGAAGGCGCTCTGCAAGCCTGAGGGCCGAGGCGGAACATTTCGGCCTCTTCGATCGCGCAACGCTCTGAATAGCTGGCGAAACGAAAAATGGCGACGTGGTGAGCGTCGCCATCTCCTGCCTGCAAGCGGACATCAATTCACGATTGACCAGCCCGCCTGGTCCAAGGCCACCCTCACGAGCCGATCAGATCTTCTCGAAACGATCGAGCATCATCACCTTGTTCCAGGCGGTGACGAAGTCCTTGACGAACTTGTCCTTTCCGTCCGCTGCGCCGTAAACCTCGGCCACCGAACGCAACTCGGCACTGGAGCCAAAGGCGAGATCAGCCGGGCTTGCCATCCACTTGAGCTTGCCGCTGCTGCGGTCAACGCCTTCGTAAAGACCCTCGACCTTCTCCGACTTCACCCACTTGGTCTCCATACCCAGCAGGTTGACGAAGAAGTCGTTGGTGAGCACGCCTGGCTTGTCGGTGAATACGCCGTACTTCGCGCCGCCGGTATTGGCATCGAGCACTCGCAGACCGCCGACCAGCACGGTCATTTCCGGTACCGACAAGCTCAGCATGCTGGCCTTGTCGACCAGCATCTCCGCCGGCGAACGGCTCGCCGCCTTGCCGTAGTAGTTGCGGAAGCCATCGGCCGCCGGTTCCAGCGCAGCGAACGCGGCGACGTCGGTCTTGTCCTGGGTCGCATCCATGCGGCCCGGCGTGAACGGCACGGAGACGGTCTGACCCGCCTGCTGCGCGGCGCTTTCGATCGCCGCCGCCCCGCCGAGCACGATCAGATCGGCCATCGACACCTTCTTGCCGCCCGATGCGCGCTTGTTGAAGTCCTTCTGCACGCCTTCGAGCTTGGCCAGCACCTTCGCCAGTTCAGCCGGATTGTTGACCGCCCAATCCTTCTGCGGCGCAAGCCGGATACGCGCACCGTTGGCACCACCGCGGTAGTCGGTATTGCGGAAGCTGGCAGCCGAGGCCCAGGCGGTACGCACCAGTTCCGGCACGCTCAGGCCGGTGGCCATGATCTTGCCCTTCAGCGAGGCGGAGTCCGCCGCATCGACCAGAGGATGATCGACGGCCGGAATCGGGTCCTGCCAGACCAGTTCTTCCTTCGGCACTTCATTGCCGATGTAGCGGGCGCGCGGCCCCATGTCGCGGTGAGTCAGCTTGAACCAGGCCTTCGAGAACGCCGCGTCGAATTCCTGCGGGTTCTTCAGCCAGCGCTGAGTGATCTTCTTGTAGCTAGGGTCGGTCCGCAGCGCGAGATCGGTGGTGAACATGATCGGCGCATGCAGCTTGCCCTTGATGTGCGCGTCGGGAACCGTCTGCACCTGAGCGGCGTTCTTCGGCTCCCACTGGATGGCACCGGCCGGGCTCCGGGTCTGGACCCATTCGAAGGCGTACAGGTTGCTCAGATACTGATGCGTGAACTGGGCCGGAGCCGAGGTCCAGGCACCTTCAAGCCCGCTGCTGACAGTGTCTTCGGCATTGCCCTTGCCACACTTGTTGTTCCAGCCCATGCCCTGCGCTTCGACGGCAGCGGCCGCCGGTTCCTTGCCGACACACTCATCCGGCTTGTGCGCACCGTGCGCCTTGCCGAAGGTATGGCCGCCGGCGATCAGGGCGACGGTTTCTTCGTCGTTCATCGCCATCCGGCCGAAGGCTTCGCGGATGTCCTTGGCGGCGGCCAGCGGGTCCGGGTTGCCGTTCGGGCCTTCCGGGTTGACGTAGATCAAGCCCATCTGCACGGCAGCGAGCGGCTTGGCTAGTTCACGGTTGCCGGAGTAGCGCTTGTCGCCCAGCATTTCGGTTTCCGGCCCCCAGTTGACCAGTTCCGGCTCCCAGTCATCATGGCGACCACCGGCGAAGCCGAAGGTCTTGAAACCCATGGTTTCCAGCGAGACGTTGCCGGTCAGGACCATCAGGTCGGCCCAGGAGACGTTACGGCCGTATTTCTGCTTCACCGGCCACAGCAAGCGACGGGCCTTGTCGAGGTTGACGTTGTCCGGCCAGGAATTCAGCGGCTCGAAGCGCTGTTGACCACTGCCCGCACCGCCGCGGCCATCGCCGAGGCGATAGGTACCAGCGCTGTGCCAGGCCATGCGGATGAAGAACGGACCGTAGTTGCCGTAATCGGACGGCCACCAGGGCTGCGAAGTAGTCAGCACGGCCGCAATGTCCGCCTTGAGAGCGGCGAGATCAACGCTGGCAAATGCCTTCGCGTAGTCGAAGCCGTTGCCGTATGGATCGGATTCGGCACTGTGCTGGCGCAGCGCCGCCAGATTCAGTTGCTCCGGCCACCAGAACTGGGTCGTGCGCACCGCTCCCTCATCGGCGCTGGCGGTCCCAATCAGTGAGAAAGGAGAAATGGTGACTGCAAAAGCAGCCGCCAGGTGAAGTGATTTCTTGAGCATGGCTGAGCCCTCGTTGGAATGAATGAAGCGCGAGGACTATAGCCACCACCTAACAAATCAACTCAAAAAGATATTCATAAACTATATATGCTGGGCCTATCGCTGATCGTCCGGGATCCCCGACGCCGCTCAGCGCTTGAGGGTCAGCACCGCGGTCGGCTTGTTGCCGCTCTTGGTCTGGATCTTCACCGGCATCCAGTCGCGCTCGGCGGCGAGCCAGAAGCGGCCGATCTTGTCCGGATTGTCGATGCGCTCCAGGCGAATGGTGTCGAAGTTGCCGGCTGGCGTCTTGATCGTTTCGCGGCCCGCCAACTTGAGCTGGTAGTGGGTCAGATTCTTGCGATCGACCATCGTGAACTCGGCAATCGGCGGCGTCGCATCGGCGGCATGCTTCGCCACCCAGAGACGCACGGCCTGCTGCAGCGCGAAGCTGTCGACCGCCTCTGAGGGAATCTCGCGGACCACGCCGTTCTCGTCGATGACCTGGCGCTTGGCGTAATCGAAATCGAGCACATAGCTCTGCTCTTCATCCTTCTCGAGTACCGATTCGAACCGCTGCGAGCGCACCACGCCGCCTTCCACGCAGAAGCGGCTGACCTGATTCGGCGAGCCGAACAGCATCTTGATGAAGCCAACCGGCCGGGTCTTGGTCTCGTAGATGTAGCAGCCGGCCTTCGCATCCGGCTTCAGGCTGACATCCGCTTCGCCGGCACCGATGCCGCCGTAGTTGACGCTGTAAACCAGGTTCAGCGCCGGCAGCGGCGCATCGACGACTGCAGCGGCCTGAACGCTGCCAGCCATGCCGATCATTGCGGCCAGCAAGCCCGCGAGCAGCGTTTTCTTCGTGTTCATCAGAAACCAGGCTCCAGATCATCAAGGCTCAGAACAGCGGACAACGGGCGATCGCGAAACCGCGGCACACCCTGCTCGCAGCGCAATTCGCCTCCTGCCATCCAGGCCACCGCCTGCGGATAGATCCGGCATTCGATCTGCTCCAGCACGCGCTCGGCGAGTTGCTGGGCGCCATCTTGCGCCGATACCGTGAACCTTCCCTGAATTACCAGCGGCCCGCCATCGAGCTGCGGGGTGACGAAGTGCACCGTCGCGCCATGCTCGGCGTCACCATCGCGCAGCACCGCCGCATGGGTGTTCAGGCCCTTGTGGCGCGGCAGCAGCGAAGGATGGATGTTCAGCATCCGGCCCTCGAACTCGCGCACGAAGTCCTCGGTGAGGATGCGCATGAAACCGGCGAGCGCGACGATGTCCGGTTCGAGCGCGCGCAGCGCCGAGGCCAGCGCGGCATCGAAGGCAGCACGATCCGGGTAATCGACATGCGGCAGCACTAGTACCGGCACGCCGGCTTCACGCGCCAGGGCCAGCCCGGCGGCGTCCACCCGGTTGCTGATCACGGCGACCAGATCGGCGGCGATGCGGCCATCGTTCACGGCCGCGATCAGCGCCGCCAGATTGCGGCCGCGCCCGGAGATCAGCACCACCAGCCGCGCACGTCCCTTCACAGCAACGGTCACGGCAGCAGCCTCAGGCGTACTGGACCTCGTCCGGATTGCCCTTGACCACCTCGCCGAGCATCCAGGCCTTGATCTTCGAGGCGCGCAGCGCAGCCAGCGCGTCATCGGCCTTCAGCCTCGGCACCACGATGACGAAGCCGACGCCGCAGTTGAACACCCGGCGCATCTCGTCTTCCTCGACATTGCCCTGCTGCTGCAGCCAGCTGAACACGTCCGGCCGCTTCCAGCTGGCCATGTCGACAACCGCCGAAGTGCCCTTCGGGAACATGCGGGTCAGGTTGCCGGTGATGCCGCCGCCGGTGATGTGGGCCATGCCGCGGATCGGCAGGCCGGCGTCCAGCAGCGCCAGGATCGGCTTGACGTAAATGGTGGTCGGCACCATCAGCGCTTCGATCAAGGTGTTCTTGCTCAGCTTCTCGCCATAGGTGGCGCGGCTGACTTCGAGAATCTTGCGGATCAGCGAATAGCCGTTCGAATGCGGACCCGACGACGGCAGCGCGATCAGCACATCACCCGGCTTGATCTTGGTGCCGTCGATCAGCTTCTTCTTCTCGGCAACGGCGACACAGAAGCCGGCCAGATCGAAATCACCGTGCTGGTACATGCCCGGCATTTCGGCAGTCTCGCCGCCGACCAATGCGCAACCCGCCTGTTTGCAGCCCTTGGCAATGCCCTTGATGACCGCCGAAGCGATGCTGGTATCGAGCTTGCCGGTGGCGTAGTAATCAAGGAAGAACAGCGGCTCGGCACCGTTGACCAGCACATCGTTGACGCACATCGCGACCAGATCCTGGCCCAGCCCTTCGACCCTTCCGGATTCGATGCCCAGGCGCAGCTTGGTGCCGACGCCATCGGTGCCGGATACCAGCACCGGCTGCTTGTACTTCTTCGGGATGGTCACCAGCGCGCCGAAACCGCCGACGCCGCCGAGCACTTCCGGCCGGTGGGTCGCCTTGACGATCTTCTTGATGTCATCGACCAGCGCATCGCCGCGATCGATATCGACGCCGGCATCGGCGTAGCTCAATGACTGGATCGATGGGGTGAGAGATGGGGCGGCAGCGCGAGAAACGGACTTCTTGTTCTTTTTGGCGGCGGTCATGGGCGCAGTCGGTCGGAGGGCCGTATGATTTTAACCGTTCCCGTCCGGCATCCGCGTTCTCATGGCCTCTGTCTACTCCGCACCTGCCCGCGCCAAGTCCTCATCCACCCTGGCGATGCTTCGCGAACACTGGGGCTGGTTCGCGCTGATCGCTGTCTTTCTGGTGATGATGGTCCTGCTCGGGCCGATCCTGGCGCCGTTCGCGATCGCCGCCACCTTCGCCTACATGGGCGATCCCTTGGTCGATCGTCTGGAGCATTACGGGCTGTCGCGCACCGTTGGCGTCTGCCTGGTGTTCGTGGTCGTCACCGCCTTGACCGCACTGGCGCTGGTGCTGATCGTGCCGCTGCTGCAGGCGCAAGTCTTGTCGCTGATCGACAACGTGCCAGCCTGGGCGCAATGGGTGCAGGACGTGGCGCTGCCCAAGCTCGGCATCAAGTTGCCACGCGGCTACACGCTCGATGTCGATAGCCTGCGCAAGTTCATGACCAGCCACTGGGATGGCGCCACCGGCATCGCCTCGATCGTCTTCGACTACGTCAGCCGCTCGACGCCGGCGCTGCTCGGCTTCCTGGCCAACCTGTTCCTGATCCCGATCGTGTCGTTCTACCTGCTGCGCGACTGGGACACGATGGTGCTGAAGATCCGCAAGCTGATTCCGCGCCGCCTGCTGCCCCAGGCCAGCACCTTCGCCGCCGAAACCGACGACGTGCTCAGCGCGCTGATCCGTGGCCAGCTGCTGGTGATGCTGGCGCTGGCGATCATCTACTCGCTGGGCCTGTGGGCGGTCGGCCTCAATGTGGCGCTGCTGATCGGCATCATGGCCGGGCTGGTCAGCTTCGTGCCTTACCTCGGCTTCATCCTCGGCCTGCTCGCCGCCAGCATCGCGATGCTGGTGCAGGAGCAGGCGCTGATGCCGCTGATCTACGTGATCATCGTGTTCACCGTCGGCCAGATGCTCGAGGGCGGCGTGCTGACGCCGATGCTGGTCGGCGATCGCATCGGCCTGCACCCGGTCGCCGTGATCTTCGCGATCATGGCCGGTGGCCAGCTGTTCGGCTTCATCGGCGTGCTGGTGGCGCTGCCGGTCGCCGCCGTGCTGGCGGTGCTGGTGCGCCACGCGCTGCGCCGCTGGGAACGCAGTTCGCTGTATCTGGATGTCGGCGAATCGCCGCCGCCGCCAGTCTCGGCCGAGATCCTGATCGGCACCCAACCGGATGCTGCAAGCATCCCGTGATCGGCGAGCAACTGCCGCTGTCGGTGCAGATGGCCGACCCGGCCAGCTTCGACAGCTTCTACGCGAGCGATGCCGGCCCGAACAGCCAGGCGCTCGCGGCTCTGCGCGAACTGGCCGGCGGTGACGGCGGCACCACGCTGATCCACGGCCCGGTCGGCTGCGGCAAGACCCATCTGCTGCAGGCCACTTCGCGCGAAGCGCTGAGCCGCCGGTCTCACGCCGCGTACTTGCCGCTGGCCTCGTTCGCCGCCGAAGACCCGGCCGTGCTGCAAGGCTTCGAGACCTGCGAGCTGATCTGCCTCGACGACGTCGATGCGCCGCTGCAGGACCGCCATTGGGCGCAGGCCCTGCTGCGCCTGCTCGATGCGGTGAAAAGCCACGGTGGCCGCTGCCTGCTGTCGGCTGCGATGCCGCCGGATCGCCTGGCGATCGCCCGCATGCCCGATCTGCGTACGCGCCTTTGTGCCTCGGCCTGCTTCGCACTGCGCAAGCTCGATGATGCCGAACACGCCGAGATGCTCAAGGCGCGCGGCCGGCGCCTCGGGCTGGCCCTGTCCAGCGACGCCGTGCACTGGATGCTCACCCACCTGCCGCGCGACACCCCGAGCCTGCTCGCCGCCCTCGCCCGCATCGATCGCGCCGCCCTCGCCGCGCGCCGTCAGCCGACTCTGCCGTTCGTGCGTCAGGTGCTCGCAGAGCGCTGAAGCGGCTGTCGTCCAGCTGCTTGCCGGCTTGCTATGGTTCCGGCAGATATTTTGAGCCCCGCCATGCGCCGATTGACCGTATTCCTGCCCCTGCTCCTTGCCGCGCTATCGGCCCAGGCCGAAGCGCCGCTGACCCTGCCGCCACTCGCCTATCAGCAACGCGTGCTCGGCAACGGCCTGACCGTGTTGAGCCTGGAGGATCACAGCAGCCCGACCACGGCGATCCAGGTCTGGTACCGGGTCGGTGCCAAGGACGATCCGCAGGGCCGCAGCGGCTTCGCGCATCTGTTCGAGCACTTGATGTTCAAGCGCACGAAGTACCTGGCCGCCGAGCAATTCGATCGGCTCACCGAGGACGTCGGCGGCGCCAACAACGCCAGCACCGGTGACGACTGCACCAACTATCTCGACGTGGTGCCGTCGAACCATCTCGAACGCCTGCTCTGGGCCGAGGCCGAGCGGCTGCAGCACCTGACGGTCGACGAGGCCAGCTTCAAGTCCGAACGCGCCGTGGTCCAGGAAGAATTCCGCAGCGCGGTGCTGACCCCGCCCTATGGCCGGCTGTCCTACCACCTGCAGCAGGAAACCTGGCGTGTGCATCCCTACCACCGGCCAACCATCGGCAGCATCGAGGAGCTTGATGCCGCCACGCTCGCCGACGTGCAGGCCTTCCACGCCACCTACTACCGGCCGGACAACGCCGCGCTGATCGTGGTCGGTGATTTCGATGTCGCGCAGCTCGATGCCTGGGTCGACCGCTACTTCGGCGGCATCGCCAAGCCGGCCGGGCCGATCCCGCGAGTCACCGCCGTCGAACCGGAACGCGAGGCCGATCGCCGGATCACGGTACGAGTGCCGAACGTGCCGCTGCCGGCGCTCGGCCTGTCCTGGCTGGCACCGAAGCCGGACAGTGCCGACGCGCCGGCGCTGAAGATCGCCGTCGCGCTGCTGGCCGGCGGCGAATCGTCGCGGCTGCATCAGGCGCTGGTCTATCGGCTGCAGGCGGCCCAGGGTGTCGACCTGAGTTACGAGGAGTCCGCCGACCGGGGCGCGGTCTACGCCACCGTGCTGCTGGCCAGCGGCCAGCGCATCGCCAAAGTCGAAACCGCGCTGATGGCCGAGATCGGCAAGCTGGCGACCCAGCCGATCCCGCCTGCCGAACTCGACAAGGCGAAGACCGTCCTGCTCACCGAACTGCTCGCCAAGCGCGAAACCAACGAAGGCCGCGCCTACGCGCTCGGCGATGCCTGGATCGGTAGCGGCAATGCGAAGGCTGCGAACGCCGAGCTTGAAAATCTGCTCGCCGTGACCGCGGCCGATGTGCAGCGGGTGACCAGGGCGCAGCTGATCGACGGCAAGCGCCTGAGCCTCGAATACCTGCCGGAAGCGATCGCCGCAGCCGGAGGCAAGCCATGAGCCGCCGTCCCGCGCAGCTACTCATCGTTCTGCTCAGCTTGGCTCTGCTCAATGCCTGTGGGCGCAGCGAAGCGCCAGCGGCCACTGCCGACAACAGCCAGGTGCCGGCACCCGGCCCGACGCGTGCGGCCGAGATTGCCGCGCCGCTGGAGAAGCAGCTCGCCAATGGCTTGAGAGTGGTCGTGTTGCCGCGCGCCGGCAGTGCACTGGTCGCTGCGGAATTCCTGCTGCTGTCCGGCAGCGAAGTCGATCCGGCCGATCGCGCCGGCCTCGCCGATTTCACGGCCAGCCTGCTCAACCAAGGCACCAAGTCTCCAGTCGGCAGCCGCAGCGCCAGCCAGCTTGCCGCGGCAGCCGAAGCGCTCGGCGGACCGCTGCAGGCCCAGGCCGGCTGGGATGCGACGACGGTCGGCATCACCGTGACCACGCCAAAGCTGGCCGCCGCGCTCGATCTGCTGGCTGATGTCGTCCGTCATCCGGCGTTCGCGAAGGACGAGGTCGAACGCTATCGCGCCCAGGCGATCGACAGCCTGCACTTGAGCTTCAGCGATCCCGTCGAGCTGGCGCCGCTGGTCGCTGCGCGCATCGTTCACGGCAGCGCGCCTTACGGCCATCCGCGTCTCGGCACGCCGGCTTCGATGCAGCGGATCACCGCCAGCGAACTGCGTGCGCAGCATCAGCACTACTACCGGCCGGACAAGGCCGTGCTGGTGCTGACTGGAGGGCTTGAACCGGATACCGGCTTCGCGCTCGCCGCTCAGGTGTTCGGCGACTGGAACGCACCGGCCGAAGCGCCGCCAGCACCGCAACCGAAAGCCGCTGCTCAGGCAGCGCCAGCAACGATCACCATCATCGATCAGCCGGACGCCGGCCAGGCCGCCGTCATCGCCGTGCTGCCATTGCCGGGACGCGCCGCCGAGGACTACTACCCAGGGCTGGTCGCCAGCAATGTGCTCGGCGGCGGCTATTCATCGCGGTTGAACAGCGAGATCCGCATCAAGCGCGGCCTGAGCTACGGCGCCAGCGCGAGCTACGGCGTGCTGCGCGACGGTGGCGCCTGGATGGCCAGCGCGCAGACCAAGAATGCGTCGGCTGCCGAAGTCGTCGGCCTGATCCGCGCCGAAGTCGCGCGCCTGACTGCCGACACGGTACCGGCCGAAGAACTGAGCGCCCGCAAGGCCAGCTACATCGGCAGCTATGCGCGGCGTCTGGAAACCGCGAGTGGCATCGCCGGCCTGATCGCCAGCCGCATGGCCCAGGGTGCGCCGGCCGACGAGATCACCCGGGTGATCGACCGGGTGTCGACCGTCGATGCCAGCCAGGTGCGCAGCTATGCGACGCAGCACTTGCAGCCGGAAGCGCTGCGCTTCGTCATCGTCGGCGATGCCCGGCAGTTCACCGATGCGCTGCAGAAGGACGGCCAGCGCATCGAGGTGATTCCGCTGGCCGACCTCGATCTCGATGCGCCGTCGCTGCGGCGCGCGAGCGGAAAACCCTAACTCACACGAGATTGCCCAACTCGCGAATCGCCACCGACAGCCCGGCGAAATCACGAGTGCCCGCAGCCTGCAGTTCGGCGAGCCGGGTCTGCACCAGCCCGGCAACGCGCTCGCGCAGCGCTGTCCAGGCCGCGATTCGCGCGTCGGCATCCTTGCCTTCGAGCGCCAGCACCGCCGCCGCCAAAGCGCGGTGAATGCGCCAGGCGTCGTCGCGCAAGTAGACGCGGGCCAGTGACTGCCATTTGCCGCTGACCGGCAACTCGTTGATCGCCCCGAACAGCCACAGCAGCCGGAAGCGCTCGCCGAGCTGGAAGTAGACCGCCGCAACCTCGGCCAGCGAGCGGCCTGAGGCTTCGGCCAGTTCGGTGATGTCCAGCGCGCCGCCGAGCGCGCGGGTATTGGCGAGCCGGCGGGCGAGATCGGTCGGCACCTCGTCGGCCAGCATCGCGGCATGGCTGCGATCCCAGTCCTCGCGATAACTGGCCGGCAACGCGTCCGGCAGGCTTAGCTCCAGCTCGGCCACCGTCGCCGTGAAGCGTTCGACCGCTTCCTGCACCGGCTTGGCCGCCCAGCGCGAACCGGCGAACCAGCCGGTAGCGTGCTTGAGCAGGCCGATCGCCAGATTCATCAGCCGGTACTGGGTCGCCGCCGGCATCTGGTTGTCGAGCGCCTCGATCGCCTGCCAGTAGCTGTCACCACCGTAGATCTGATGCGCCGTTGCGTAAGCCTTCAGCACCTCGGCGCGGGTCAGGCCGTGATCGTCCGCCCAGAGCTGCGCGAAGCCGGCGCCCATGCGGTTGACCAGCGCGTTGGACAGAATGGTGGCGATGATCTCGCGGCGCAGACGATGGCGGCTGAGCAGCTCGCGGTATTTGTCGACGAGCAGCGGCGGGAAGTTGCCGAGCAGATCGCGGACAAAGAACGGATCGTCCGGCACCGTCGACGCGAGGATCGCGTCGTACAGCGAAATCTTCGAATAGGCGATCAGCACCGCCAGTTCCGGCCGGGTCAGGCCGACGCCGCGAGTGCGCCGTTCCTTGATCTGATCCTCGTCCGGCAGGCCTTCGATCGCCCGATTCAGCAGGCCTTCGCGCTCCAGCATCCGCATCAGCTCGGCGTGATCGTCGAGCCGCGCCGAGGCCGTCAGCTGCAGCAGACTGATCGCCTGCGACTGCACGTAGTTATCGCGCAGCACGAAGCGGGCGATGTCATCGGTCATGCTCGCCAGCAGCGGGTCGCGCTTCTCGCGCGGCAGCTGGCCGGTGGTGGTCAGCTCGCTGAGCGCGATCTTGATGTTGACCTCGCGATCGGAGGTATGAACGCCGGCGGCATTGTCGATCGCATCGGTGTTGATTCTTCCACCGGCTTGCGCGAACTCGATGCGCCCGGCCTGCGTGCAACCAAGGTTGCCGCCCTCGCCGACCACCTTGCAGCGCAGATCGCGGCCGTTGACCCGGATCGCATCGTTGGCGCGATCGCCGACCTCGGCGTTGTTCTGCGTCGCCGCTTTCACGTAAGTGCCGATGCCGCCGTTCCAGAGCAGATCGACCGGCGCGGTCAGGATCGCCCGCATCAGCTCGGCCGGCGCCATCGCTTCGGCAGTGATCGACAGCGCTGCGCGGACCTGCGCACTGATCGGAATCACCTTGACCGAACGTGGATGAACACCGCCGCCGGCCGAGATCAAGCTCGCGTCGTAATCGGCCCAGGATGAGCGCGGAAGCTGAAACAGCCGCTGGCGCTCGGCCATGCTGGTCACCGCATCCGGATTCGGATCGAGAAAGATGTGGCGATGATCGAAGGCGGCGATCAGCTGCAGGGTTGGCGACAGCAGCATGCCGTTGCCGAACACGTCACCACTCATGTCACCGACGCCGACCACGGTGAACGGCTGGGTCTGGATGTCGACGCCGCGAGGCATCTCGCGGAAGTGCCGCTTCACCGATTCCCAGGCGCCACGCGCGGTGATGCCCATGCGCTTGTGGTCGTAACCAGCGCTGCCGCCGCTGGCGAAAGCATCGCCGAGCCAGAAGCCGTATTCGGCGGCCACGCCGTTGGCGTAATCGGAAAACGTCGCCGTGCCCTTGTCGGCGGCGACGACCAGATAGGCATCGTCCGGATCGTGGCGCACGGTATCGGCCGGTGGCACGACGACGGTGCCGACCCGGTTGTCGGTCAGATCGAGCAAGCCACGCAAGAAGGTCTTGTAGCAAGCCACGCCCTGCGCCATCCAGGCTTCACGATTGGACGGATCAACCGGCTGCTTGACCACGAAGCCGCCCTTGGCACCGACCGGCACGATCACCGTGTTCTTGACCTGCTGCGCCTTCATCAGACCGAGCACTTCAGTGCGGAAATCCTGGCGGCGATCGGACCAGCGCAAGCCACCTCGCGCGACCTTGCCGCCGCGCAGGTGCACGCCTTCAACCTCTGGCGCGTAGACCCAGATCTCGAACATGGGCCTTGGCAGCGGCAGCTCGGGAATCTTCGAAGGATCGAGCTTGATGCTGAGCCAGCGCTTGTTCTGGCCTTCGCCGTCGCGCTGATAGGCGTTGGTTCTCCACGCGGCGCGAATGACCGCGACGAAAGCGCGCAGCACGCGATCGGCATCGAGGCTGGCAACCTGATCCAGCGCGTGATCGAGCGCCTGCGCCAAGCTCAGCGCATTGGTCTTGCGCGCCGCGTCGTCGAGCGCCGGATCGAAGCGCACCTCGAAGGCCGAGACCAGCAAGCGGGCGATCGCCGCATGCTCGTCGAGGATGGTTTCGATGTAGTTCTGGCTGAACGGCAGGCCGGTCTGCAGCAGGTAACGGGTCAGCGCGCGAACGATGGTGACCTGCCGCGCATCGAGGCCGGCGCCGAGCACCAGGCGGTTCAGGCCATCGTTCTCGAGCAGCCCGTTCCACGAAGCCAGGAAAGCCGCTTCGAAATACGCCCGCTGGGTTTCCGCTGGCAGGCTGCAACCGGGATGGCTGA
>NZ_JAHFRY010000072.1 GCF_023266035.1 Nevskia sp.
TGCCGATCTGCTCGCGGGCACAGCGCGCCAGTTCGTCGATGCGGTTGTTCGGATAGCTGCCGGGAACGAACTGGTTGCGCGCGATGCTCGCGCTCAAAGCGCTGAGCGTGTCGTACATCGGATCGCCCGCCACTTCGACGAACGGCGTGGTCACCCAGTCGCCCGTGGCGACCGACACCGGCACGACGATGCCGAGTTCCTGGCGCAGCAGGCGCACCACGGTGGCCTGGGCGCTGACGATCGCGGCATCGGTGAACGGCGCGAAGTCGGCGATCCGGGCCGCGATCGGAATGCCGCCCGCGGTCAGCAGCCGGTTGAAATAAGTCACCGGTTCCTGACGAGCCAGTTCCAGCACCACCAGTTGGGTCAGCGGCGTGACGTTGATCGTGCCGCTGTTCGCCCGCGTGACTGCGGCGAGCTTGAGCGGAACGGCGTCCGGGTTGGCGAGTGGATCAGCGCTGCCGATCACCAGATAGGGCGCCGTCAGCGCCGCCAGCGGCACGATGAACTGGCCGTTCGGGCCGAAGCGGCCGTCACGAGGAAAAGTGCCGTTGCTGGCCACCTGAACCTCGATGCGCGAGGTCGCCTGACCGATGCTGACGATGCCGGAGAAGGTCGGCAGCACCGGCGGCGGATCGGCGATGCGGCCGTTGTCGCGGCCACAGCCGGCGAGCAGCGCCGCTGCGAGCAGGCTGCAAACGCAGCGAACGCGATGGTTCATGTGCGCCTCCGCAGCCGCCGTACCAGCAGCAACGCCAGCAGCCACAGCGGATTCACCGCACCGCCGCCGCCCGATGACGGCGCCGGGCCGGGACCTGGGCCGGGCCCGGGATCGGTAGCGGCGGCCGTGGTGGTCCGGTACTGGGCGCTGAGATTGCCGATCGCCACCGTCGTCACCGTCGTGGTGCCGGGACGATCGGAGCTGGTGTGACGCACCCGCAGGCTGTCACCGTTGGCGATGATGCCGACCGGTGTCACGAACGGCCCGCCGTTGATCGAGTACTCGCCGTTGATCACCGAGATCGGCGTCGGCACTTCGATGCCGCTGACGGTGATCGCGTTCGAGACCTGCGCGGTCAGCAGCGCGGTGCCGTCGACGGCCGTGAACACATAGGCATCCGGCGAGGTATCGGCAGCGCGGGTGGTGACCGCAAAGTCGCCGCTGACACCACCGATGCTCAGGGTCGCCCGGCTGCTGGTGGTGAAGCCGGCGGCCGCGATGTGCTCGACTCGCACCGCCGCGCCATTGCCGACCAGCCCGGGCTCGGCGGTGAACGCCGCGCCGTTGATCGAATAGCGGCCGTTGGCGACCGCGATCGGCACCGGTGCTTCGAGGCCGGCGACGAACACCGTCGCCGAAATCACCGCAGTGTCAGGTGCCGCGCCGCTGATGGGCGCGATCGTAAAGCCATCGGGAATCACGTCTGCCGCCCGTGTGGTGACGTTGAACGCGGCCGAGACGCCGCCGATGTTCAGCGTTGCCGTGGTCGTGGCCGCGAAGTCGTTGCTGGCGGCCTGCTGCACGCGCACGTTGTCGCCGTTCGCGATCGTGCCGGTTTCCGCTGTGGCTGCGCCGCCGTTGATCGAGTACTCGCCGTTGACCACGCTGATCGTCGCCGGCGCTTCGATGCCGCTGACGATCACTGCGCCGCTGCTGATCACGGCACCCGGTGCGGCGTTGTTGAACGGCGCGAAGCTGAAGCCGTTCGGTACCGTGTCGGCACCGCGGGTGGTGACGCTGAAGCTGCCGGTGACGCCGCCGAGGTCGACCGTCGCCGTCGTCGTGGTCGCCGGCAGACTCGCCGCGGTCTGCTGCAGGCGCAGGCTGTCGTTATTGCTGATCAGGCCGGCGAGGGCGGTGAACGGCCCGTTGTTGATCGAATACAGGCCGCCGGAGATCGAGATCGCCACTGGCACTTCGAGGCCGCTGACCACGCTGGCCGCCGAGGTCGCCAGCGCGCCGGGTTCCGCAGCAGTCACCGAGGCGAAGCTCGGCGCATCGGCAGTGAAGTCCCCGGCCCGGGTGGTGACCGTGAACGCGCCCTGCTGCGTGCCGATGCTCAGCGTCGCTGCTACCGGCGTCGAGAACTGTGCCGATGCGGTCAGCCGCAGGCGCACCGTGTTGCCGTTGTCGACCGTGCCCGGCGTGGCGGTGAACGCGCCGTTGTTGATCGAATAGAGGCCGCCGGTGACGCTGATCGCCGCCGGGTCGGTGAGGTCGGACACGGTGATCGCCGCCGAGCTCACGGTGGCGCTGGGCTCGGCATCGGTGACCGGCGCGAAGCTGAATGCGCCCGGCGTGCCGTCGGCGCTTCGGGTGGTGACGTTGAAGCCGCCGCTGACGCCGCCGATGCTCAGGGTTGCCGTGGTCGTGGTCGCCGGCAGGTTCGATGCGGCGCGCTGCACGCGCACCGTATCGCCGGCATAGACCAGCGTGGCACCGCCAATGAACGCCCCGCTGTTGACCGAGTACAGCCCGCCGTCGATCGAGATCGGCGTCGGCGAGTTGATGCCGGCGACGGTGATCGAGTTCGAGATCACCAGGCTATTCAATTCGGCCCCGGTGGTCGGCGTGAACGCGAATGGCGTCGGCGTGGTGTCCGGGGCGTCGGCGGTGGTGACGCTGAACGGAATCGCCAGGCCGCCGATGTTCAGCGTGGTGACCGTGGTGGTCGAGAAGCTGGTCGACGCCGACTGCTGCACTCTCACCGTATTGCCGTTGCTGACGGTGCCGATCATCGCGTTGGTGAACGGTCCGCCGTCGATCGAGTACAGGCCGTTGGCGACGGTGATCGAAGCTGGCTGCTCCAGGCCGGAAATGCTGATCGACTCCGAGGTCACCGTGGCACCCGGCGTGGCGCCGGTGACCGGCGGGAACGCCACGGCATCCGGCGTGCTGTCGGCGCCGCGGGTGGTGACGCTGTAGCTGCCGCTGACGCCGCCGATGACCACGGTGGCGACCGTGTTGGTCTCGAAGGCGGTGGACGCGGTCTGCTGCACGCGTACGGCGTCGAGGTTGGAGACGCTGCCGGTGGCAGCGGTGAACGGCCCGCCGTTGATCGAGTACAGACCGCCGCTGATGCTGATCGGCGAGGGCGACTGCAAACCGGTGATGACGGCGCTGTCGGACACCGCCACCGCGCCTGGCTCGGCATTGCTCAACGCCGGGAAGCTGAACGGCAGCGGGACGGTATTGCCATCCCGAGTGCGGACCGTGAAGTCTGCCGACACGCCGCTGACCGTCAGGGTTGCGGTGACCGTGGTCGAGAAGTTGGCCGAAGCATTGCTGCGGACGCGGATGCGCTCACCGCCGTAGACCTGGACCGGATCGCTGACGAAGTCGCCGCCGTCGATGTTGTAGCTGCCGTTGACGATCGACAGATTCGCCGAGGTGTCGATGCCGGTGATGAGGATTTCGTTGCTGGTCTGCGTGCTGCCCGGCTCGACGCCGCTGATCGGCGTGAACGAGAACGGCTCGACGGTGAAGTCGCCATCGCGAACGGTGATGGTCACCGGCACGTCGGTGAAGCCGGTGTCGCCGTCGTTGTCGGTGACCGTCAGCCGGAAGGTCAGGACCGACGTCGCGTCGAGTTCGGGGGTGGTGAAGCCGGCGTTGGCCGAGAAGGCACTGTCGATGCTGACTTCCGGGCCGCTGATCTGGCTCCAGTTGAACCTGGTCACTGCGCCATCGCTGTCGCTGCTGCCGTCATCGAACAGGCTGACGCCGGCACCCGGACCGGAGACCGTGGGATCGGCCAGCGCACGGGCGAGGGGTGCTGCGTTCGGCGACAGTGGCAGCGACGCCAGCACGGCGTCGCGGTCGGCAGCACGGTCGGCGTATTCGCTGTTGACGTGCACGTACTGCACATCGGCGGCCGGATCGTTCAGCTCGTTGCTGACCAGGATGTGGTCGCTGGCGCGGGCATTGCCGGAAACGATCTGCGTGTAGCGCTCGGCGGCATCGGCCACTCGCAGCACGCCGAGATTGACCAGCGCCGGCAGCGTGCCTTCGCTGTCGCCGGCACCGAGCGGGCCGTTGCGCAGGATGCGCAGCGGCGGCCGGAAGTCATCGGCGTTGAAATCACCCAGCACGATCACCCGCAGCCGAGAGTCCAGGGCCACCGCGTTGCGGACGAACGTGTGGATGGCCGTCGCCTGCAGCCGCCGCTGTACCTCGCTGGCGGCCTGCTCCGGCTGGTTCAGGCCGGTGAGACTGTCGTCGCCGTCGGTCTCGGTGAAATGGCTGCCGACCAGCAGCAGGTTGCGGCCGTTGAAACGGTAGCCGGCGACCAGCGGCTTGCGGCTGTTGGCGAACGCCGGGATTTCCGGACGCAGCAAGGCCGGCGACAGGTTCGGCGTGATCGGGCCGATGGTCGGGCCGGACAGCAGCGCGATGAAGCTGCCGGGCCCGCCGGCACCGGAGGCGCCCGGATTCGGGCTGACCCGCGCCGGGTTGTACAACTGCACGATGCGGCCGTTGGCGCCGCGCAGGCCGCCGTCGGCGTTGTTGATCGGATCGATCTGCAGCGCGACATAGGCGGGGCCGCCGGCCGAGCTGATCGCGTTCAGCAGGCCCTGGATGGTCGCGGTGGCGGTGACGACGCCGTCGTCGGTCGCACCGCTGTCGTCCTGGATGCCGCTCAGGTTGATGAGGTCCGGCGCGCCGAGTTGGCTGACGATCTGGCTGGCGATGCGGGCAAAGCGCGTGGTCTCGGCCGGCCCCAGATTGCCGAGGGCGTAGGTGACGACGCGCAGGCGGTCGCCACCGGGAGCGATCCGGCTGCTGTCCACCGGCAGTGCATTGCGGGTGACGGCAGGGGGCGTGCTCAGGCGCAGCGCGTAGCTGCCGTTGTCATAGCTCAATACGCCACGCGCCTGCAGCAGGCTGTCACCGACGTCGGCGACCGGGCCGCTGATGCCGGGCAGGCCGCCACTGAGCCGGATGCGCTCCGGGTTGTAATCGATGACGCCGGGGCTGCGCTCGATCACAGTCAGGCCGCCGCGGGCATTGCTGCCGGTGGCGTTGGCGCCGTTGTCGCCGACCACCCAGAGATTGCCGTCGCTGTCGCTGGGGCCGATCACCCGGGCATTGCCGACCTGCACCAGCATGCCTTCCAGGCTTTCGAAGAAATCGAGGCCGTCCTGGGCCGGATCGAACACCGTCGTGGTGCTGGTTTCTAGATTGCCGGCGCTGTCGTTGTCGATGATCTCGGCCGGCGGCACGCGGCCGCCGCTGCCAATGGTGGTGGCCGCGACCGCGCCGTTGGCGAATGGGAAGGCGCTGGCCGAGACCGTGCTGGCAACGATTTCGGTGACCGACAGATTGTTCAGGCCGTTCAGCCCGCCCGGACGGAATTCGTTGACCCGGCCGCTGACCGCGAGCTTGCTGCCGACCGTGGCAGTCGGCGCGCCGACAGTGCGGACGAAGACCGCATCCGAGGTCGCCGGATTGCCATCGCCATCCGGGTCCTGCAGGTAGAAGCCGTCGTCGGCGACCGCGGTGACGATGCCCGGCACATCGGTGACCGTCTGGCCGACCAGCGGCGAGCGATGCGCTGCGCCCTGGATCTGATAGCTGCGCGCGCCGGCAATCGTCGGCACGGCTTCGTTGTCGGTGATGGTCACGCCGACCCGGTCCGGCGTGCCGCGCACGGCGTTGCCCAGGGTGTCGAGCACCACGGCGATGGTTTCCGCGCCTTCGAACACGGCGTCATCGCTGGCGGTCAGCGTGATGCTGCCGGTGATGGTGCCGGGCGCGATGGTGATCGTGCTTGCCGACGGCGTGTAGTCGACGCCGTTTCGGGCGAATTCGGCAAAGCGCAGGCCGACGGTGACCGGATCGGTGAACGCCGCCGACAGGGTCGCGGTGATCGTGGCAACGCCGCCGTTTTCGCCGATCGTGGCGGCGTTGGTCGACAACGAGACCGTCGGACGCGGCGTCGCCGCCGGAGCCGCCGGGCTGGCAAGGTTGCGCGGGTTGGCGGCGACCGCGTCGCCAGGGAAATCGACGGCGTTGTCGTCGCTGTCCTGTGGCTGGCCACCGACCACGCGACGGAAGTAGGCGACGTCGGCGACGCCGGTGTTGACCGTCGCGCGTCCGGCCCCTTCACGGCAATGGCTGCCTGCCGGCTGGGCGACCGAAACCGGTGAGCCGATGCCGTCGCGAACGGCACCGGTCGCGTCGAGGATCTGGATTCCGGAGCGACCGTTGAAGGCCATGGTCAGGAATTCGGAAAGCTGGTTGAAGAAAGCGTCGGCCGGCGTGCTGCGGGCGTAGCCCGATCCTCCCAGCAGAAAGTAACCGCGCGGCGGCAGTATGAAGCTGCCTTCGATCGTGCCCTGGGCGATGAACGTGGCCGTTGTGCTGCCGAAGCAGCTGCGAACGGACCAGCCGTTCAGATCGACCGGCGTGGTGCCGGCGTTGAACAATTCGATGAAATCATCGTTCGGCCCGCCTGGTCCGCGCGATGCGAACTGGCTGATCACCACGCCACTGGCGTCCTGCGCCTGCACCGCAGGCGGGAATGACGACAGCAACAGCGCGGCAAGCGCTGCCGACACGACGACCTGCTTCATGATCAAGCTCCCTTCCGCGCGAACCGTTCTTGTTCGCTTGATGCGGAGGCAGGAGCCGAATCACCGGTTCTGCCGAATCGACATCAAGCTTTATGCTCCCGTCAGCCATTGGAGGCGATCGGGAGTTGCTGGATGTCGGGACGGTACGGTTCGGCGGAAGCTCCAGATATGGGATTTATTCCCGGATTACCCCGGAAAACTTCCCGATCGCGGCTGAGAAATCGGCTTTAGAAAGCCATTGGCCACACTGAAGCTCCGGAGCTTGGGCCGGGGGTCTTTGCGCATCTGGAAACAGCGTGGACCGGCTAGCCGGCCTTGCCTTTGCGCTTGGCCGCTTGCGGCGCTGCGCCGACGGTTTTCAGCAGCGCGACGCAGTCGTTGTCATCACCAAGTCCGAGCTGGACCGTCGGGATCAGCGCGGCCAGTGGTGTCGCAACGATCCCCAGTATGGCCGCAGCAGCCCCCCGCAGCGCCAGCGATTTGTACTCGGGCCCAACGCTCGGCGATTTCAGCGGACCCTTGATGATGATCGGCGCGGGCAGGGAGCCGATGTTGAAGTGCTTCGGCTCGGTCTTCAGCTTGTAGTCGATCTTTTCGTCGGTGAGGTTGATCGCGCCGCTGCCGATGACATTGGCCTCGGTGGTATCGAGCAGCAGGGTGCGGGTATCGACCTGTCCGTCCTTGAGGCCGAAGTCCGCGATCATGCAGCGCAGATCAGTCCGGCGCGGAATGCCGATTGCCGACAGCACGGCGTTGCCGAGATCGAGCCCGGCGAGGTCGATCAGGATGGCGCTGAGATCGCCGCCGGTCATGAACAGTTTCAGCTGGCCATCGCCGCGGCCGAGCATGGTTTTCAGGGAATTGCCCGTGGTGTCGATCCGGCCTGAGCCGGCGATCACGCCGGTGCCGTGGAAGATCGTGCTCTTCTTCAGGATGTGGCCGAGATCGACCTTGCGGAAGTCGATATCGGCGACCGCGTGCACCTGATCCTGCTGACCGTCGAGCGCGATGTTCAGAGCGATGGCGCCGGTGCCGACCGCGAAGCTCAGCGGCTTCATGGTCAGCTTGCCGTCGACGATGTCGAGCACCGCGATGATGTTGTCGAGCGGGAGGTCGTCGGTTTCGATGCGCTCGGCCTTGTAGCTGACGTGCATGTCCGCAGCGCGCAGCTTCGGCAGGTTGATCGGCTGATCTGGCAACAGCGAAGGCTTGGCTTCCTGCTTGTCACGCTCGGCCTTCTGCTGTTTGGTGTCGTTGGCAGCACCGTCCTTCCCCGGCGGCGCGCCGATGAAGCCGGCGAGATCGGCGAGCACGACTTTCTGGGAGACCAGATTGGCGGTGATCTCGGGGCGATCCTTGCGCGGCAGGTAATAGAGATCACCACCCAGATCGCTGGAGCCGACGGTGCCATTGAAGTCGGTGAAGCGGATCTTCTGCTCGCTGTAGTCGAGCATGCCCCTGAGCTTGTAAGGCGGTGTTTCCGGCAGCGGGATATTGGTCAGCGGGTACAAGGCTGCGAGATCGTTGCCCTGCAGTTCGAGGCTGACATTGGCGCCGCCGAACCGCAGCGGGTCGAGCAGGGTGCCGTTCAGGGCGATCTTGGTCGCGCCGTTCGCCGCGGTGAAATCGATCTTGTAAGGATGGTCCGGATCGCGCAGCCCGAGCACGGCGCCGCCGATCAGCTTGGCCGTGATCGGCTGGGCGCTGTAGCGGCCATCAACAGTGACGATGATCTTCGCTTCGGCCCCGGCGTCCGCGTTTTCGGTGTGCGCGGTCAACACGAAGTCGGCCTTGTGGGCCGGATCAAGCACGTGCGCCGTGCCGTCGATGATGCTGAGCGTGCCGATTTCGATTGCGGGGCCGGGCTGGTTCGGATCGCCAGGCGGCAGGTCGAGCACCCAGTTGCCAACGCCCGACGGCGTCGGCCGCAGATCACCGCGCAGGCGGTCGATGATCAGGTCCGGCAGCACCAGCTTGCCGTCCAACAGCGCCCAGGGGTTGATGTGCACGCTGAGCTGGCCGACGCTGGCCAGCGAGCCGCCCGGCATTTCCGCGGTCATTTCCGGCGGATTGGCGACCACGATATCGTCGAGAACGATCCACGGGTGCCAGCGCAGCTTGACGTCGAGATTGGCGATCGTCACCTGACGGTTCAACGCCGCGGAAGCGCGGGATTCGACCATCGGCTTGAACCAGTACCAATCCCAGAGCAGCACCACGAGCAGGATGAGGATCAGCAGGATCGCGATCAGCTTGGCGCCCAACGAGGAGACGAAGGGGCGCTGGGGCTGCCGGCGTGGCTGGATAGTGGTCGGCATGGTCAGGCGGCTCTTGATGGCGAGTTCGAACCGGTAGGGCAGCAGGAAACGAGCCCACCCCCATGTTTTGCCAGGCTGCTACTGCACCAATTGATTCAGGTTGAAAATCGGCAACAGAATCGCCAGCACGATCAGTAACACCACCGTACCCATGGTCAGGATCAGGATCGGTTCGAACAGGCTCATCAGCGCCGAGATCAGCGTTTCCAGTTCGCGTTCCTGATTTTCGGCAGCGCGATCGAGCATGTCGTCGAGCTTGCCGGACGATTCACCGGAGGCGATCAGATGCATGGTAATCGGCGGGAACAGCCGGCTTTCGGCGAGTGACTTGTTCAAGGAAGCGCCTTCACGGACGCGCTTCGCCGCCGCGTCGATCGCTTCCTTCATCGGCAGGTTTTCGACCACCTGCGAGCCGATCCGCAGCGCATCGAGAATCGGCACGCCGGCGCCGAACAGGATGCCCAGGGTGCGCATGAAGCGGCCGGTGTTGGCGCCTCTGACCAGACGGCCGATCAGCGGCAGGCGCAGCACCCAGAGGTGGTACTTGCGGCGGAAGCCGTCGTTCTTCAGCGCGCGGCGGAAGATGAACACGCCGAGCAGCAGCGCGATGAAGATGCCGAAGCCGAAGTGCTGCAGGAACTCGCTGGTCGCGATCAGGCCTTTGGTCAGCGGCGGCAGATCGGCGCCGATCGAGTCGAACACGCCGACCACCTTGGGCACGACGTAGGACATCAGCAGCGAGATCACGCCGATCGCGACGAAGGTAAGGATCGCCGGATAGAAGGTCGCCAGCATCACCTTGCTGCGGATCGCCTGCGAGCGCTCGGCGTAGTCGGCGAGGCGTTCGAGCACCGAATCGAGCTTGCCGGCCGATTCGCCGGCTTCGATCGTTGCTCGGAACAGGGTCGGGAAGGCACCCGGAAATTCGCCCATCGCGCGCGCCAGGCTGTTGCCTTCGGTGACTCGCGAACGCACGCCCAAGGTGACGCGCTGCACGCGCTTCGATTCGCTCTGCTGCGATACCGCCGCGAGCGCTTCATCGAGTGGCAGGCCGGAACGGGTGAGCGTTGCCAGCTGGCGTGTGAACAGCGACAGCTCGGTGGAATTGAGGCTGCCGCCGCGGGTGATCGGCAGGCTGGCCCGCGACGTGCGGCTGCCTTTTTCGGCTACTTCCTTGATTTCCAGCGGCGTCAGGCTGCGCTCGCGCAGCAGCTGGCGAACCTGGCGCTGGGTATCGCCCTCGATCAGTCCCTTGACCTGCCGGCCGCGGGTGTCGAGTGCGCTGTATTCGTAGGCGGACATGGAGCTGCAGTGATCAGTGGTCGGTGGCCAGTGGCCAGTAACAACAGATCAGCGCCGCCGTGGTCACCTTCACCGGCAACTGACCACGAGCCACTAGCCACTGCTTCATCAACTTTCCTCGATCGTCACGCGCAGCACTTCACTCAGGGTGGTGTCGCCGGCGATGACCTTGTTGCGGCCGGACTGCAGGATGCCTGGGCCGCGCTCGCGGGCGGCGGCTTCAAGGATCTGCTCGGAAGCGTTGTCATGGATCAGCGCTTCGAGCTTGCGATCGACTTCGATGATCTCGTGGATGCCGCTGCGGCCAGCGAAACCGGTGTGCCGGCAGAGCGGGCAGCCGACCGGCTTGTACAGCAGCAGATCGCTGCGATGCGGGACGCCCAGCTGTTCGAGTTCGGCAAGCTTCGGTTGGTAAGGCGTTTTGCAGTGCTTGCACAAGGTGCGCACCAGGCGCTGCGCCATCAGGCCGACCAGCGACGACGACAGCTGGTAGGGCTCAACACCCATGTCGCGCAGACGGGTGACGGCGCCGACAGCGGTATTGGTATGCAGCGTCGACATCACCAGATGGCCGGTCTGCGAAGCCTGCACGGCGATCTGCGCGGTATCGAGATCGCGGATTTCGCCGACCATCACCACGTCCGGATCCTGACGCAGGATCGCGCGCAGGCCGCGAGCGAAAGTCATCTCGACACGCAGGTTGACCTGGGTCTGGCCGACGCCGTCGATGTAGTACTCGATCGGGTCTTCGACGGTCATGATGTTGCGGCTGCGGTCGTTCAGGGTCGACAGCGCCGAGTACAGGGTCGTGGTCTTGCCGGAGCCGGTCGGGCCGGTGACCAGCATGATGCCGTAGGGGCGATTGATGATCCGCTTCAGCGTCGCGGTCTGGACCGGATCGATGCCGAGCTGTTCGAGATCGAGGCGCTCGGCCTGCTTGTCGAGAATACGCATGACCACGCGTTCGGCGTTGCCGCCGGTGGGGATGGTCGACACGCGCACATCGACCTTGCGGCCGCCGAACGCGCGACTGATGCGGCCGTCCTGCGGCAGGCGCTTCTCGGCGATGTCGAGCTTGGCCATGATCTTCACGCGCGAGACGATCTTCGGCGCCAGCGAACGCGGCGGGTTGAGGATTTCGCGCAGCACGCCGTCGATGCGAAAGCGCACCGTCACCCGGGTCTCGAAGGTTTCGATGTGGATGTCGGAAGCGTTTTCCTTGATCGCTTCGACGAGCAGGCCGTTGATGAACTTGATGATCGGCGCGTCGTCGTCGGTTTCCAGCAGGTCCTGCGCTTCGGCGAGCGCGGCACTCAAGCTGTCGATATCGGCGCTGTCTTCTTCGAGGCCATCGGCGAGTGCGGCGCTGGCGCCGGTCTGGCCTTCGTAGGTCCGCTGCAGCAGTGCGTCGAATTCATCGAGGCTGACGTTGCGCATCTTCACCGGCCGGCGCACGAAGCGCCGCGCTTCCTGCACGGCATCAATGCTGACGCCGGGACGGCAGACCAGCTCGACGGCGTCGCCGCGGTCGATCGAGACGATCAGTCCGTGCCGTTTCGCGAACGCGAACGGTGGCCGGCGCAGGGCGGGGCTCGCAGCTTCCATGACAGTGCTCGCCTTCGGCTCAGTTGCCGGACGGTGCAGCCGGGGCGGGTGCCGGAGCTGTTTGGGGAGCCGGCTCGGGTCCCGGCTCCTGGACCATCGGCGGCGAGACGGTGTTCGCGTCCTTGGCGGCCTGTTGATCGGCCGCGTAGTTCTCGAACGGTGCCAGCACCGGGCGGGCGCCGCCGATCAGCGGCACGGCGCCCTGCGCGGCTCGCAGTTCGGCATTGCGCACGCCGTCATAGCGCTTGCGGGTGTAGTAATCGGCATCCTTGCGGTCGTCGAGGATCACCGGATGGATGAAGATCATCAGGTTGGTCTTGGCCTTGCGGACCGAGCGCGACTTGAACAGCGCACCGATCACCGGAATGCTCGACAGCAGCGGAATGCGGCTCTGCGAATCGGTCAGCTGGTTGTCGATCAGGCCGCCGATGAACAGGATCTGATCGCCTTCCACGGACACCGAGTTGGTCACCGTGCGCTTGTTGGTGATCAGGCTCGCGGTGCCGGCGCCGCCGCTGGCGATGCCCGAGCTTTCCAGATCGATCTTCAGCTTGATGCCGTTGTTCTCGTTGACCGTCGGCGTGATGCCCAGCTTCAGGCCCACTTCCTTGCGTTCGATGGTCTGGAACGGATTGACCGAGCCGTTGTTGGCGCCACCGCTGCCGGTGTTCGAGAAGCTGCCGGTCAGGAACGGCACTTCCTGGCCGACGGACAGCTTCGCTTCCTCGTTGTCGAGCGTGGTCAGCTGCGGTGTGGCGAGGATGTTGGTATCGCCATCGGAAGCCAATGCGCGCAGCAGCACGGCGAAGAACGAACCACCCGACGTGAAGCCGCCGATGCCGGCCGTGGCGCCGGAGCCGATCAGCGATGCCGCCGCCGTGACCAGGGTGCTGGTGCCGCCAGTCGCCACCGCGGCACCCGTGCTGGCCGCGCCGCTGGCCGCCGTGGCCAGGGACGACAGAGCACCTTGGGTGCTCTGGTTGAGGATGCCGGTGATCGCGCCCGTGCTCGGGCTGTAGGCGGCGTAGTCGAGGCCGAGTTCGCTGGCCTTGGTCGCGCTGACCTCGGCGATGATCGCTTCGACCAGCACCTGGCGGCGGCGGATGTCGAGCTGGCTGATGACGTTGCGGATCGCCAGCATCGCTTTCGGCGCTGCGGTGACGACCAGCGAGTTGGTGTCCTTGTCGGCGATCACGCGGGTGCCATCAGCACCGCCGCCGCCGGAAGACGCAGCGGCTGGTGCTGCGCCGCCGGCCGCGGCGCCGGCGCCTGGACGCGAGCTGGCGCTGGCCGCCTGGGCGTAGCCTTCGAGGATCGGCGCCAGGTTTTCGGCACTCGCGTAATTCAGATAGAAGACCTGGGTATCGCCGCCGCTCGGGCCGGGCTGATCGAGGCGACGGACGATCTCCGCCATCCGGCTACGCTCGCCCTTCTCGCCGCCGATCAGCACGCTGTTGCTGCGCTCGTCAGCGATGACGACGCCGGTCTGGGCGGTTGGATCGGCCTGTTTGCTGGCCTGCGACAAGGTGGTGAGGATGCGCACCACGTCGGTGGCTGCGGCGTTCTCGAGCTTGACCACTTCGATCTCGCGATCACCGCTCTGGTCGATCTGGGCGATCAGGCGCTCGATGCGCATGACGTTCGAGGCGCGATCGGAAATGATCAGCGAGTTGTTGCCGGCGTAGGCCGCGAAATGGCCGGACTGGCTGATCAGCGGACGCAGGATCGCCACCAGCTGCGAGGCAGAAACGTTCTGCACTGTGTAGACGTGGGTGACGATCTCGTCGAACGGCACGCCGCGGCCGTTGGAAATCAGGCCGCCGCCGTCGGTACGGGCATTGGTTTCCGGGACGATCTTGATCGCATCACCGGCCGGAATCGCAGCGAAGCCTTGCACCTGCAGCACCGCGAGGAAGGTCTGGTAGACGCCGGCGGCATCCATCGGGCTGGCCGACACCACGGTGACCTTGCCGCGCACGCGCGGATCGATGATGAAGTTCTTGCCGGTGACTTCGCTGACCGTCGCGATCAGCGTCGAGATTTCCGCATCCTTCAGATTCAGCGTGACTTCCGCCCCGCGGTTGCGGCCTTGGGCCTGGGCCAGCAAGGCGCTACTGGTCGTCGCCACGAGCAGCGCTGCGGACAGCGTCAGCGCTGCATGTTTCAGGGTATTGCGTGCGTTCATGGCGAGGATCGGAAGAGCATTCGGTTACGGCGGTGCAGCCAATGAAGCCGCCGGTGTCACTTATTCGAGATTGATGCTGAAGTTCTGCGGCTGGCCGCCGCGATCGACCGTGAGATTGATCTGGGCGCTCTGACTGAGATCGGTCAGCAGTTGCAGCGAGCGGGACGGATCATTCAATGCCACGCCGTTCACCGAGGTGACGACATCGCCGGGCCGCAGGCCGGCAGCGGCGAACATCGCCCGATCGCGGCCCGGATAGATGCGGTAACCGGACAGACCGCCGCCGGTGTTGACCGGCTGCACGCGAATGTAATTGGCCGCCTTGGACGGATCGGCCAGGATTTCCGAGCGGATCTCGCCAAGCGAGGTCAGGATGTCGCTCTCGCCGTCGGAGGCCGGGCTTTCGACCAGATCGTCGCCGACCTGCGAGGGCAGCAGGCTGCCACCGGGATTGTCCTTGTCGAGTCGCAGCGTCTCCAGCTTGCCGCCGCGGAGCAGGATGACTCTATCCGGGAAGATCGCCTGCAGCTGCACGCCGCGGGCGATGTCATCGCCGACGGCATAGGGTTTTTCATCGCCGCCCTGGGTCGCGATCAGCGCTCGCGATTGGCGGTCCTTGTCATTGCGGCCGTTCGACAGGATGCCGAGCAGGGTCAGGTTCAGCTGGGTATCTGGCGCAGCAGCGAGATCGGAGAGTGCCGGGTCGGCCGGTGCCGTGTACTGGCCGAACAGATGCGCGCCGGCAACTCGGCCGAGATCGACACCTGCCTTGGCAGCGACGCGCGGTGATGCGGCCGCAGCCGGTTGCCACTGCGCGCTTTCCGGTACCGGCACCAAGGCCCAGACCAGACTCGCCGCGATTTTCGCAATCACCACGACCAGCAGCAGGTTCGCCAGGTCCGGCAGACGACGACCATAGCGAGCCGCGAGCGCAGGCATTGCGCCGGGCAGGGCATTGAGTCGTGAACGGGAGAAAGTGGCCATCGGCGGCATGATAACGGGGCTTTGACAGTGGCGGGAATAATGTGATGCAGCCACAGAACATTGAACGGAGCTGCTGCGCTCGCTCCGTCTACAAGATTGCTGCCAGCGGCTACCGGCTTCGGCAGCGTTGGACAATTCGGTACACTTCAGCCATGGCAGACCGCGACACTCGCAGCAATCAGGACTCCGGCACCGGCCTCATCGTCGATGAGGCGAAACCGCGCCTGCAACAGCCGCCGATGTACAAGGTGGTGATGATCAACGACGACTTCACGCCGATGGAGTTTGTCGTACAAGTGTTGCAAACGTTCTTCCATCACACTCGCGAACAGGCCGTGCAGATCATGCTGCAGGTCCATCAGGCGGGGCGCGGCACGGCCGGCATCTTCCCAGCCGAGATCGCCGAGACCAAGGTTGCCCAGGTCAACAGCTTCGCGCGCAAGAACCACCATCCGTTATTGACGGTGATGGAAAAGGTTTAAGGCCTGGCCTGAGTCAGGTCTGCCTGCGCTGCTTGCGCTCGTCGCCTTTCTGACACATCCGCGGTGACGGTTTCCCGCCTCTCGCGTTTGGTGCCAGCGCCGGAGCCTTGTTTGGAATTGTCTGGCGACACGCCGGCCGAACAGCTCATGACGTTTGCGCCCGCAATCGATACCGCTCGCCGGCAGAATCACAGGGCATCGTTGCCCACGTCTGAACGGTTTCGAAATGGTGCGCCTTTTGCGTACTCCTATTTCGGTTGACGACATTGCATGATGGGGCTGGAAAAGCCTCCATGACTGCCCCAACGTACCGACATCACCCGTTCAGGAAGCGACCATGCTCAGCGATGAACTGCAGAAAGCTCTTGATGCCGCATTTCTTGCGGCGCGTAGTGACGGTCATGAGTTGCTGACCGTCGAACACCTGCTGTTGGCGCTGCTGTCCGATTCCAACGTCAGCGAAGTGCTGACCGCCAGCGGTGGCGATCTCGACAAGCTCGAAACCGGCCTGCGGGAATACATCACCCAGAACATCCACTCGAACAAGGATGCCGGCGGCAATCAGGAAGTGCAGCCGACGCTGTCCTTCCAGCGTGTGCTGCAGCGGGCGATCTATCACGTGCAGGCTTCCGGCAAGAAGCGTGTTTCCACGCTGAACGTGCTGGTGGCGCTGTTCGCCGAGAAGGACACCCACGCCGTGTACCTGCTCAATGAGCAGGGCGTGACCCGCCTGGACGTCGTCAACTACATCAGCCACGGCATCGCCAAGAACAACCAGCCGGCTGCGCCGCAGGAACCGCAGAACGACAACGAGGACAAGGACGAGTCTGGCAAGAGCAGCGGCAAGTCCGCGCTCGAGCAGTTCGCGGTCAACCTCAACCAGCGCGCCATGCGCGGGCTGATCGATCCGCTGATCGGCCGCGCCCACGAGATGGAGCGCGTCATGCAGACGCTCTGCCGCCGGCGCAAGAACAATCCGCTGCTGGTCGGTGAAGCCGGCGTCGGCAAGACTGCGATCGCCGAAGGCTTGGCCTGGCTGATCACCGAGAACCGCGTGCCGGAACTGCTCAAGGACGGCATCGTGTTCAGCCTCGATCTCGGCAGCCTGATTGCCGGCACCAAGTACCGCGGCGATTTTGAGAAGCGCTTCAAGAGCGTGATCTCGGAACTGGCGCGGACGCCGGGCGCGATCCTGTTCATTGACGAAATTCACATGATCATCGGCGCCGGTGCAGCTTCCGGTGGCGTGATGGACGCGTCGAACCTGCTGAAGCCGATGCTGGCCAACGGCGAGCTGCGCTGCATCGGCTCGACCACCTACCAGGAATACCGCGGCATCTTCGAGAAGGATCGCGCATTGTCGCGGCGCTTCCAGAAAGTCGATGTGCCGGAACCGAGCGTGCCGGAAACGATCCAGATTCTCGAAGGCCTGCGCGCCCGTTTCGAAGAACACCACCAGGTGCACTTCACCAGCGGTGCGATTCGCAGTGCCGTCGAACTGGCAGCCAAGCACATCACCGATCGGCATCTGCCGGACAAGGCGATCGACGTCATCGACGAAGCCGCTGCCCGTCTGCGCCTGCTGCCCGAGGCCAAGCGTCGCAAGACCGTGCAGGTTCGTGACATCGAGGAAACCGTCGCCAAGATCGCGCGGATTCCGCCGAAGAGCGTGTCGTCGAGCGACAAGGATCGCCTTGCCACTCTGGAACGCGATCTCAAGCTGGTGATTTTTGGCCAGGATGCTGCGGTCGAAACCCTGTCGTCGTGCATCAAGCTCGCGCGTTCGGGCCTCGGCAATCCGGACAAGCCGATCGGCAACTTCCTGCTCGCCGGCCCTACCGGTGTCGGCAAGACCGAAGTCACCCGGCAGCTGGCCAGCCAGCTGGGCATCGAGCTGATCCGCTTCGACATGTCCGAGTACATGGAGCGGCACACGGTGTCGCGCCTGATCGGCGCGCCTCCGGGCTATGTCGGTTTCGATCAGGGGGGGTTGCTGACCGAGGCCGTGATCAAGCATCCGCATGCGGTGGTGCTGCTCGATGAAATCGAGAAGGCACATCCGGACGTGTTCAACCTGCTGCTGCAGGTCATGGATCACGGCACCTTGACCGACAACAACGGCCGCGCTGCGGATTTCCGCAACGTGATCCTGGTGATGACGACCAATGCCGGTGCCGAGGAATCCTCGCGGCGCGGGATCGGTTTCACCGAAGCGAACCACTCGACCGATGCACTGGAAGTGATTCGCCGCGGCTTCTCGCCGGAATTCCGCAACCGCCTCGACGCGATCATCCCGTTCGCGCCGCTGGGCAAGCGCGAGATCGCCCGCGTGGTCGACAAGTTCCTGATGCAGCTCGAGGAACAGCTGGCGGCCAAGCACGTGACGATGGATGTCGAGCAGGAGGCCCGCGACTGGCTGTGCGAGCACGGCTACGACGTCAAGATGGGTGCACGTCCGATGGCGCGGACGATCCAGGAAAGCATCAAGCGCCCGCTCGCCGAGGAACTGCTGTTCGGCAAGCTGGCCCATGGTGGTCGCGTCACCGTCAAGGTCACCGACGACGACAAGATCGGCTTCGAGATCGAAGCCAAGGAGAAGTCGGTGGTGGCGGTCGAACCAGCGTGAAGCAGTGGTTCGTGGTCAGTGACTAGTTGCTAGTCAAAAACAAAAAGCCCGCTTCGGCGGGCTTTTTCTTGCTTTCAACTAACCACTAAGCACAAGCCACTGACCACAGTTTTACTTGTCGCGGAACGTGATCCGACCCTTGGTCAGGTCGTACGGCGTCAGCTGCACGGTGACCTTGTCGCCGGTCAGGATGCGGATGTAGTTCTTGCGCATACGCCCGGAGATATGGGCGGTGACGATATGGCCGTTTTCGAGCTTGACCCGGAACGTCGTGTTCGGAAGCGTTTCGGCGACGATGCCGGGCATTTCGATGTGATCTTCTTTTGCCATTAGGGCCACGGAGTTTGAGGAGGCGGGATTATCCGGGAACGAACCCGGGCTGGCAATTCCTGCCTCAAATGTCAACCAGATCCTGCCAGCTTCCGTTGCGCAGCACTTGCAGCGGATGGAAGCGTTTCTTGTAGTCCATCTTGGCGCTGTCGGGCACCCAGTAGCCGAGATAGACGTACGGCAGCCGCTGGAACTGGGCCTGTTCGATCTGGCTGAGGATCGCGTAGGTGCCAAGCCCGCGAGTCGGCGCTTCGGGATCGAAGAAGGTGTAGACGGCGGACAGGCCACGCGGCACCCGATCAACCACCGACACCGCCATCAGCGGGCTGTCCGGCTGGTCGCCGGCGCGGAACTCCCAGAACTCGGTCGCACCCCAGCCGCAGGCGAGGAATTCCTCGAAGGCCTTGGCATCGTCGGGATCCATGCCGCCATCGCGATGGCGGGCGGCGAGGTAGCGGCGATAAAGCGTGTAATGCTCGTCGTTCAGCGTCGTCTTGATCGACAGCATCAGGTCGGCGTTGCGCTTCCAGCAACGGCGCTGGGCGCGATCCGGTACGAACTCACCAACCACGATGCGCGCCGACTGGCAGGCGCGGCAGTTCAGGCACATCGGTCGGTAGGCGTAATCGCCGCTGCGCCGGAAGCCCTGATCGAGCAGCGCGCCGTACAGCGCCGGCTCCAGCGGAAACGCCGGATCGACGAAGGCGCTGCGTGCATGGCGCTCCGGCAGGTAGCCGCAGGCATGCGCACTTCCCATCAGCAGGCGGAGGCTTTGCATGGTCATGGCGAAAACCGATGCAAGAACGGTGCGCGCCAAAGGCTCATGCCAGCAGCCCGGAAAAGTGCTGCTGCGAGTCCGGCACCTCGATGTCGTAACGCCACAGACCGACACGTGACGGCGACTGCAGCGCGACGCGCAGCCGCGACAGGAAACGCTCGCGGGAAATCTCGACCGCACCGAGGGTGCGCAGATGCTGGGACGCGATCTGGCAATCGATCAGCTCGAACGACCAGGACTTCAATTGCTGACAGAGCCAGTACAGCGCGAGCTTCGAGCAATCTGTTTCGGTGCTGAACATCGATTCGCCGAAAAACACGTGGCCGAGCGCGACGCCATACAGCCCGCCGACCAGCCGGCCGTCGCGCCAGACCTCGGCGGAGTGGGCATGGCCGGCTTCGCGCAATTCCAGGTAGGCGCGCTTCATGTCGGCCCCGAGCCAGGTACCGTGGCTGCCGCGTCGCGATTCGGTGCAGCCATCGAGCACATCACCGAAGGCGCGATCCAGCGTCACCGCGTAATCCGGCTTGCGGATGCGTTTTTCCAGCGAATGCGAGATGTGGAACTGATCCGGCTCCAGCACCGCGCGCGGGTCCGGGCACCACCACAGGATCGGTTCGTTGGGGTTGTACCAGGGGAAGATGCCGCCGGAGTAGGCGCGTAGCAGGCGGTCGACGGACAGATCGCCGCCGATCGCCAGGAGCCCGTTGGGATCGCGCATCGCGCGATTGGGCGGCGGAAAAGGCTGGTTCGGGTCATGCGGGTCCAGCCAGTGCAGGCGGACCGGGTTATCCATCCCGGTTATCCATCTTGGCCGCCCCAGTTGGGTCGCCCAGTCGATTGTCTGGGCGCTTGTACGGCGTGTGCTCGTCGAGCAGCGCTTCACGCTGTTCGACATAGGCACGCTCGCGTTCGAGATGATCGCTGACCGCATCGAACAAACGCGGCTCCGAAAGCCAGTGCGCGGAGCGGGTGATCTGCGGCGTGAAGCCGCGCGCCAGCTTGTGCTCGCCCTGGGCGCCGGCATCGAAATGCCGCAGACCTTCTCGGATGCAGTAGTCGATGCCCTGGTAGTAGCAGGTCTCGAAATGCAGGCTGTGATAGCGATCGGCCGCGCCCCAGTGACGCCCGTAGAGCGTATCGCCACCGCGCAGCGTGATCGCCACTGCCACCATTGCCGAGTCCTCGTATGCCAGAACGAGTCTAACCGGCGTGTCGGCCTGTCGTCCGTAGTCGAGAAAGAATTCCGGGGTCAGGTAAGGGGTCTGACTGCGCTCGGCGTAAGTGCTGGCGTACAGCGCATAGACCCGCGTCCATTCGGCTTCGCTGAGCTCGTGACCGGCGCGGATCTCGAAGCGGATGCCGGCTTCGGCAACCCGGCGGCGTTCGCGGAGGATCTTCTTGCGCTTGTCGCTGGTGAAGGTCGAAACGAAATCGGTGAAATCGCGATAGGGGCCGTTCGGGCCCTGGTTGAACCAATGGAACTGCACGTCGTTGCGCTCGACCAGTCCGGCGCTTTGATAGGCCGCGAAATCTGCGTCGTCGACGAACAGCGCGTGACAGCCGGATAGGCCCGCAGCGCGAGCGATATCGGGCAGTCGACCGGCGATCAGGCGCCGCGCGGCTTCGTCGCGAGCGCCGAGCCGGGGCCCGCTGCACGGCGTGAACGGAATCGCGTTGATCAACTTCGGGTAGTAGGGCTGGCCGATGCGGCGGCTGGCATCGGCCCAGGCGAAATCGAAGACGAATTCGCCGTAGGAATGGCCTTTTACATATAGCGGCGCAGCGGCGACGACGCCCAGTTCATCGGTGAGCACGACGTGACAGGGCGACCAGCCAAGTTCCGGGCTGACGCAGCCATGTTCTTCCAGAGCACTCAGGAAAGCATGGCGCGTGAACGGGTAGGCGGCCGGGAACAGCGCGTTCCACTGCTCGGCAGGCAACGACGCGACGCGGTCGAGATGGCGGACGCGCATCGCGTCGTTGCGGGTTCCGGAGCGTCCGGTGTGAGGAGGGCGGCCGGTCTCAGTGGAACGTCAGTACCGCGACCTCGGCCCCGCGCAGCGCCCATTGCACGCAGGTGTCGTGCTCGAAGCGGGAAATCTTTTCCTCGTCGGATGGCGGAGCCGCTTCGGCGAGGCGGCCATCGGCATCGAACTTGATTGCCGCACCGGCCGTCTGGATCTTCATTTCGGCAGCGGCTTCGTCATCCCAGGACACCTGCAGATAACGCACACGACGCTCGGCGAACTCAGGCAGTTTGTTGGAGCCAGCCGCGATCAACGCAGCTTCGGCCGGAGAAAATTCACGGATTGCACCGTCCGGGGCCAGCACGAAATGACGCACTTCCATAGTCATCGCAAACCCTCCGAGTTCCAGATTTTTGGCAGTTCAAGGCAATTCTTGTCTGACAGAAACATGACGCTGACCGGCGCGAATTCAAGGCCTGTCCGGTAGCCGGAACACCGAAGGTCGGCTGATATACTCCGGTCATTCCCGACGTCCTTTCACCGTGCCTTCTATCGCCCGCTTCTTTCGCTTTGGTAGCAAGAAACAAGCCGCGCAACCTTTGACGCGGAAGGGTGGTTCGTCGGCGCCCGCCGCCGACGCCACCTGGATCGAACGCCTGCCCAACGAGGCGGTGCTGCTGATCTGCGTCGGTGTTGCAGTGTTTCTGCTGGCCGCGTTGCTGAGCTTCCATCCGGATGATCCGGGCTGGTCCTCCTCCGGAGTCGGCCATCAAACCCGCAACCTCGCCGGTGCGGCCGGAGCCTGGTTGGCCAATGGCCTGCTGAGCTGTGTCGGCTATGTCGCATTCCTGTCGCCTTGGGCCGTGTTGTGGTTGGGCTTGCGCGCCTTTCGCGGCTTCGATTCGCCGATGCACCTGCCCTTGGGCCTGCGGGCCACGGCCTGGTTCGTTTCCGCGCTGAGTCTGGCGGGGCTTGCCGCGATGTACGGCGGTGACGCCAGCCGCTGGCTGCCTCAGGGCGGCGGTGGCATCGCCGGCAGCCTGCTCGGCAATAGCCTGCGCAGCGTGCTGAATCCGGTCGGCGCAACGCTTTTGTTACTGACCTTGTTCGTCGCTGCACTCCCCCTGGCGATGGTGTTTTCGTGGCTGGCCGTGCTGGATGCCATCGGCAACCGGGCGATGGCCTGGTGGGAGCGCCGTCAATTGCGCCGCGCCCAGCGCAGCAATGACCAGATTGCCGAGGCGATCGGCAGCGAAGTCGATGTTGCGCTCGATGAGCCGCAAGTCCGCGAGCCGCGCCGCCGCAAGCCACGCTTCGAAACCTCGCCGACCAGCCCGGAACTCGATCTGGCGGCTGTCGCTGAACCCTTGCCGATTGTCGATCGCACGGATGACCGTGTTGAGCCGGCGTCGCCCGTTGCTGTAGTCAGTCCTTCATTTGCGCTGCCCTCTGATCCGGCGCCGCCATGGGCGACCGAGGCTGAAGCCGAGGTGGAAATTCCGGTCGGATCGAAGCTGGTGATGACCGCGCCGAAGCCGAAGAAAGTGGCGAAGCCGGACGCCATTGCCATCCCGGCGTTCAACGGCGAGCCGCTGCCGCCGCTGTACCTGCTCGATCCGCCGAAGCCGGGTGGCCGTCGTTATACGGCTGAGGAAATCGATCGTTTGTCGCGCGAACTCGAACGCCATCTGGCCAGCTTCGGGGTCAAGGGCACGGTTGTCGATGCGATGCCAGGCCCGGTGATCACCCGCTTCGAGCTGCAGCCGGCTTCGGGTGTGAAGGGGTCGCAGATCACCAATCTGTCGCGCGATCTCGCGCGGGTGATGTCGGTGGCCAGTGTCCGCGTGGTCGAGGTCATCGAAGGCAAGAGCGTCATTGGCCTGGAGATTCCGAACCAGAAGCGCGAGATGGTTTCGCTGTCCGAAATCCTGGCGTCGAATGCCTACACCAGCGCCACTTCGCCGCTGACCATGGGCATGGGCAAGGACATTGCCGGCAATCCGGTTGCCGTGGACATGGCGAAAATGCCGCATCTGCTGGTGGCCGGTACCACCGGTTCCGGCAAGTCGGTGGCGATCAACGCGATGATCCTGTCGATGCTGTTCAAGGCCACGGCCGAGCAACTTCGCCTGATCCTGATCGATCCGAAGATGCTGGAACTGTCCGTCTACGAGGGCATTCCGCATCTGCTGACGCCGGTCGTCACCGACATGAAGGACGCCGCCAACGCGCTGCGCTGGTGTGTCGCCGAGATGGAGCGCCGCTACCGGCTGATGTCGGCGCTCGGCGTGCGCAACCTCGCCGGCATGAACAAGAAGGTGCTCGACGCGATCGAGGCTGGCGAACCGATTTCCGATCCGCTGTCGACGATTCCGGATCTGTTCGCCGATGCCGAGCTGTCCGGCCCGGTGCTCGGCCCGACTCTGGAGCCGATGCCGCACATCGTCATCGTCATCGACGAACTTGCCGACATGATGATGGTGGTCGGCAAGAAGGTCGAAGAGCTGATCGCCCGTATCGCCCAGAAAGCGCGCGCGGCCGGCATTCATCTGATCGTCGCCACTCAGCGCCCGAGCGTCGATGTGATCACCGGCCTGATCAAGGCCAACATCCCGAGCAGAGTCGCGTTCCAGGTCGCCAGCCGCATCGACTCGCGGACCATCCTCGACGAGATGGGCGCGGAAACCCTGCTCGGTCACGGCGATATGCTCTATCGACCGATCGGTGCCAGCCGCATTCAGCGTCTGCACGGCGCCTTCGTCGACGATCACGAGGTGCACAAGGTCGTCGCTTACCTGAAGCAGGTCGGCGAGCCGAACTACATCGTCGACATCCTCAACGGTGAGCCGGAGGAGCGCGCCGCGCCGGAGCCTGGTGCCGCCGATGCCGAATCCGATCCGCTCTACGACAAGGCGGTGGCGATCGTGCTGGAGACGCGCAAGGCCAGTGTCAGCTGGGTGCAGCGGCGTCTGTCGATCGGCTACAACCGCGCCGCGCGCATGGTCGAGCAGATGGAAGCGGCCGGCATCGTCGGGCCGTCCGGCCCCG
>NZ_JAHFRY010000169.1 GCF_023266035.1 Nevskia sp.
CCCTAAAATCGGGCCTGAAAGCGTCGCAGGATTGGCGGGGCTTTTTGGCAAAATGAATAAGCCGTTTCCCTCATGTGCCCGACTTATTCGAGCATCGATCCTTACCTTAAAAGCACGTGCTGGAATAACCTTATTCGTAGACCCTGAGCCCCGCGCGGTCATCGGAGCACTGCGAGAGCGATGCGAGATGCTCGAAGAGGCTCGGTGGGTACATAGAAAGCCGTCGCGCTGGAACAGGGTGCGGTTGGTCAGCAGCGGCGCGTTGCCGCCGCTGAAGCGGCGCGAGCGATCGGCCACCGCGATGATCGAGCCGATGCGCAGTTCCGACGGCAGCCCGGTGCGGCCATTGGTGCCGCCGCGGATGATGAATTGCTCGGCACCGGCTTCCCAACGCACGCAATCGCGTGCGTACAGCGTCGCGGCAGTCTGCCAACGGATCCAGCTGACCGGCATCCCACCAATATCCAGCTTGAGGATCGAGGGCATCATGGTCTTGACTTTAGCCGGTTTCCAAAGGCGTGTGTTCAAGCAAGAACCATGCGCCCGTGATGTTGCAGCAAGGCGTCGGCGCTTCCCCCGCAGCGCCCAGGCCTCAGCCGCAAGGCCTTGACGATGACGGCACGTCCTCGTGCGGAATCCGGTCAGACGATGCACCACCGCTTCGTACCGAACGGTAACATCCAGCTTCGGCCCGCAAGCTTCGCTGCCTTGCATTCACTTGCGGCTGCCCCACCTTGCCCTCACCTGGCAGTCATTCGGGAGTGACCCATGAAGATCCTGCACACGATGCTCCGAGTCGGCGATCTCGACCGCTCGATCCAGTTCTACCAGGACGTGCTCGGCCTGAAACTGGTCTCGCGTCGCGACTATCCGGAAGGCCGTTTCACCCTGGCGTTTCTCGGCGCTGAAGATCGCGTCGATGGCGTGCAGCTTGGCGCCGAGCTGGAGTTGACCCACAACTGGGATACCAAGCGCTACGAGCTAGGCACAGCCTATGGTCACGTCGCGCTCGAAGTGGCAGACGCCTATCAGGCCTGCGACATGGTCAAGGCGCGCGGCGGCAAGGTGGTGCGTGAAGCCGGGCCGATGAAGCACGGCACCACGGTGATCGCCTTCGTCGAAGACCCGGACGGTTACAAGATCGAATTCATCCAGTGCAAGTCCGGCCAGGATGCTGGCGCGGCCCGCGCTGCCTGAACGATCAGCCATGAATCCGGAACGGCCCGGCGCAGACACAATGCCCGCCGCGCCCGGACGATTGGCGCATGATCCGCAGCCTCGCTACCTGGCTGCCCTTAGGCCCCGGCCGTGTCGCCCTGCGACGACTGCCGATCCGGCCCTGACCCAGCCCTCATGGAGAGCCTCTGATGAATATCGTCTGTGATCTTCCTGCTGCCGCACGACGCGCCGACCACTCCGGCTTCCCCGACCCTGCCCGCGACCTGAACCCGACCAGCGATGGGCCGCAGGAAGCAGTCTTCGCGGCCGGCTGCTTCTGGTGCGTGGAAGCGGTGTTCGAGCGCCTCGATGGCGTTTCCGAAGTGATTTCCGGCTATGCCGGCGGCAGTGCCGACAGCGCCAACTACGAGGCCGTCTGCACCGGCCGCACCGACCACGCCGAGGTCGTCAAGATCGTCTACGACCCGGCCGTGATCAGCTATGGCGCGCTGCTCAAGGTGCTGTTCGCCGTGGCCCACGATCCAACCACGCTCAACGCCCAAGGCAACGACCGCGGCCGTCAGTATCGTTCGGCGATCTTCTTCCACGATGAGGCCGAGCGCGACGTGGCCGCTGCCTACATCGCCCAGCTGGAAGCCGCGAAGGTGTTTCGCAGCGCTATCGTCACCGCGCTGGTGCCACTCGACTCGTTCTTCACTGCCGAGGTCTATCACCAGGATTACGCGGTGCGAAATCCCGGCCAGCCGTATATCGCCGGCGTGGCGCTGCCGAAGGTCGACAAGCTCGAACACAAGTTCGCCGACTACGTCCGCAAGTAACTCTATTTTTTTGGAAATCAATCATGGCCAAACCAGAACCCGTCATCGTCAATCCGCCGGTCCCGCCGTCCGCCAGCGGCTACGATCTGCGTCCGATCAGCCCGGCGCTGAAGACCGAGCTGGCGCAATCGCTGACTGCCGAAGAGCACCGTGTGCTGCTCGAGCACGGCACCGAGCGCGCCTTCTGCGGCCAGTTCACCGACAACAAGAAGGCCGGCACCTACGCCTGCCGCCTGTGCGGCCTGCCGCTGTTCCGCTCGAACACCAAGTTCGATTCCGGCACCGGCTGGCCGAGCTTCTTCGAGCCCTACGATCCCGCGCACATTCGCAGCATCACCGACCGCAGCTACGGCATGGTCCGCACCGAAGTGCGCTGCCAGCGCTGCGATGGTCACCTCGGCCACGTGTTCAACGACGGCCCCAAGCCGAGCGGCCAGCGCTACTGTCTGAACTCGGTATCGATGGCCTTCTTCGAAGAAGGCCAGCCGGTGCCGCAGCACACTGATCTGGTCTGAACCGCAATCCGGGCACAACTAGCGGGAAGCAAGATCGTAGGGTGGGCAGATGAAAGCTGCCCACCATGCCCCTAGCGCCGCTTGAACGTCACCACCAGCACATCGCGATAGGCCGGCTGGCTAGGGTCCAGCGCTTCGACTGGCGTCACGCCATGGCGCACGCGGGCATCGTCGACGAGGGCGGCGTCGAAGGCGTCGGTGAGGGTGAAGCTGCCGAGCGTGTTGCCATCCGCATCGATGATCGTCGTCGTGCCTTCAGCGATGTTGTGGCGGCGGATCATCAGCACCAGCACGTGATCGACGCCATCGCGATGCGCGCCTTCCGGTGTCGGCTGGCCGGCGATGCCGGGGCCGGCTTCGATGCGGAACTGGTGGACTTCGACTTTCCAGTTCGCGACCTCCGGCGACAGCCGCCCGAACAGGCCGGCGCACCAGCGCAGGATGGTGCTCAAGCTGTCACCCGCACCGATCGCATCGCTCACCGGCTCGAACCAGCGCGCGACACCGCCGTTCAACGGGTTGTATTCGAGGCCCTGCCAGTGCGGCTGATGCGCCTCGCGCGCCAGCTTGCCGGCGGCTTCGATGGCGTACACCGCATGGCGGCGACGGCGATAACGGCCGCCGTCGGCCATGAAGCTGTCGAGCGCGAGATCGTTCCAGCTGCCGCTGAACTCGGCCCAGTCGGCCAGCGAACCGGCGGACAGCAGCGCGCCCTGCATCGCCGCACCGGCGACGAAGGCATAACCCTCCGCCGCAATCGCCGCCCGCAGCCTGGCCGGCGACGGCAAGGCGATCACGGCAGGACGGTTCGGGGCGAGGCTCATGGCGGACGCGGATTATCCGCGAACGCGCGACGCCGTGAATGGAACGTCGAAAGCCGGGTCGATCAAGCCTTCTTCGCCTTGACGAAAAAGGCCAGCAGCGACGGCAGCAGGATCAGCGCGCCGAGCATGTTGACCAGGAACATGAAGCTCAGCAGCAAGCCCATGTCGGCCTGGAACTTCAGCGCCGAGAACGCCCAGGTTGCAACACCGAGGCTCATCGTCACCGCGGTGAACGCCGCCGCTGCACCGCGTTCCTTGAGCGCGATGAAGAAGGCTTCGACCAGGGTCTTGCCGTGGTGCAGGTGCACTTCGATGCGGTCGTACAGGTAGATGCCGTAGTCGACGCCGACACCGACGCCGAGCGCGACCACCGGCAGGGTCGACACCTTCAAGCCAATGCCGAGTACGGCCATCAGCGCATTGTTCAGCAGCGAAACCAGCGCCAGCGGCAGGATGATGCACAAGGTTGCGCCGAACGAGCGGAAGGTCAGCAGACACATCAGGGTGATGGCGCCGAAGATCGCTGCCAGCTCGTGCTTGTCTGCTTCTTCGACGGCTTCATTGGTCGCCGCCATCACGCCGGCATTGCCGGACGCCAGCTTGAACTCGACCAGCGGCGCGATCTCCCTGAACTCGCTGCTCGGCGCATGGAACTCGGTGTTCCAGTCCTTCACCGACTGGACGATGTGAGCCAGCGTTTCGCCCTGGTGATCGCTGGTGAAGAACAGCATCTGCATCGCCGAGCAGTCCGAGTTCAGCAGGCCGGTGCCGGTGTCGATCGGCGTCACCGCCTGGGCCAGCACATCGCGATTGCGCGCCAGCACCCGCCAGCGCAGCGAGCCTTCGTTGAAGCCGGCGTTGACGATCTTGGCCATGCTCGGCAACGAAATGGCGCTGGCGATGCCAGCGACGTTCTTCATCTTCCACTCGAAGGCGTCCATCGCATCCATCACCCGGTGATCGGTGCAGGCGCCGTCGATGTCATGGGTCTGGACGACGATCGAGATGACATCGACGCCGATCTTGAAGTTGCTGGTGATCGCCGCGTTGTCGCGGTTGTAGCGCGAGTCCTCGCGCAACTCCGGCAGGCCCGAGCCGAGATCGCCCACCTTCTGGCCGCGCGCCAGCGCGAAGCCGACGACCAGCAGCACGACGCTGCCGGCAATCGCCCAGACCGCCGTACGGCGCTCGGCGAAATGCGAGCAGGCACGCCAGATCGGCTCGAAGCTTTTCTCCTGCGCCTGCTTGGCAGCCAGCGTCTTCTGATCGATGCGCAGATAGGTGAGCAGGATCGGCAGCACCATCTTGTTGGTGACGATCATCAAGCTGACGCCGAGCGTGGCGGTGATGCCCAGCTCGCGAACGATGTCGATCTCGATCAGCATGATCACCAGGAAGCCGAGCGCATTGGTGACCAGCGCCAGGGTTCCCGGGATGAACAACTGCGAGAACGCGAAGCGCGAAGCATCGGTGGCGTCGTAGCCGTCGGCGATCGCGTCCTTCCAGGCGTTGGTCATCTGCACGGCATGGCTGCAGCCGATCGAGAAGATCAGGAACGGCACCAGGATCGACAGCGGATCGATGCCGTAACCGGCGAGCGGCAAGGTGCCCAGCAGCCACAGCACCGGCAGCAGCGCGCAGACCAGCGCCACACCGGTCAGCTTGGCCGACTTGGTGTACCAGAGCAGCAGCAGTGCGGTGATCACGAAGGCGATCAGGAAGAAGGCGATGACGCCCTTCGCGCCGTCGGTGATGTCACCCACGGCTTTCGCGAAGCCGATGATGTGCACCGTGATGCCGTCCTTCTGGTACTTCGCACGCAGCGCTTCCAGCTCGGCGGCGATGCGCGGGTAGTTCAACTTCTCGCCGGTTTCCGGATCGACATCGAGCAGATCGGCGCGGATCAGCGCGCCGTGCAGATCGTTGGACACCAGGCGGCCGACCAGCCCGGCCTTCTGCACGTTGCGGCGCACGGTTTCGAGATCGTCCGGCTCACCCTGGAAGGTGGCCGGGATGACATTGCCGCCGGCGAAGCCGCCTTCGACGATCTCGATGAAGCGCACGTTCGGCGTGAACAGCGACTGCACGGTCGGGCGATCGACGCCCTTGATGTAGAACAGGTCATCGGTCGCCGCTTTCAGATCGGCCATGAAGGCCTTGTCGAAGATCGTCGCTGCTGCGCTGCCGTCGGCTGCTGGCTCGCGGATCAACGCGACGATGATGCGATTGGCACCGCCGAAGGTCTGTTCGTAGTCCGTGAACGTCTTCATGTACGGATGTTCGAGCGGGATCATCTTCTTGAACCCGGCGTCCACCTTCAGCCCGCTCGCCGACCAGGCGAGGAACACGGTGAGCGCCGCGAAGATGGCGAGCATCAAGGCGCGATGGTTGAACAGCAGGTTCGACAGACCCTGGATCAGGCCGCCGAGCGGCCCTTCGATGCGCGGCAGATCGGCCGTGGTCTTGCGCGGCGTCGGCGTCATTTGGCAGCTCCTGCAAGTTCGAGGACGCTGGTGCCGGCTTCACCGAACAGCAGCGCATGCGCGGCATCGAGCGGCAGCGCCGTCGAATACGCTGCGACCTTGGCGGGTGCCAGCGGCGCGAAAGTCTTGCCGGCATCGCGGCTGATGCGCACCGTGCCGGCGGAGCCGACCAGGGTGACGCTGCCATCGGCGCCAACGCCACCGCCGAGCAAGGTCACCGGGCCGGAACCTTCGGCCGCCGTCCAGGTCGCTCCGGCATCGCTGCTGACGAAAGCCTGGCCGCGCAGGCCGTAGATCATCAAGCCTTCGCTGCCGATCGCCAGCGCGCCGAAGTAGGAACCTTCATAAGGCGGCTTCGCGGCGGTCCAGGTGGCGCCGGCGTCGGTGGAGATCAGCAGGCTGCCGGATTCACCGACGATCGCCAGCTTGCCGCTGCCGAACGCGGCGATCGCGTTGAGGTGACGATCGTCCTCGCCTTCGGTGATCTTTCGCTTAGTCCAGGTGGCACCGCCGTCCGTGGTTTCCAGATAAAGCCCATAGGCGCCGATGGCGATCGCATTGGCAGCGTCGCGCGCATAGATGCCGAGCAGCGGCTCTTCTTCATCCGGAGCAAAGCGCTGCTCGTGCCAGCTTGCGCCGCCGTCGGTCGTTGCCGCGATCAGGCCGTCGTGGCCGATCACCCAGCCGGTCTTGTCGTCGGCGAAGCGGACACCAGTGAGCATGGTCCGGCGCAGGCCAGCACCGCGCTGCCAGCTCGCGCCTTCGTCGTCCGAAGTGATCGCATAGCCATGCTCGCCGACGGCGACGATGCGCTTGCCGGCGTGCGTCGCATCGTTCAGCAGCAGTCTCTCCACCGTGGCTTTGGCGACCGGCCCGGCTATCGACAGCACGGCGGGTGTCGCTGCAGCGGCCGGCTCCTGCGCCGTCACTTGCAGGACGGCGATCAGCGCGCTTGCGCCAAGCAGTCCGGCCAGCATCAATCGTTGCGGCTTGCGCATCGACGTTCTCTCAATGTTCGTTGAAGGTTGAAACGAACAGGGCCGGCGGGATGCCCGTCGGCCCTGGTCATCATTGCAACGAGGGCTTATTCAAAGCCGATCAGCGAACGCCCGACTCGCGCAGCGAAGCCGGCGTGAAATCGGCGGCTGTCAGCTTCGAAGGCGCGTACATCTTGTCGTCACCGGTGCGCACGCCGAGCGCCAGATAGCGGCCCGATTGCAGATCGCTGTGCACTTCGACGGTGCCGAAGGTCATCGGCACGTCCCAGAGCTGGATCGAGTGGTATTCGCCGGTGCGGAACAGTTCGCCGCGGCCGTCGTACTTGTCGACCAGCACCGGCGTCCAGGTGTCTTCGTCGAGATAGAAGGTGCGCCGCGCGTAGAGATGCGAGGTGCCCTTCTTCAGCTTGGAATCGACCACCCAGACCCGGTGCAGCTCGTTGCGCACCAGATCAGGATTGAGATGGCCCGGGCGGGTGATGTCTTCCAGCTTGGCGCCGCTCGACAGCTTGTAGCTGTTGTACGGAATGTAGATTTCCTTCTTGCCGACCAGTTCGAAATCGTAGCGGTCGGTGGCACCGTTGTAGATGTTGAAATCATCGTTGGTACGCAGGCCATCGGCGGCCGTGCCCGGATTGTCGTAAGCGACGTTCGGCGCCTGACGCACGCGGCGCTGGCCGGGGTTGTAGGTCCAGGCCGAGCGGAACACCTTGGTCTGGTCCAGCGGCTCGTGCACCAGCAGCACCGAACCGGCCAGACGCGCAGGTGCCACGATGCGCTGCAGGAAGTAGAACAGCAGATTGTCGGTGCGCTCGGACGGCTTCTTGTTCAACGAACCGAACTGGAAGTCGAGCTGGTACTGGAAACGTACCGGCGTGTAATCGCCGCCACGGGTCACGGCCAGCTGGACGTTGTCGGTCTCGTAGGTTTCGCCGCGATAGCGGGTCAGCGCATTCCAGATCGCTTCGTTTCCGTTCTTGGGCGTCGGGAACGGCAGACCGCCATTGACGCCGAGCACGCCGTTGCCGGAGTCCGACAGCTTGGCCTTGCCGGCATTGCCCTTGGTCTCGTCGTAATAGCCCTTCGGATAGAGGCCGGTGCGATGCGTCGGGTAGACGTTGATCTTGTAGGTCGGATACTTCTTGAACGTCGCCAACTGGCCGGGTGTCAGGTTCGCCTTGTGCTCCTCGGCATTGGCGGCGGTGATGACCAGAGTCGGCTTTTCCGAGGCGAACGGATCCGGATAGAGGATGCCCGGCTTGAAGCCGGCCGGTGCCTTGAGGACTTCGCCGGTCCAGGCGGGAATGCTGCCGGCCGGGTTGGCGCCTTCGTCGGCGCCCATCACGGTCAGCTCCTGGGCCGATGCCGAGAACGCGGTCATCGCA
>NZ_JAHFRY010000073.1:0-6677 GCF_023266035.1 Nevskia sp.
GTGGATGCGCCGCACTTCGGCGTAAGTCAGATACAGCTGCTGACGCGCGCGGGTAACGCCGACGTAGGCCAGGCGCCGCTCCTCTTCGAGCGAGCCGCCATCGACGGCGCGCTGGCTCGGGAACAGGCCGTTCTCCATGCCGACCAGGAACACCACCGGAAACTCCAGGCCCTTCGCCGAGTGCAGAGTCATCAGCTGCACGCAGTCCTCGCCGACGCCGGCCTGGCGTTCGCCGGCTTCGAGCATCGCGTGGGCGAGGAAGGAGTTCAGCGGATCGAGGCCATCGTCTTCCGGCGGCCGCTCGAAGCCGCGTGCGGCGCTGATCAGTTCGTCGAGATTGTCGAGGCGCGCTTCGGCCTGCTCGCCCTTCTCTTTTTTGTAATGTTCGCGCAAGCCCGAGCGCTCGATCGCCATCGCCATCAGCTCGGCCAGCGGCTTGCCAGCGCCGTCACGGGCGAGGCCGTCGATCAGATCGAGGAACACCTTCAGATTGTTGGCGCTGCGGCCGAGTGCGGCGCCAGCGCCTTGCGCCGCCTTCCATTGCGACACGCCGGCATCGCGCGCCAGTGCGCGCAGACGTTCGATGGTGGTCGCGCCGATGCCGCGCGGCGGCGTGTTCACGGCGCGCTCGAAGCTGGCGTCGTCATCGCGGATCGCGACCAGGCGCAGATAGGCCAGCGCGTCCTTCACTTCCTGGCGTTCGAAGAAGCGCAGGCCGCCGTAGATGCGATACGGCAGACGATTGCGGATCAGCGATTCTTCGAGCACACGGCTCTGCGCGTTCGAGCGATAGAGAATCGCGCAGTCTTTCAGCGCATAGGTACCTTCGTGATGCGCCTTGATCCGGCCGACCACGAACTCGGCCTCATCGAACTCGTTGAACGCGGCATAGAGCTGGATCGCATCGCCATCCTGGCCATCGGTCCACAGCACCTTGCCGAGCCGCCCGGAGTTCTTCTCGATCAGGCCATTCGCGGCCTTGAGGATGGTGCCGGTCGAGCGGTAGTTCTGTTCGAGGCGGATGACTTCCAGGCCAGGGAAATCCTTGCTCAGCCGAGCCATGTTCTCGACCTTGGCGCCGCGCCAGCTGTAGATCGACTGATCGTCATCACCGACCGCGAACATCGTCCCGGTATTGCCGGCCAGCACTCTTAGCCAGGCGTACTGCAAGGTGTTGGTATCCTGGAATTCGTCGACCAGGATGTGCCGGAAGCGCTGCCGGTAATGCTGCTGGATCTGCGGCACGTCGCGGCACAGTTCGTGGGCGCGCAAGAGCAGTTCGGCGAAATCGACCAGGCCGTTCTGCGCGCATTGCGCTTCATAGGCGCTGTAGATGCGCACCAGTTGCCGCTGCGCGAAATCGCCTTGGTCGACCATCGCATCCGGCCGCCGGCCTTCTTCCTTCTGGGCATTGATCCAGCCGGTGATCTGCTTCGGCACCCACTGCTCTTCGGACAGATCCAGCCCGCGGATCACCCGCTTGACCAGGCGCTGCTGATCGTCGGCATCGAGAATCTGGAAGTTCTGCGGCAGCCGCGCTTCCTTCCAGTGCAGGCGCAGCAGGCGGTGGGCGATGCCGTGGAAGGTGCCCACCCACATCGTCCGCACCGGTACGGTGACCAGGCTTTCGATGCGGCCGCGCATCTCGGCCGCGGCCTTGTTGGTGAAGGTGACCGCGAGGATCGAATGCGGCGAAACCCCTTCGACGGCGATCAGCCAGCCGATGCGATGGGTCAGCACCCGGGTCTTGCCGGAGCCGGCACCGGCCAGCACCAGACGGTGTTCGGGCGGCGCAGTCACCGCTTCGCGCTGGGCCGGGTTCAGGCCGGCGCAGAGCAGCGCGACATCGGGCGATTCAGCGTGCATCAGGCTTCAATGACCCGCGGCAGCCAGCCGCTTGCGCAGGCGCAGATTGAGGATTTCCACGGCCACCGAGAAGCCCATCGCGAAATAGACGTAGGCCTTGGAGATATGCAAGTCCAGCCCTTCGGCGATCAGCACGGCACCGATCAGCACCAGGAAGGCCAGCGCCAGCATCTTCACCGTCGGATTGGCGTCGACGAAGCGCGACAGTGGGCCGGAGAAGAACATCATCGCGATCACCGCGGTGACGATCGCGGCGATCATCACCGGCAGATTGCTGGTCATGCCGATGGCGGTGATCACCGAATCGAGCGAGAACACGATGTCGAGAATCATGATCTGCACGATCACGCCGACGAAGCTGACGCCGACCGCGCCAGCAGTGCTGCCAGGCGCATGCAGCGCACCGCGCAGCATGTCGACGATCTCCTTGCCGGCCTTCCAGATCAGGAACAGGCCACCGCCGAACAGGATCAGATCGCGGCCCGAGAAGCCCATGCCGAATACGGTGAACAGATCGGCGGTCAGCTTGGCGATCCAGTTCAGGGACACCAGCAGCGCGATGCGGGTCAGCATCGCCCCGGCCAGGCCGATGGTCCGCGCCCGGGCCTGCTGATGCAGCGGCAGCTTCGCCGCCATGATCGACAGAAAGATGATGTTGTCGATGCCCAGCACGATTTCCAGTGCAGCCAAGGTCAGGAAAGCGATGATCAGTTCGGGGTCAAGCAGATTCACGGGCGCTGGGTAAGGGCGAGGCAGGAGCGTCGGATTATGATGGAAACCAATCATCGGCAGCCCGGGTAACGCGTGAACACGGAACGCAGCGTCGCTGTTGAAGGTAGTCCGGACCATCCGGCCCGGCAGTTGATCGTGATCACTGCGGTGCTCGCTTCGGCGGTGCTGCTGGTGCTGCACGAGGGCATTGCCGGCAAGTGGTCGGGCTTCGACGATCCAGCGCTGTGGATGCTCGGCTACACGCTGGCGATCGGCCCGCCCTTGATGCTGATGTTGATGATCGAGCGGATCGGCGAGCGCTTCACCTACGCTGCGCTCGGCCTGCTCGCCCTGCTGCTGGCCGGTCTCGCCTGGCACACCGGCGGCGATTGCCTGTCATCGCGCTGGGGCTGCAGCAGCCTCAGCACTCCGTACTGGGCCACGCTGGCCACGGCGCTGTTCATCCTGCTGCCATTCCTCGAAGCCTGGCGCGACGCCGGTAGCCGGCTGCCGCTGCGCCTGTCTTATTCGAGCCTTTATCGCCACGCCTGGGACAATGCGCTGGCGCTGGCGGGCACCGGCCTGTTCGTGCTCGCCGCCTGGCTGATCCTGTGGTTATGGGGCGCCTTGTTCGCCTTGCTCGGCATCACCGAATTCCGCGAGCTGTTCGGCGAGCGGCGCTTCATCTATCCGGTCACTGGCTTGCTGGTCGGCTTCGGCCTGGTGATGAGCCGTGCTCAGGGCGGTGCTTTGCGGGCCTTGCTGCGCCTGTGCTTGAGCCTGGCGCGAGCGTTGCTGCCGTTCGTCGCGCTGCTGGCCCTGCTGTTCCTCGCCGTGGTGGTGCTGCGCGGGCCCGAAGCGCTGTGGCAGACCCGCCGCGCGGCCTCGCTGCTGCTCTGGCTGGTGCTGGCGATGGTGGTGTTCGTCAATGGCGTTTACCAGGATGGCAACACGGAGCCGCGTTATCCGCGCTGGCTGCAGCGTTTCGTTTCGGCCGGCCTGTTGAGCTTGCCGGCGCACGCCGGCCTGGCAATCTGGGCGATCGTGCTGCGGGTCGACCAGCACGGCTGGACGCCGGACCGGCTCAGTGCCCTGCTGGTGGCCGTGATTCTCGCGCTGCATGCGCTGCTGCTGGCCTGGGCGGTATTGCCGGCGCGCGATGGCCGCTGGCTGAGCCGGCTATCGGTCGGTAATCCGCTGATGGCCGGATTCGTCGTCGTCCTGCTGCTGGCTTCGCAGTCGCCGTTGCTCGATTTCCGTTCGATCAGCGTGAGTTCGCAGCTGGGGCGGCTGGCGCGCGGCGAACTGCGTATCGATGGCTATGATCAGGTCGACGATTTCCGTCGGCGAAATGGGCCCGGGACCCAAGACAGGAAGCAGGCTGAGCAACGGCCCCGCTTCGACGTCCGGCTGTTCGCCCGAGAACTTGGCCGCGAAGGCCGATCGGCGCTGGAGACACTCAGGACTGATCCGCGCCACGCCGGTGATCTGGGCCTTCTCGCCGCGATCGACGAAGCCTTGAGCGAACCGGAGATCGACGTCTCCCCACCGTCGTCTCGGCCGCTGCTCGCCGAAGATATCGAGACACTGCCAGCTGGTACGGTGCTGCCGCCGGAACTGCTCAGCGCGCTGGCGGCCGATCTCGCACCGCTGGCCGGCAAGGAGTTCGGTCCCGGCTGTCAGCGTCAACTGCGTCCCTGCATGCTGATCAGCGTCGATCTCGGTGGGCCGCCCGGGCCTGAATGGCTGTTCGTCCCGCCAGCCCGCAGTTGGAACCTGCCGCCGTTGGTCTACGGTGCCTCCGGGAGCGGCGGCTGGTTGCTGCTGGCCTGGGTCTACAGTCAGGCTGGCGCCGGTCATCCGCTGCTGCCGGAAACGCTACGCGAAGGACGTTCACCGATCGCCGTTGCCAGTGACTGGCCGCTGCTGCAGATCGGTGACCATCGCTACCCGATTGTGGGCGGCAGACCTGATCTGCTGATGTCGCGCTGAGCGCGCTCGCCGCGCAGCAAGCCGCCGCCGAGCTGTCATCGAACCGTCACCGCTTCGTCATTCGGGGTTTACCGCCGTTTCATACCGTGGCCGCGTACTCACCCGAAGACCGGGAGCAGCGACGATGAAGATTGCCTACGGCGTGATGGGTTACGGGCGCGGCCATGCGATGCGCTCGATGGCGGTGCTGCCGAGTTTGATGGCCCGGCACGAGGTCACCGTGTTCGCCGGTGGCGATGCCTACGACGTGCTGGCGCCGCTGTTTCCGACCGTGCGCATTCCGATCATCGGCTACGTCTATCAAGCCAACGGCAGCCATTCGGTTGCCAAGACGATCAGTAAGAACCTGGCGCCGATGGCCGATCTGTTCTTCGGCGGCCACGGTTCCGAAGTGGTGGAGCGCGAGATCAAGGCGCGCGGCATCGAACTGGTGATTTCCGATTCCGAAGCCTGGACCCACCGCGCGGCGAAGAAGCTGAAACTGCCGCGGATCAGCTTCGACCACGTCGGCATCATCGCCTACTGCAAGCCGCACTTCCCGCCGGACCTCTGGCTGATGGGCATGCGCGACGGCTTTGGCTATCGCCGCCTGATGGGCATTCCGGAACGCATCCTGATCGCCAGCTTCTATCCGGCCGAAGGCGCCTATCCGGGCGTGAAAGTCATCGGCCCGATGCTCCGCGACGAAGTGCTGCGCACCAAGCCCAGCGATGGCGATTTCCTGCTCGCCTACTTCAACAAGGGCGAGCATCAATACCGGCCGAATATCGACCACGCGCTGCGCCAGCTCGACTGCCCGGTGGTGGTCTACGGCACCCCGTATCGCGGCAAGGTCGAGAACCTCGACTTCCGGGCGCCGAGCAACGAATGGTTCGTGCACGATCTCGCCGCCTGCCGCGCCGTGATGTCGACCGCCGGCAATCAGACCATCGGCGAAGCGATCCACTTCGGCAAGCCGATTCTCGCGCTGCCGGAAGAAGCCTTCGAGCAACGCCTGAACGCCTGGATGATCGAACGCATGGGCGTGGGCATGCGCGGCGATCGCCTGAACCTGACCCCGAGCGATGTCGATCGCTTCATGGGCAACCACGCGTTCTACAAATCGAACATGAGCGCCCATGCCGGCGACGGCCGCGCAGAGGCGATCGCGACCTTGCTGCAGTACATCGACGAGTTGGCGGTGGTCACCAAGGCCGGCAGCAAGACCCGGCGCAAGCGCGGAGCAGCGATCTCGGCGGTCTAGTCGGGCAGTCTGTCGGCGCGAATCCGGCGCAAGATTGCTGCGCCTTGTCATAGCGCTAGACCGCGCCGCCACCGCACGGCAGGTCCGCGCGTTAAAGTCGCTCCACAACAAGAAATTGATCTGGAGAGATATCAATGGCAACCCGACTCAAACCGCTCGATGCGTCCTGGCTGTATGTCGAATCGCGCAATACGCCGATGCATGTCGCCGGCCTGAACATCTTTTCGCTGCCGGCCGATGCGCCCGCGGATTTCCTCGCCAAGCTGGTCGCCCAGCTGAAGGACGCCAAGGCCTTCGTGCCGCCGTGGAACCTGCGCTTGAAGAAGTCCCTGCTGCGCGGCGTGCTGCCGGCCTGGGAAATCGACGACGGCCTCGATCTCGACTACCACGTGCGCCATTCGGCGCTGCCGCATCCCGGTGGCGAGCGCGAACTCGGCGTGCTGGTCTCGCGTCTGCACAGCCACGAGCTGGACCTGAACCGGCCGCTCTGGGAATGCCATGTCATCGAAGGCCTGGAGAACAACCGCTTCGCGCTGTACACCAAGATGCACCATGCGCTGATCGACGGTGTCGGCGGCATCCGGATGACTGCGCGGGCGTTCTCGGTCAGCGCCGCCGCCGGCAAGGTGGTGCCGCCGTGGACCATCGGCGCGGAGATGCGCAAGCGCAAGGCGCTTGACGAAACCGCCGAGGCGCCACCAACGCCGCTGACCCACTTCCGCGAGCAGTTGCAGCAGCAGATCGAACTGGTGCCGCAGGTGACCCGCGCGCTGACCAAGATCTGGCGCGGCAAGAAGCCGAATGACGCACTGGCCACGCCGTTCAAGGCGCCGAAATCGGTGCTCAACGACAGAGTCGACGGCCA
>NZ_JAHFRY010000073.1:6782-24200 GCF_023266035.1 Nevskia sp.
CGTGACCCTGAACGACGTCGTGCTGGCGATCTGCGCCGGCGCGCTGCGGCGCTTCCTGAAGGAACTGAACGTGCTGCCGCGGCGCAGCCTGACCGCCGGCCTGCCGGTGTCGCTGCGGCCCAAGGGCGACGAGCAACTGGGCACCGCGATCAGCTTCATGCTCGCCGATCTCGGCACTTCGATCGCCGATCCGGTCAAGCGCCTGCAATGGATCCACAGCTCCACGCTCGGCGCCAAGGAGCATCTGCAGAGCCTGCCGAAGAGTGGCCTGAACAACTACACGATGCTGTTCATGGCGCCCTACATCATGGGCATGCTCACCGGCGCTGCCGGCCGCATCAAGCCGATGTTCAACCTGGCGATCTCCAACGTGCCGGGCCCGGACAAGACGCTCTATCTCGGCGGCGCCAAGCTCGAAGCGATGTACCCGGTCAGCGTGCTGCAACACGGCCAGGCGCTGAACATCACCTGCCTGTCCTACGCCGGCAAGCTCAACTTCGGCTTCACCGGCGCCCGCGATGCGCTGCCGCACATGCAGCGGCTCGCGGTCTATACCGGCGAGGCGCTGGATGAGCTGGAAGCGGCGGTGAAGGCAGCGGCGGCTGCGTGATTGATGGTGCGGGTACTGCAGGTATTCGGCCCGAAAGGGCATTCACGAGAGAGCGTCAGATGATCAAGCTGATGTTGGTGGTGGTGCTCATGTGGGGTGGCGTTGCAGTCGCGGCCCAACGCGACGAGAAGGTCCGGACTCTGATCGATCTTTGGGGGCTCTTGGACGCCATCGAGCAACAAAAAGCTGCAGTCCAGAGACAGTTGGAAACGACCGTGCAGAATTCGGTTCGCGATAATCTGAAATCCTTCGATTTGAACCCCGCTTTTCAGGCACGTGTGGATGCATTGACGCGCGAGTTCCTCGAGAAGGCGACGCAAAGCGCGTTCTCAGGCGAAGCGTATGTTGCCGAGCTAACCACGTTATTTGGTCCGGCATTTTCCGATCAGGAGCTTGACCAGCTCATTGCTTTCTACAGTTCACCGCTCGGTCGCCGCGAGCTAGCGGTGACCAAGGAAGCGGTGCCAAAAGCCATTGCCGTGGCTTCGCAGCAGGGGGCCGAGCAGCTGTTGTCGGAGAGGAAGGCGTTTTCCGATGCGCTTCGAGCGACGCTGATCGAGTGCAACTGCGCTCGCAAGTGAGCGAGCCGGTCGATCCGGGCAGCCTTACAGACGATCGGCCACAGATTTCAAAACAAATCCGCCGGATCGATATCCAGCGACCAGCGCAGCCGGGTCTTCTGGCCCAGCGCTTCGATCTCCGGCAGCCAGACGCCGAGCAGGCGATGCAGCGCCGAGCGGGACGGACTCTTGAGCAGCAACTGGCCGCGTTGATAGCCGGCGCGGCGCGCCATCGTCGCCGGGGCCGGACCGAGGATTTCGACCTCGTCGGCAGCCGGTAATTGGCGGCGCAGTGTGCGCAGGAAGTTCATCACTTCGCCTTCGGTCCGCGCTTCGACCCGCAGCAGTGCCAGGCTGGCGAATGGGGGCAGGCCGAACTGCTTGCGCTCGGCCATCAGGGTCGCGGCGAACGCCGGATAGCCGCGCTCGACCAGCAGGCGCAGCAGCGGATGTTCGGGCTGATGGGTCTGCAGCAGCACTTCGCCCGGCGCATCGGCGCGGCCGACTCGCCCGGCAACCTGAGTGACCATTTGCCCCATCCGCTCGATGGCGCGGAAATCGCTGCCGAACAAAGCCTGGTCGACATCGATCAGGCCGGCGAAGGCGAGGCCGGCGAAGTCGTGGCCCTTGGCCAGCACCTGGGTGCCGACCAGCAGTTTCACATCGCCGCGCTCGACATCAGCCAGCAACCGCGCGATCGCCGTGCCGCTGGACAGGCGATCGGAATCGAAACGTTCGACCCGGTATTCGGGGAAGCGCATCCGCAGCGCGTCCTCGATCCGCTCGGTGCCCTGGCCGACTGGCACCAGCTTGCCGCCGCAATCGCTGCAGGCCGGCGGGATCGGTTCGACGTGGCCGCAGTGATGGCAGGCCAGGCGCTTGCGGGCGCGATGGACGACCAGCCGCGCATCGCAGTTCGGGCACGGCGTGACGGCGCCGCAGTCGTGGCAGAGCAGCACCGGCGCGTAGCCGCGGCGGTTCAGGAACAGCAGGGCCTGATGGCCGGCTTCGAGCTGGCGCGACACCGCCTCGATCATCGTCGGGCTCAGGCCGTTGTCGAGCGGCGCGTGGCGCACGTCGAGCAGATGGATGCGCGGCGGCGCCTGGCTGCGAACGCGCTTCAGCAGGCGCAGATGCCGGTAGCGGCCGGTATTCGCGTTATGCAGCGATTCCAGCGACGGCGTGGCGCTGCCGAGCAGCACCGGCGCGCCGGCCCGGCGGGCACGCAGCACGGCGACATCGCGGGCCTGGTAGCGCAGGCCGTCCTGCTGCTTGTAGGAGACGTCGTGCTCCTCATCGACGATCACCAGCGCCAGCCGCGTCATCGGCACGAACACCGCCGAGCGGGTGCCGACGACGATGCGCGCGCGGCCATCGCGCGCGGCGAGCCAGTTGCGCGCGCGTTCGGTTTCGCTCAGGCCGGAATGGAAGCTGGCCACGCCATCGCCGAAGCGGGCCTTGAAGCGCGCCGCCAGCTGCGGTGTCAGGCCGATTTCCGGCGCCAGCACCAGCACCTGGCCGCCGGCGGCGAGCACGGTTTCGGTCAGCCGCAGGTACAGCTCGGTCTTGCCGCTGCCGGTCACGCCTTCGAGCAGGCTGTCAGCGAAGCCGGAGCTCAAGCCGGCATCGAGCGTGGTCAGTGCGGCGGTCTGTTCCTCGGTCAGCGGCAGGCGGGCTTCGAGCGGCGTGACCCTTTCCAGCGCGCAGCGCTCGGCCCAACCGTTGTCCAGCGCCTTCTTCAGCGCCGCCGCGGCATTCGGCAGTGCGGTGCGGACTTGCGCGCTGCTGCCCGGCGCCGCTGCCAGCAGATCGAGCAGCGCTTTCATCGTCGTCGAGCGCGCCGGCAAGCTCGCCATCGCTGCACGACCGGCTTCGGTCAACTGCAGGCCATCGGGCGGCGGCATCGTCACCGGCTCGCCGCGCCGCAGCGGGCCGGGCAGCGCGGCGGCGATCACTTCGCCGAGCGGGTGCAGGTAGTAGTCGGCGACCCAGCGGCACAGCGCCAGCAGTTCGGGGCCGACCATCGGCCCGGTCAGGGCAACTTCGTCGAGCACGGCAGTGATCGGCCGCGGCTCGAACTCCGGGGTTTCCACGTCCCGGACTGCATCGACCACCACGCCGATCAGCTCGCGCCGGCCGAACGGCACCCAGACGCGCACGCCGGGTACCAGCGCTGCGAGCAGCGAGTCCGGCGCTTGGTAATCGAAACGCTGCCGCAAGGGCACCGGTACAGCGACTGTGACGAGCTTCACGGGCGGCCTGTGGATAAGGATGTGTACATCATTGAAGCCCGCGCACAGCTTTTGTCGCGGCGCAACATCGGTCGCTGGGCAATCCTCAAAGCTGAAAAATTAATGATCACTAATTCAATGACTTGAATATTTTTATCAAGGCCTTGGTGGAAACGGGACTTGATAGTCCCGGAATTGTCAGTTGAACGGGGCTTGTGCATAAGCCCGTTGCCTCGTGCGCAATTCCGGTGCAAGCCGGACCAGGATCGAGGCGCGGAAACGGGTTGCCATCATAGAGCCGTGGCGCCTCGGCTTATCGGCGGCATCGCGCTGCCGGCTGTGAAGTCCGACAATGCCGGCCTTCCCGAAGCATCCGATCCCGCGATGTCGTCGCCCGATTCCGCCCCTGCTGTCAGCCGTAGCGGCCTGCCTGGCCTGGTGTTGGGCGCGGTGCTCATTGGTTTTGCGGCGATCATCGTCCGGCTGGTCGACGTCGGGCCGACGGCGGCGGCGTTCTGGCGGCTGGCGATCGCGGTACCGGTGCTCGGCCTGCTCCGTTGGCGGCTGCAGTCGCGCAGCGAGGAGCCGCCGGATCGCCGTGCGCTGGGCTTGATGCTGCTCGCCGGTATCGCTTTCGCGCTCGATCTGGCGCTGTGGCATCGCTCGATCCATCTGACCGCGGTCGCCAACGCCACCCTGATGTCGAACCTGTCGCCGGTGTTCATCGCGCTGACCCTGCATTTCGGCTTCGGCGATCGCCACCCGCCGCGTTTCTGGATCGGCCTGGCACTGGCCCTGATCGGCGCCGGGGTGCTGGTCGCCGACAGTTTCCGAATCAGCCACGAGACCGCGATCGGCGATCTGCTGGCGGTCGGCACGGCGGTGTTCTACGCGATCTACCAACTGCTGGTCAGCCGCAGCCGGCGGCGTTATTCGGCGCTCGACGTGATGTTCTACGCCAGCCTCGCCGGTGCTGCGCTGCTGCTGCCGATGGCGTTGCTCAGCGGCGAACGCCTGCTGCCCACGGGCCCGCGCGACATCGCGCTGCTGCTGGCGCTCGGCCTGGTCGTCCACATCGGCGGCCAGGGTCTGATTGCCTGGGCGCAGGCGCATGTCACCGCTTCGTTCGCGAGCGTGACCCTGCTGGTGCAGCCGGTTGCCGCGGCGGTGTTCGCCTGGGTGCTGCTCGGCGAAGGTTTCGGCTTGCAGCAGACGCTCGGCGGCATCGTCATCCTGGCCGGCATCCTGAACTGCCGGCTGGCGATGCCTTCGCCTATCCTGCCGTCCAACCCACCCAGAGCTTCGCCATGACCACCCAGACCGCTTCCGGCGCATTCGATGTGACGCTTGCACCGCTGAGCCTCGATCAGCCTGGAAACGACAGCGCGCGCGGCCGCATGCGGCTCGACAAGCGCTTTCACGGTGGGCTCGACGCCACCGGTGCCGGCGAAATGCTGACCGGCATGGGCAGCGTCAGCGGCTCGGCGGCTTATGTCGCGATCGAACGGATCAGCGGCACGCTCAACGGCAAGACCGGCAGCTTCATCGTCGTCCACCGTGGCGTGATGACGCGCGGCGCGCCGGAACTGGCGGTGACCATCGTGCCGGACTCCGGCACCGGCGAACTCGCCGGCATCAGCGGCGTGATGAATCTGATCGTCGGCAACGGCCGCCACAACTACACGATCGACTACAGCTTGCCGGCAAGCGCCTGATCGCCAGGTTGCAATGACCGATCTGCCTTACCTCGCCGGCTACCCGCCGGCCACGCTCGATCAGGTGCGCAAGCTGATCGCCGAGCAGCGGTTGAGCGCGCATCTGGTGAAGAAGTATCCGGCGCGCCACGAGATCCAGTCCGACAGCGCGCTGCAGACCTATGTCGGCGATCTGAAGAGCGAATACCTGCGCAGTGCGCCGCCACTGCACCGGGTCTGCTACGAAGGCGGCATGGAAGCGGTGCGCAATGCGCTCGGTGTGCATGTCCGCTCGTCGCGCGTGCAGGGCGGCAAGCTGAAGATGAAGCGCGAGATCCGCATCGCCGCCGTGTTCCGCGAGGCGCCGCCGGAGTTCCTGGAGATGATCGCCGTCCATGAGCTGGCCCACATCCGTGAGCAGGATCACGACAAGGCTTTTTATCGCCTCTGCGAGCACATGCTGTCCGACTACCACCAGCGCGAATTCGATGCCCGGCTGTGGCTGACGGCGCGGCGCCTCGAAGGCGGCAAGTGACGCTCTACAAGCGCTACGCCGACGAACTCGCGACCCTGATCGCCAGCGGCGCGCTGCAGCCGGACGAGCGTCTGCCGTCGGTGCGCGAAGCCAGCCGCAAGCGCGCGCTGAGCGAGATGACCGTGCTGCGCGCCTATCACCGGCTGGAAGCCAGCGGCCTGATCGTCGCGAAGCCGCGCTCCGGTTATTACGTCTGCGCGCAGCGCGCCAAGCCGCCGAAGCCGGCGCTGTCGAAGCCGCTGGCGCGATCGACGACCATCGACAAGAGCGAGCTGATCTACGAACTGCTGGCCGCCATCCGCCGGCCCAGCGTGGTGCCACTGGGCTCGGCGTTTCCAAGCCCGAAGCTGCTGCCGCTGAAGGCGCTGCACGCCTCGTTGAACCGCAGCGTGCGCGGGCTTGATCCCTGGCGCACGGTGGTCGATCTGTCGCCGGGCAATCCCGAGCTGCGGCGGCTGATCGCGCTGCGCTATCGCGGCGACGGCATCGCCATCGAACCGGAGGGCCTGGTGATCACCGATGGCGCGATGGAAGCGCTGAGCCTGTGCCTGCAGACGGTCACCTCGCCGGGCGATGCGGTGATCATCGAATCGCCGACCTTCTATGCCTCGCTGCAGGCACTCGAACGCTTGCGACTGCGCGCCGTGGAAGTGCCGACCGATCCCGAAACCGGTGTCGATCTCGATGCCCTGGCCACCGCCCTCAAGCGCCACAAGCCGGCCGCCTGCTGGCTGATGACCAGCTTCCAGAATCCACTCGGCGCATCGATGCCGGATGCCCGCAAGCAGGCGCTGGTCGCGCTGCTGGCGCAGCATGGCGTGCCGTTGATCGAGGACGATGTCTATGGCGAACTGCATTACGGCGAATCCAGGTTCAAGCCGGCGAAGGCCTGGGACGAGGAAGGCTTGGTGCTGCACTGCTCGTCGTTCTCGAAATGCCTGGCGCCCGGCTATCGCATCGGCTGGGCCGCGCCCGGACGCTACACGGCGAAAGTCGAGCGGCTGAAGCTCGGCAGCAGCCTGTCGGCGGCGGTGCCCTCACAGCTGGCGCTGGCCGATTACCTCGCCACCGGCAGCTACGAGCGCCACCTGCGCAAGCTCCGCGAGCAGTTGATCGCCGGACGCGACTCTATGCTCGCGGCGATCCAGCAGCACTTCCCGGACGGCACGCGGGTGACCCGGCCGGACGGCGGCTACTTCCTGTGGGTGGAGCTGCCGAAAGGTGTGGACACGCGAGTGCTGCAGCAGGCCGCGCTGGCGCAGGACATCAGCCTGGCGCCCGGCGCGCTGTTCTCGGCGCGCGACGATTTCGGCCATTGCCTGCGTCTGAACTACGGCCATCCGGACGATGGCCGTGTCGACGCGGCGCTGGCAACGCTCGGGCGTCTCGCCCGCGCTTGAAGCCGTGCTTCAGGGGGCGGCGAACGCCAGCGCCAGCTGGGCAGCAGCGACGAACAGGCCGACCACGACGCCGGTCAGCAGCACGCCGACGATGATGAAATGCAGCGGCTTGCCGCTGTTGAAATCGCGCACCCGATTGCGATGGCTCTGCACGCCGAAGAATGCCCAGGCGACGCTCTGGATCACCTGCAGGGTCGACACGCTCGGTGCTTCGGTTTCGGGACGTTGGCTGGACATGGCGGGCTCCTCGTTGGGTCCTGGATGGACGCCGCCACGATGAGCCCGATGACCAGGCGATCCAAGCACCAGATAGCGCGTGAAAAGCTAGAGCAGATGCGCGCGGTCTAGATTGCGCGAGCTGGCACTAGCCGCGCTTCCCGTACCGGCAGGCAGCTCAGTGCGGCGATCAGCGCCAGCACCATGTCGGCGATCCACATCCACGAGTAATCGCCGAAACGGCTGATGGTCAGGCCGCCGAGCCAGGCGCCGAAGAAGCCGCCGATCTGGTGGCTGAGCAGGGTCAGGCCGAACAGGGTGCCGAGATAGCGGGTGCCGTAAAGCTTGGCGACCAGCCCGGCCGTTGGCGGCACCGTGGCCAGAAAGGTGAAGCCGAGCCCGGCGGCGAACAGGTAGACGCTCAGCGCGTTGCGCGGCGAGATCATGAACAGTGCAATGAACAGCGCGCGGCTTGCGTACATCGCGCAGAGCAGCGATTTCATGCGGACCCTCTGACCCAGCCAGCCGGCCGACAGGCTGCCGGCGATGTTGAACGCGCCGACCAGCGCCAGCGCCGTGCCCGACACCGACGGCGACAAGCCGCACAGCGCGACTTCACCCGGCAGATGGGTGACCAGGAAAGCGACGTGCACGCCGCAGGTGAAGAAGCCGAAATGCAGCAGCCAGTAGCTGCGGTCGGCGAGGGCGATGTTCAGCTGCGCGCGCAGGCCGGCGTCGGCAACGGCGGCCGGCTTCGCAGGCCCGGCCAGACGGCCCGCCAGCGGCAGGCTCAGCAGGGTCGACGCGGCGAGCGCATAGGCGGCGGTGATCCAGCCGAACGCGGCGATCAGCGCTTGCACGATCGGTGCGAACAGCAGCTGCCCGAACGAGCCGCCGGCATTGATGAAGCCGGCCGCGAAGGCGCGCTTCTCGGCCGGCAGCTGCTGCGAGGTCGCGCCGATCAGGATCGAGAACGCGCCGGCGCCGGCACCGGCGGAGGTCATCACGCCGAGACAGACCAGCAGGCCGAACTTCGAACTGAACGACGGCGCCAGCGCCAGCCCGGCGGCCATCAGCAAGCCGCCGAAGACGACCACGCGAACCGAGCCGGTCTGATCGGCAATGGCCCCGAACAGTGGCTGCACCGCACCCCAGACCAGCTGGCCGATGGCCAGCGCGAAGCTGATCGAGACGATGCTCAAGCCGGTGCTGGCGCCGATCGGCTGCATGAACAGGCCCAGCGACATCCGCGCGCCCATGGTCAGCGCCAGGATCGCAGCGGCAGCCAGCATCAGCGTCCAGGCGGCGCGGGCGGAGGTGGCGGTCGGGGTGGTCATCGGCGGATCGGAACTCGCTGGGCGGGGCGATGCAGCCTAGCGCAGACCGGCCGCTCCGAGCCTCGCCCCCGGTTTGTACCCGGGGCGCTATCGGCTCACAGCTCGTCGCTGGCCTCCGGCTGGTAGCCGAGCACGTACAGCTCGCGGGCGAAGACCAAGCGTTCAGCGACTGCCGGCAACGGATGGACAGCGCTGCTGATGGGCGTGCTCAGCTGATCTTCGCCATCGCTCAAGTGACGCTCGAACTCGCGCAGCACCAGACGCGCCCGGCTGCCGGCTTCGAGCGGCGGCAGCACGATGCGGGCCTGGAACAGCAGATCGTTGCGGCGGATCAGCGGCAGCAGACGCGAGCTGCGAATCGCATCGGTGAAAGCGGTACTGCGGCGGATCGCCACGAACCCGGTCGGCGCCCGTTCGACCAATACCTGACCGTCACCATCGCTGCGGGCTTCGACATCGGCGCTGGTCGGCTTCGGATTGCTGGCATCGACCCAGTCGAGATCGGTCTTCAGCTTCGAGGTCTGCAGCTGCAGCGCCACTTCCATGCGGTTGCGGCTGCTGCCGAGCAGTTGCTCGTTCAATGATGGGCTGATGACGAAGTTGCTCAGCGGCTCGGCCAGATTTCCGACCGGCCCCTTGTCCGGCGCCGGGCCGTAGACCTTGAACTCGTAGACGCGCTCCGGATGGGCAATGACCCGAATCTCGCGCAGCGGCGCAAGCTGCGCGAACGGCGCTTGCACCACCGGCGACAGCTTGCAGCGACTCAGCGCCTGCGGCTGCAGGCGCACCAGCGCCAGACGCACGAACGGCGTGTAGCTGCGTCCGCATTCGATCTCGATATCGGCGTACCACTGATCGCGCTGCTCGTCGAAGTAGACGCGGTGGCCGGCCACCGGCAGCAGGCGGTTGCCAGCTTCCGGCAGCGGCGCATTGACGGTCATCACGCGCGCCGGGAACGCCGCCGGCGTCACCGCATCGTAGGGCTGGCGCGAAGCGAACAGCGGATCCTGGCCCCATTGGGTCACGAATGGTTCCAGCGCTTCGAAGCCCGGCGCATCGAGCTCGATGTCCGGCAGCACCACGCCCAGCAGTTCGCCTTCGCCGCTGGAGTACCAGGGACGGTGCAGGTAGACGCGCAAGCCGTTGCCGCGGCGAATGCAGCTGTAGTTGTCGACGTTGCCAGACTGCTGCCAGCGGAAGGTCGGGATCACTGCGTCGACACTGGCCGGCAGTGGTCGGACCGTGGCCGGCACGATGCGGCCTGGCGCCGGCGCCATACCGGAATCGAGCAGTGGTGCGCCGGCCGTTGCCAGGCTGCTCAGTCCAGTCTGGCCGTTCTGGACAGCTGGATACTCGGCCCAGTACTCGGCCGGCAAAGCCAGCGGCGAGCCTTCGAACACGGCGCCGGTCTGCTGCAAGTTGTTGGGATCGGCGCTGATCGACAGCGGCAGATATTCGCGGAAGCGGCTGCTCGCGCGCAGCTGGTAATGCACCAGGCGGAACTTGCCGTCGCCGAACTCGTGCCGGTAATGCGGCACCTGCTCCGGCTTCTCGCCGGAGCCGAGCGACGCGAACACCACTTGCCGTTGCGGCTCGTCGCGATCCAGCGGCGGCTGCTCGATGCCGACCTCGCGCAGCTGTGCGCTCATCCGGCGGCGGACCAGTGACGTGCCCGGGCCGTTGTCGATCCATTCCATCCAGTCGCCGAGCACTTCGAGCTTGCCGGTCGTGCGGCCGTGCAGGCGCACCAGCGTCTTGCCGGCCAGGTCGGCATAGGTATCGCCGGCCTTGCGAACGACGTCGAGGTTCTCGAACAGCGGCGCGCAGATCGGCCGCTGCGTGGCATGCACCAGGGTCAGCAGGCGATCCGGTGTCAGCATCCAGTGGCAGCCGGCATAGGCCTGTTCCAGAGCCAGCAGCGCGGCATCCTTGTTGCGGTGCTCCTGTACCCAGGACGGCAGCGCCAGATGGCGACGGAAGTGCGGATTCAGTACCGAGGCGTAGCGCACCGGCGCCACCTCGCCCTTGCGCAGGAACACCCGCAGCAGGCGCTGGTCGTGATCCCATTCCGGCAGCTTCGGCCGCAGGCTGGCGTTGACCGAGCAGGCGTCGATCGCCAGTTCCTCGCGCTGTTCGAGGATCGCGATGCGGCAGCCCTGTACCTGCGGCCAGCCCAGATTCGGATCGACGGCGTTGCGGACGATCAGCACGTAATGCTCTTCCTCGCGGGCACCGGGCACCCGGCGGATGAAGACGCCATCTTCGCGATCGAGCCACCACAGGCTTTCGCCGTTGCCGAGGTCTTCGCGCTCCAGCGCTTCCAGCGTGTCGCGATCGATGCCCGGCAGGCCGCGGAAGGCGATGGCATCGGCCAGCGGGTCCGGCAAGTACGGCGTCAGCAGCGTTTCTTCGCGATGGACAACGTAATCGCCGGGCTCCAGCCGGAAGCCTTCCGGCGGCGTTTCGGTCAGCGGCACTTCGGGCGACGCCGGCTCGCCGGGCGGCGGTACCTGGCCGGGCTTCGGCGGCGTGATCCGCAGCACCGAAGCACCGCCGTGATAGAGCGTGCCGGCTTCCTTGGCGGCGATAGTTGCGTAAGCCAGACGGATCTCGGCTGGCGTGGCGCCGCTGAACGCCGGCTCGAAGGCGCCGTGCTGCTCGGCCATCACCTGCGACACCTTCGGCGGCACCAGATGACGCTGGTTGACGTCGGCGTAGGCGAAGCCACTGCTGGTCGGCTCGTTGTCGTCGTAAGGCGTCTGCTGCAGGTAGTCGCCCGTGCTCAGGCCGGCATCGCTGCGGATCACCATGCGCTCGACCGATTCGCCCTCGGAGATGCGCTGCTTCAGTGCCAGCGCCGGCGGATCGACTGGCTCCAGCCGCTGGTAGACGATCGCCTGGGTACGTTGCGCGTCCTGTTCCAGCGAAACGTCGCCGAGCTTCAGGCTATTGCCGGCCAGATCGACAAGCCGCGCGCGCAACTGGTAGCGCTCGCCAAAGCGCAGCTTTGGCAGGCTGCCGGGCAATGCTTCTGCAGTGCCGATCAGCGGGCTCTGCTTCGGCAGCACATCGCCAGCATCGCCGCTGCCGTGCTCGGTGACGGTTTCCTCCTGAATCTGGCCGTGTTCGTTGCGAGCGACGATGCGCCGGCCCGGCCGCGCTGCGACCAGGCTCCAGCCAGTCCAGCGGAACATCGCCGAATGCAGGTAGTGATCCTCCGGCGTGCCGGCCGGCGCTTCCTTCAACACTTGTGGCGGCGCGCTGGTGGTGCTGGCGCCCTTGACGTAACCCTCGTCGCGCACCGGTTCCAGATCTCGACCATCGGCCGCAAGGCGATAGCGCACCTGGCGTTCGCACAGCGACAGCCAGCGACCGTGGCTGGCAGCGAGCACGTCGACCCGGTAGCCGTGCAGCAGATCCTCGATGTACAGCACCGCCTTGGCGAAGTCCTTCGGCTGATTCTCCAGCGTTGCGTTCTTGATCCGTGCCGCGTGGGCCAGATTGCCGTTGGCTTCGGCGCGGCCGTTGCGCAGCAGCGCGATGCCACCGGAGCGCAGCACCGCCACCGATTCCTCGACGCTGGTCGTGTAGCTGAGTTCGCCCGGCTTCTCGAGCGCCTTGGCATCGGCGGCCGAACTGCCGATGTGCTTCAGATGGCGCTCCAGCGCCAGCGCCGTGCCCAGCGTTTTCAGCGCCGCGCCATCGACATCGACCTGGGCGAGGTTGTAGGTCTCCGCTGACGGCAGGCCTTTGGCGTCGGCCGGCCGGGGTTCGCCGACTTCAGCCAGGCGCATCAGGCCATCGCGATGCTCGAGCGGCAGGCGGCTGGCGGTGATGAAGCGATCGCCGAGCAGATCGAAGGCGGTCATCGGCAGGCTGTCGATGACATCGCCACGCGGCTGGCGCTCGATGATCAGCCGCAGTCGTCCGGACAGCCGGCCGCTGGCCGATGCCGCGGCTCTCTTGCGCAGCCGGCCACGATCGCGGACCACGACGTCGAGGATCAGGCCAAGATCGCGCAGCACGCTCGGCGCGTCGGACAGCAGCGCGATACTGCTGTGGAAATCGATGTCCGGCTGCTGCACGGCGACCGGCTGGTGCGCTGGATCGGCGTACCGGAGATCCTCGGCTTTCAGATCGTTGGGCCCGTTGCCCAGCTTCTGGCGGCGTGGGTCTTCGCGCTGCAGTTCGGGGCGCGAATAGAAGCGGTTGGCCAGCGCGAACGCGTAGTGGGCATCGGAGCTGTACAGACCACCGAGCGGGGCCGGCCGACGTGCCGGTAGCGCACGCAGCAACTGTTGGCTGTTGCCACCGACCGACTTGCCCTCATCGAGCCGACCGTCGATACCGACCACTGCACGTACTGGCTCGCCGAAACGCTCGGGCTGCCGGCTCAGCGAATCGGCGAGCACGCTCGGCTGCTTGTGGCTGGCGCGGTCGCGATCGAGCCGCACGCCGAGATCGCCGAGCAGGCCATGCAGGCCGCCACGCTTCGGCCCGAACAGTGACGGCCGCTGGAGGCCGTCACTGGCAGCGAGTTCCGCGTAGCGGCCCTTCAAGGTCGAGATCACCGCGTCGGCCGGATAGTCGCGCAGGTTGTTCGCCGACATGTCCTTGAACGCGAAGCCGCGAACGAACAGATCGGCCGGAAACATCAGCGGCCAGAGATCGGGGTTGGGTCGCGAGGTGACTTCGAGACGGAACGGCTCCGGCTCGCCGTCGACGGCCAGCAGGAAGCTGGCACGCGACAAGCTGTTCGGCCAGTTGTGCCAGTCGGCATAGGTATCGGCGCCGAGTTGCTGCTCGTCCTCGTTGAGCGCGGTCATCCGTGGCGACACGACGATCGACAGGGCCAGTTCGCCGTCTGCAGTGAAGCCATTCGGCAGGGCGGTCCAGATCAGGGTTTGAAGAGCCATGGGCGTTCTTCCGGTACAGGAAACAGACAGGACAGCGTCAGGCGAAGGCTTCGCAGTAGGTCCGCCACGCGTATTGCGTGTCGTCGTCGATGGCCACGCCCTCGTCGGGGCCGAGCAGCGCGGCGAAGCTCGGATCGCCGTTCGAGCCGGCGAAGCTGCGCTTGGCATGGATGCCGACCGAAGCCGAGAAGATGAACAGGCTGATCTCGACGGTGATCGTCGCCTCGCCTTCGCACTTGCCGGAATCCGGGAAGTAGTTCAGCGCCAGGTACAGCTCGATCGATGCCGAGATCAGGCCCAGCACGTCGACCTCGCCACCCATGCGCAGGTAGCCGGTCAATTGCGCGGATTCATCGCTCGAGCCCTCCAGCTTGCCGATCCGGAAGTAGATGCCGGCCATCACGTGGACGCTGCCACTGGCCACCGCGAAATCGACCGCGAGACAGGCGCCGAACTCGAAGCTCGCTTCCAGCAACTGCACGCCGTGCGGATCGATGACGATGCCGAAGAAGCCGCCGCCGCCGAGGAAGGACACGGTCAGGTTGAACGGCTGATCACGCGTGCAGAAGTTGAAACGCACCGCCACCGGCTGGCCTATGAACGGCACCGTGAAGCCGGCGCCGAGGCTCAGGTTGGTGAGGCTCATGACGCCGAGCGTCAGGTTCGGCAGCGCCATCGAGAAGCTGGCGTCGACGCCCTTTTCGGTGATGCTCAGCGCTGGCGGATCGGAGAAACCATCGAGCGGAATCAGATCGCGCAGCGTTTCGACAAAGCTCAGCACGCCGACGAAATGGATGCCGCCCATGCGCACGTCGACATCCATCTTGCCGTCGCCGCTGACCTTGAGGCCGATCTTCTCGAAAGCGATCTCGATGAATGCGGCATCGCCACCGAACAGGCAGAGATCGAAATTCGACAGCGAGCAGTAGGCGTTGACTGCCGGATCGCCGCCGCTCTTTTTCATCCGCGCTTCGACGCCGACCACGAAGCCGCGCTTGTCATGCGGGTTGAACAGCGGCACGGCAGCGCTCGGCCAGGGGCCGATTTCCGGATGCCAGTCGAAGCGCAGCACCAGCTCGTCGCCGAGCAGCGATTCGAGGATCGGCAGCAGCGCATCGGCGGCATCGACGATCTTGCCGACCAGGCCGATCAGGGTCAGCGCGGTCTGGCGGATGCCATCCGGCAGCAGGCTCATCGGCCGCAGCCGCTCTTCCAGCGTCGGCAGCAGGGCGCCGAGCTGGGCGAGCAGCGGCGCCACGTCCTCGATCTTCGGCGCTGCCGGATTGTCCTTGGCCAAGGCCTTCTGGATGCCGTCGATGATGTCCGCCGCCTTGCCGGCCGCGGCCTTGGCCTGCTCGAACAAGGCCGGCAGTTTCTTGATCGCTGCCAGCAGCGCTTCGGCCTGGCCGACCCGCAGGCGCACCGCTTCGAGCTGCTGGCGGGCGACGGCCTGCACGGTCGTCGACAAGGCCTGGCCGGCACCCGGAAAGCCGGCGGCCACCGGGTTGCCGAGCTTGGCCAGCCGGCTGTCGAGCGCACTGCGCAAGTTGGTCAGCAGACCGCTCAGCGCGCCGAGATCGGCTGGCAGCGGCTGTGCGGCGTTGTCGAGCGCGGCGACGCCGGTGGCGATCGCATGGGCTGCGGCCTTGGCCTTGCTGATGACGTTCTCGACCGCACTCTGGATCTGCGCCGTTTCGGCATCCAGCAGCGCCAGCTGTGCCTTCGCTTCGCGGAACGCCAGTTCGGTGACTTGACGGATCGCCGCTTCGACAGCCTGCTCGGCGGCCTGCCGCAGCAGCTGGTCGAGATCACCCAGTTCGCCGAGCCGGGCCAGCAGCGAAGCACCTTCGGTGGCGGCATCGGCAACGAAGCGCGGCAGCTTCGGCAGGTTATTGCCGAAGTCCGCCGGCAGCAGGCCCTTGATCAGTTCGCCGAGGGGAATACAGCCGAGCAGCAGCGGCCCGCCGTCGCCGAAGAAGCTCAGCGGATCGAAACTGCCATCGGCGAACTTGCTGGCATCGCCAGCCACCGGGCCGGTGATGTACGACAGCGCCGACGGTACAAGATTGGGTTGCACCAGGCCGCCGGAGCGGTTGCCCTGCGCGCTGAAATCGAGGGACGGCCCGCCAGTGATTTCCGCGAACACGCCGCCGGCACCATAGCCCTGGGCCAGCTTCAAGTAGCTGGGATGGAAACGGATCGTGGTGCCGCCACTGGCGCCGCCAAGTCCGGCCAGCGCCGGTACCCGGACTTCCGCCTTGCGTAGCTGCGGATAGGTGTACGGCGGTTTGCGATACGGCAGGTTGGCGGTATGGCCTTCGAACTCGATGCTGATCACTTCGGCATCGGTATCGCCGGCCTTCTGCGGCGGATCGGCGAGATCGGAATGCGCGAAGCGGACTTTCTGGTTGCGGCACTGCGCGGTGCGCGAGGTTTCCGGATCGGCATCCCAGCCCTGGCGGGCGCTGGCGAACGGCCCCTGGTCGTCGACTGGCCGGCCGGTGAACAGGTCGTTGCCGATGAAGATCGACGGCAGCTCGAAATCCAGCCACTGGCCGTTCAGGCCGAGCGCGCGGTAATGGAACGCGTAACGGCTGCCCGAGACGACAACCGGCCAGAACAGGCGCGGCCCCTGTTCGGCGCCGTTGTGCTTGAGGTCACTTTTCTCGGGTGGCTGGATATCCGGCGTGGTGCGAGTCAGCAGATCGACGCGGACGAACGGGAAGCGGCGCGGCAGATGGATGCCGGCACCGATGCCGCCGATGTTGACCGGCGGCATCGCCACCGCGTTCTGCTCGTAGTCGCGGACCGGCTGCTTGCAGACCAGGAACATCCGCTGCCGGACGTAGGCCGGATTGCCGGGCTTGTCGTGATGGAAGCGCCGCTCACTGACCTTGACCAGCGATACCTGATGACCGAACGGATACAGGAAGCCCTTGTAGACCACGCGCACATAGTGGTCGCGGCTCTGGGTCGCCTGGTGCACCCATTCCTCGACCGCCAAGCCCGGCGGCGGCTCCCAGTTGCCGCGCGCATCGAGCCAGCCGCCGAGCGCCGACAGCATCAATTGCTTGGCGTCGACCGCCTCGTGACCGGCGCCGCCACCGAGGCGGAAATTGCTGCTCTGGTGAACGATGTTGAAGCGGTCGCGATCGTCCAGTGTCATCCGGAACGGCTTGTTGTAGGTCGGCGGTTCAGGCTGATCTTTCGGGCCATCGCCGACCTGCCAATCAGCGTTGAAGTAATGCGGCCGCGAATCCGGGCCGACCCGCGCCCAGATCGCTCGCAGCCGAGCGCTGGCCGCACCCGGATCCGGCGCCAGCTCGGTCCGCCACAGCGCGGTGTGGCCGCTGGCCGGGTTGTGGGAAGGCACCAGCTCATGACGGAAACGGCCATCCTCGTTCGGCGACAGGATCAGCCGGAACGGCAGTTCCAGCGCGGTCTGGTTCGCCTCCGGATTCTTCGGTGCCGGCGGGCGCAGGAATTCCAGCGTTGGCGTCGCCACGACCCTGGCCATATTGACCGCCGTGATCGACGACAGGCTGCCGGCCGCATTGAGCCGGGCTGCCGGGATAGCCGCAAGGGGTGCGACAGCGGCCGCGGCGTAGCCTTCGACGCGAGTGATCGCTGCCGGAGCAGCCGCCTTGATCGTCGCGATTTCGGCGCGGCGCAGCAGCAGGCTGAGCGCCGAAGCACCGAGACTGCCGGCGATCTGCTGATTGCTCAGGGCATTGGCGAGCACCGCCGCCTTGTGGCCGCTGTTCAGCCGGGCGAAGGCCTTGCTGGTCGCCTTGGTGATCAGCAGGCCGCGCTTCGGCACCTGGTAGCGCGCATTGCGCTTGGCATTGCTGGCGACGTTCAACGGCAGCGCGCGACAGGCCTTGAGGATGCCGGCGACGCTGTACTCGAGCGCATCGAT
>NZ_JAHFRY010000074.1 GCF_023266035.1 Nevskia sp.
CCCAGGTCAGGCCGATCAGCATCGCCAGCGAAGGCAGCACGAACAGCGCCCCGGCCGCGATGCCGCCACGGGTGCCGTGCAGCAGCCAGCCGATGTAGGTCGCGAGCTGCTGCGCTTCCGGGCCGGGCAGCACCATGCAGTAGTTCAGCGCGTGCAGGAAACGACGTTCGGAAATCCAGCGCCGGCGATCGACCAGCTCCTGATGCATCACCGCGATCTGCCCGGCCGGGCCACCGAACGAGACGAAGCCGAGCCACAGCCAAAAGCGCAGCGCTACCCCGAATGACACCGGGGCAGGGCGCGGCAGCGTTTCGGCGATCACGGTCGGATTTTCAGGAAGGGTAGTCACAAGGCTCCGTCGGGCTTGAGCCCGTGCTGGAGCAGAACTTGGACGAGGATCGTCGGTACAGAGGGCGTCTGCGTGAGCCCCGGTGCGAAGTCTACCGGGCAGCTTGTGCGCCCGACAGCTTCAGGACGCGGTCACCGCTATCGGCCGTATCCGCGCGCTCTTCACCGCGTTGGCGCGGATATCGGTGATCTCGACCTGGTAACCGCCGATCACCAGCCGCGCGCCGGGGCGGGGCAGCTCCTGCATCTGCTCCATGACCAGGCCATTGAGGGTCTTTGGCCCTCCGGTCGGCAGCTTCCAGTTCAGCGAACGGTTCAGGCTGCGGATGGTCACCGAGCCGTGCACCAGCACGCTGCCATCGGCATCGAGGTAGACGTTCTTGACCCGCGTCGCCGGGTCCGAGGTGAACTCACCGACCACTTCTTCGAGGATGTCTTCGAGCGTCACCAGACCCTGGATATCGCCGTATTCGTCGACCACGAAACCGATGCGCCGCTTCTGGTCCTGGAAGTTCAGCAGCTGCTGATTCAACGGCGTGCCTTCGGGGATGTAATAGGGATCGCGGACCAGGGTCAGCAGGGTTTCGAGCGTGAGGTTGTCCTGCACGGTCAGGCGCAGCACCTTGCGCAGATGGACGATGCCCTTGAGGTCGTCGATCGAGCCGTCGAATACCGGCAGCCGCGTATGGCTGGAGGCGATGATCACTTCGCGGATCTTTTCCCAGGGCTCGGAGATGTCGATGCCGACGATCTCGTTGCGCGGAATCATGATGTCCTCGACGGTCGCCTTCTCCAGATCGAGGATCGACAGCAGCATGCGTTGATGGCGCTCGGGAATCATGGCGCCGGCCTCCGCCACCACCGAGCGCAGTTCCTCGCTCGACAGGCTGTGCGCGGCCGCATCTTCCGGGCTGACCCCGAACATCCGCAGCACGCCGTTCGACAACACGTTCACCACGTAGACCACCGGGTACACGATCCACTGCAGCGTCGTGTAGATGTAGGCCGACGGAATCGCGACCTTTTCCGGGTGCAGCGCGCTGAGCGTCTTCGGGGCGATCTCGCCGAAGATCAGGATGAACACGGTCAGCACACCGGTGGTGGCGGCGATCCAGGCGCTGCCGTAAAGCTCCAAGGTGATGATGGTGGCGATCGCGGTGGACGCCGAATGCACGGCGATGTTGCCGAGCAGGATCATGCCGATCAGGCGATCGGGCCGCTCCAGCAGCTTTTCAGCGAGCTTGGCACCGCGATGACCGGATTTCGCCAGGTGGCGCAGGCGATAGCGGTTGAGTGCCATCAACGCCGTTTCTGATCCAGCGAAGAACGCCGAAAGCAGAAGCAGGAAGACCAGCAGGATCAGCAGCGCTACTAATGTCTTGTCGTCCAACTGGAAACCCTTGACCTCCCGGACTGCATTAAACCGGACAGGCAGGGTGGCGTGTCAAGCCGGCGTCCGATTGCTGCGGGCCGCGTGGCTCAATACCAGCTGCGTCCGAGCACTTGTTCGAGGATCACCTTGGAGCCGAAATAGGCCAGCACCAGCGCGGCATAACCGGACAGTGCCCAACGTACGGCGGTGCGGCCGCGCCAGCCGTGACGCATGCGGCCCCAGAGCAGCATGCCGAAGGTCAGCCAGGCGCAGAAGCTGAGCACGGTCTTGTGGACCAGATGCTGGGCGAACAGGTTGTTGACGAACAGCATGCCGCTGACCAGGGTCAGCGACAGCAGGAAGAAGCCGAAGAAGATCAGCTGGAACAGCAGCCGTTCCATGGTCTGCAGCGGCGGCAGCCGGCGCAGCAGCGTGATGTTCGCCGGCTTGCGCAGCATGCGGTCGAGGCTCAGCGTGGCGATCGCCTGGATCGAAGCCAGGGTCAGCAGGCCGGCGCTGAGCAGCGAAAAGATGATGTGCAGGCCGATCTTCCAGTCGGCCAGCGGAATCGGATGGCCGTGGTCGGTGAAGAACGCCGGCGCCAGCGCCCACAGTGCGGTGATCGGGTAATGCACCACGCCGAGCGCATGCAGCGGCTCGCGGAAGCAGAACACCCAGAGCATCAGCGAGGACAGGAAGCCGAGCATCGACAGCGATTCGGCAATGCCGATCACCAGGTTCGATCCGGCGATCACCTGCTGGCTCAGCGCGGCGGCGTGGGCGAGCAGCGCCACGGTCAGCACCAGATGTTCGCCCTCGACCTTGACACGCAGCGCACGCCAGCCGGCGATGGCGTACAGGATGGCGGCGATCAGGCTGAAAGTGAGGGACATGGGCGTTCGTTGTCGGCTGACCGGATAGTAGCGTGCCGCAGGCAGCCTCGGAACAATGACCGGTGTCTGCGAGGGCGACAACGAAAATGCGCGTGCTAGATTTGCCGCTCGAACTCACTGCTGGATGCGATGCAGATCAGGATTCTCGGATGTAGCGGCGGTATCGGGCCGGGTCTGCGGACCACGACCCTGCTGATCGACGGCGCGCTGCTGATCGACGCCGGCACCGGCGTCGGCGATCTGCAGCCGGCCGAACTCGCCGCGATCAAGACCGTGCTGCTGACCCACGCCCATCTCGATCACATCTGCGGCCTGGCGTTCATGGCCGACAACCTGTTCGGCGAGATCGATCACCCGCTCAAGGTGCATGCGATCCCGGAGGCGCTTGCCGTGCTGCGCGAACACATTTTCAACTGGAAGGTGTGGCCGGATTTCACCGCGCTGCCGGACGCTGAACATCCGCTGATCGTGCTGGAGCCGCTGGTGCCGGCCACGTCGCTGAAGCTCGGTGCCTTGTCGATCACGCCGTTCGGGGTGTCGCACACGGTGCCGGCGGTGGGTTTCGTCGTCGACGACGGCCGAGGCGTGTTCGCGTTCAGCGGCGATACCTTTGCCCATGACCGGATCTGGGACTTCCTCAATGCCCTGCCGCGCCTCGATCATCTGATGATCGAAGTGGCGTTCCCGAACCACGAAGACGCGCTGGCGCAGCGGGCGCGGCATTTCACGCCGGGCCGTCTCGGCAGCGAGCTGGGCAAGCTCAGGCACCGGCCGATGCTCCATCTGACCCACGCCAAGCCGGGCTCCGAAACGCTGATCGCCGAGCAATGCACGGTGGCGCTGGCCGGTTGGCAGTACCGGCACTTGCGGATCGGCGACGAGATCGTCGTCTAAAGGCAAAAGCCGGGCTCACGCAAAGCCGCAAAGAAAAGCCTGAGCAGTAAAAATTTTTGATTCTCTCCGCGTCTTTGCGTCTTTGCGTGAGATAGCTTTTCGCTGGTTCCGGCGCGAGATGAAGCAGTTCACGCCGCGCCCTCCTGCATAATTGCGCCGTCCCGCAATACCCAACCGACGTCTGCCCATGTTCGAGAATCTGAGTTCCCGCCTGACCCGCACGCTCGACGCGCTGCGTGGCCAGGGTCGCCTGACCGAAGACCAGGTCAACACCGCTGCCCGCGAGCTGCGCATGGCGCTGCTCGAAGCGGATGTGGCGCTGCCGGTGGTTCGCGAGTTCATCGAGAAGGTCAAGGCACGCGCGGTCGGCACCGAAGTCACCGAAAGCCTGACGCCGGGCCAGGCGATGCTGCGTGTGGTGCAGCAGGAATTGACGGCGACGCTCGGCGGCACCGCCGAACCGCTGAACCTGCGTACCCAGCCGCCCGCCGTGATCCTGATGGCCGGCCTGCAGGGCTCGGGCAAGACCACGACCACCGGCAAGCTGGCGCTGCGCCTGCGCGAAGTCGACAAGAAGAAAGTCATCGTCGTCTCCTGCGACGTCTATCGCCCGGCCGCCATCGAACAGTTGCGCGTCGTCGCCGGCCAGGTCGAGGTCGAATGGTTCCCGTCGAAGCTCGGCGAATCGCCGGTCGAGATCGCCAAGGCGGCGCTGGCCCACGCCAAGCTGCAATTCGCCGATGTGCTGATCGTCGACACCGCCGGCCGCCTCGGCATCGACGAAGAAATGATGCTCGAGGTCGCGGCCCTGCACGCCGCGCTGAACCCGGTCGAAACCCTGTTCGTCGTCGACTCGATGACCGGCCAGGACGCCGCCAACACCGCCAAGGCTTTCGCCGATCGCCTGCCGCTGACCGGCGTGATCCTGACCAAGACCGACGGCGACTCGCGCGGCGGTGCCGCACTGTCGGTACGCCATGTCACCGGCAAGCCGGTCAAGTTCATCGGCGTCGGCGAGAAATCTGGCGCGCTCGAAGTGTTCCACCCGGATCGCATCGCCGCGCGGATCCTCGGCCAGGGCGACATGCTCGGCCTGATCGAGGAAGCCAGCCGCAAGGTCGATACCGAAGCCGCCGCCAAGCTCGCCAACAAGCTCAAGAACAAGAAGAGCTTCGACCTGGAAGATTTCCGTCAGCAGATGGCGCAGATGGAACAGATGGGCGACATGGGCGCGATGCTCGAGAAGCTGCCCGGCGGCGCCAAGCTGCAGGCGCAGATGAAGAATGTGAAGCCGGAGAAGGAGATCAAGCGCGCGGTCGCGATCATCAATTCGATGACCAAGCAGGAGCGCCGCTTCCCCGATCTGATCAAGGCCTCGCGCAAGAAGCGCATCGCCCAGGGCGCCGGCCTTGAAGTGCAGGAAGTGAACAAGCTGATGCGCCAGTTCGACCAGACCAAGGAGATGATGAAGAAGCTCCAGGGCGGCGGCATGGCCAAGATGATGCGGGCACTGGCTGGCCGCATGCCGCCAGGGTTCGGGCCGCCGGGGCGCTGAGTCCTGCTTGCGTAGGGCGGGCCGTGCCCGCCGTGCGCCTTTGCTAGCGAACCGAGTCGGCGGCCACGGGCCGCCCTACAGGCTTGGCATCTTCAGCAGGTCTGACGGCCGGTCGATGTCGAAGCCAGCTGCCGCGAGCGGCACTGCAATCACGCGCTCCGCATTCGCTTTCAAGACGTCACGGGCGCCGTCGTCGCTGTCCAGTTTTTGCAACGCTGGCAGGCAATCAGCCGGGAACAGGCAGGGCGGGCCGCGGTTGTCGCCGAAGCCGGAGACCAGCAGGCGATCCGGCGATTGGCGATGCAGCTCGGCCAGACGCAGCAAGTCTTTCGACGTGACTTGCGGCAGATCGGCGAGCGTCAGCAGCACACTGGCCGGCTTGCCGACGCGGGCGACCAGAGCATCGACGCCTTGCGCGATCGAACGGCCGACGCCGCGCCACCACTCCGTGGCATCGACGATGGCCAGTTCCAGCCCGATCAGTTCCGCGCGCACCAGTTCGCCGTGTGCGCCGATCACGATCTGCACCGGCAGGCCGGTTTCGATGGCGGTCACCGCAGCGTGGCGAACCAGGGTGCAGCCATTGGGCAGCCGAGCCAGTTGCTTGGCACTGCCATAACGGGTCGCTGCGCCCGCAGCCATGACCATGATGACGGGCGAAGCATTCGGAGCATTCATGCGTGGATCGGTCCAGTCGTCTGACTGAGCGACTCTGCCGCGCGACCACTGGTCACCGCAAGGATTTCCGCACTGATCGCCAGCGCGATTTCTTCCGGTGTCTCCGAACCGAGATCGAGCCCGGCTGGCGCGCGCAGTTGTTCGGCGGACAGGCCGGAGCCCGCGTACAGCCGCGCCGCCCGCTGGCGTGATCCGAGCGAGCCGAGATAGGCGAGCGGCACGTCGCCGAGCGCGCGCAGATAGTCGATGTCGCGGCCGAGGTTGTGGGTCATCACCACGGCGAAGCTGCGTGCGTCGAAGTCCAGCTGCTCGGTGATCTGCTGCGGCGTTGCCGTGACCCGGCGAACCTTGTCCGGCAGCAGGCCGCCCGACCAGACACGTTCGCCGCGATCGTCGCGGTCATCGACCAAGGTCACCTGCCAGCCGAGCACCGCAGCGATCCGCGCCAGTGCCACGGCGCCGGCGTTGATGCCGACGATGAACAGCGCATAGGGCGGAATCAGTGCTTCGAGCAGCACTTCGTAGGCATTGCCGCCGTGGGTGAAGCGCTCGACGCTCGGCGTGATCGGCAAGCGATCCAGCGCCAGATCGGCGAGCACGCCGCTGATCAGGCCGGCGCCGAATTCGTTGACGACGATGCGGCCTTCGTCGATGACCATGCGCCGCGGCTTCGGATTCATCACTGCGCCGTCGCGACGGTAGACGGTGGCCAGTACGCCGCTGCGGCGGGCGGCGAGGCAGTCGGCAGCGGCGTCGATGAAATCGAGATCGCGAGCCTTGGTCAGCGGTTCGATCAGCACTTCCAGCTCGCCGCCACAGCCGAGTTCCAGCAGCGCATCGAGGCCGGATTCGCGGTCGTAGCGGACGATTCGAGCGATACCTTCGGCAATCACTTCGCGGGCGCGGCCGATGATGTCGGCTTCCGGGCAGCCGCCGGACAGGCCGCGCACCACGGTGCCATCGCCGCAGACCAGCATCCGCGCGCCGGCGCGGCGGAAGGTCGAGCCGCTGGTCTGGGTCAAGGTCGCCAGCGCGCCGCCGCCTTGCGCGAAGCCGCTGTCGGCCAGCCTGTGCAGACCGGCGAGCAAGCTGCCGAATTCCTGGGGGGTGTTCATGGCTTCATCCGAAATGAAAAGGGCCGCGACCCCGGCTGGCGGGGTGCGGCCCGGTTGAAGCTTGCGATCAGGCGCTCAGCTGGTCGCCGAACGGCAGCTTGCGGATGCGCTTGGCGGTGGCCGCGAACACCGCATTGGCAACCGCTGGCCCGATCGGGGGTACGCCCGGTTCGCCGACGCCGGTAGGCTTTTCGGCCGAGGCCACCAGATGCACTTCGATCACCGGCATCTCGTTGATGCGCAGCATCGGGTATTCGCCGAAATTGCCTTGCACGACCTTGCCTTGATCGAAGGTGATCTCGGAATGCAGGATCGCCGCAAGGCCGAAGCCGATGCCGCCTTCCATCTGCGCCTTGATCACGTCCGGGTTGATCGCCAGGCCGCAGTCGACGGCGCAGACGACGCGATCGACTTTCAGCATGCCGTCGGCATCGATGCTCACTTCGGCCACTTCCGCGACGAAGGTGTTGAACGACTCATGCACGGCGATGCCGCGGCCGCGCTTCATGCCGGTGATCGGCGCCAGCGGCTTGCCCCAGTCGGCCTTGGCCGCCGCCAGTTCCAGCACGGCGAGGTGACGCGGCTGCTTCTCGAGCAGCGCACGACGAAACTCGACCGGATCCTTGCCGGCGGCATGCGCCAGCTCGTCCATCATCGTTTCGACGGCATACGCGGTATGCGTATGGCCGACCGAACGCCACCACAGCACCGGCAGCTTGTAGTCGACCGAGTGCAGTTCGACCTGCAGGTTGGCGATGTCGTAGCGGGTGTCCGAAGTGCCTTCGACCGAGGTGTGATCGATGCCTTCATGGACCATGTACGGCTCCAGCGCCGTGCCCTTGGCGATCGATTGGCCGACGATGCGCTGCTGCCAGCCGACCAGCTTGCCGTCCTTGTCGAGGCCGGCCTTGATCGCATGCACGAACGCCGGGCGGTAGTAGCCGCCGCGCATGTCGTCTTCGCGGGTCCAGACCATCTTCAGCGGCGCTTTCACGCCTTTCGCGTACGCAGCCTTGGCCAGGGTGGCGGCTTCGACGATGAAGTCCGACTTCGAACTGGCGCGGCGGCCGAAACTGCCGCCAGCATAGAGCTGGGTGATGCTGACCTGCTCCGGCTTCAGGCCGAGCGTGGCGGCAGCGGCGGCTTGATCGAAGGTCTGGAACTGCTCGCCGTTCCAGATCTGGCAGCTGTCGCCGGTGTAATGGATGACGCAGTTCAGCGGTTCCATCGCCGCGTGAGCGAGGTAGGGAAATTCATAGCTCGCTTCGAGCAACTTGGCCGGCTTCTTCAGCGCTACGGCGGTATCGCCACGGGTACCGGCGACCAGGCCCGGTTTGGCGGACAGCTCATGGAACTGCTTGAAGATTTCGGCCGAGCTGAGCTTGAAGGCTTCCGCCTCTTCCCATTCGACGACCAGCGCATCACGGCCCTGCTTGGCAACCCAGGTGTTCTTGGCGAGCACCGCAACGGCGGCGCGATTGACGCCCGGCACGGCATCGACGCGGATCACGTCGACGACGCCGGCCACTGCGCGCGCCTTGCTGTCGTCGAAGCTCTTGATGGTGCTGCCGAAGTTCGGTGCATGGGCGAGCACGGCGATCAGCATGCCGTCGAGCTTCACGTCCTGGGTGAACTTCGCCGTGCCATTGGTCTTGGCGGCGGAGTCCTTGCGGGTTGCCGTCTGGCTGCCGATCAGCGTGAAGTTCTTCGGATCCTTCAGCACGACGTCGGTCGGAACCGGCTGCTTGGCGGCCTTGTCGGCCATCTGGCCGAAGCTGGCTTCCTTCTTCGAAGCAGCGTGACGGATCGTGCCCTTGCTGACGGTGATCTCGGCCGCCGGCACTTTCCATTCGGCAGCAGCAGCGCTGACCAGCATCGCCCGGGCGGTGGCGCCGGCCTTGCGCATCGGCTCGTGCGAATCGGCCATCGCGGTCGAACCGCCGGTGCCCTGGCCACCGAGCAGGTTGTTCTTGTACTTGGTGACATCGGCCGGAGCAGCTTCCACCGAGACCTGCGACCAGTCGGCGTCGAGTTCCTCGGCAGCCAAGGTGGCGAGGCCGGTGAAGGTGCCCTGGCCCATTTCCAGATGCTTGGCGATCACCGTCACCGAGTTGTCGGCGCCGATGCGGATGAAGGCGTTCGGCTCGAACGCCGGGATGTTGCTGGCGACGGTCGCGGCGGTGCCGGCGTCTTTCGACGAGCAGGCAACCGGGCCCAGGCAGACGCCGATGGCCAGACCGCCGCTGCCCTGCAGGAAGCTGCGGCGGCTGACATTGATCAGCGGCGTGCTGCTGCTGGCTTTGCTGTCGTTACCGGTGATGCGTTTCATGATGCCCATGCTGATGATCTCCGGTGGGTTCAGGCCAGCGCCGTGGCGGCGTCGTGGATCGCCGCTCGAATGCGGACATAAGTCGCGCAGCGGCAGACGTTGCCGCCCATCGCGCTGTCGATGTCGCTATCGGTCGGCGCCTTGTTCTTGGCCAGCAAGGCCACGGCCGACATGATCTGGCCGGACTGGCAGTAACCGCACTGGACAACATCCAACTTGCGCCACGAAGCCTGCACTGCCGCGCCGACCTTGTCGGTGGCCGTGCCTTCGATGGTGGTGATGTTCTTGCCGGCAGCCACCGAGACCGGTGTGACGCAGGAGCGGATCGGCTGGCCATCGAGATGGACAGTGCAGGCGCCGCACTGGGCCACGCCACAGCCGAACTTGGTGCCGGTCATGCCGACTTCGTCGCGGATGAACCACAGCAGCGGCATCGCCGCGTCGCCATTGTGGGTGTGCTTGACGCCGTTGATGGTCAGATCGGTCATGGGAAGGCTCGGGAACGATAGTTGCGGAATGATAAAGGAGCGAGCGCCGACAGTGTTAACGATCGGTAACACTCGTTCGATCTTCGTCATCGGCCGCATGCCGGTTCAGCCTCTTGACGACGACAAGATGCGCCGGCTCTCTGTGCTCAATGCGCAGAGGCGAGGGCGAAGCGCGAGCAATTTACGGGCCGATCTTTCAATTTTGGGGGGCGGGCATTATCATTCCGCGCTTTCGCGTACCTTGCGTCAGCATTTCCCGAGAGTTCAAAAGATCATGATGAAGATTCGTCTGGCCCGCGCCGGAGCCAAGAAGCGCCCGTTCTACCACGTCGTTGCGACCGATAGCCGTTCGTCGCGCGATGGCAAGTTCGTCGAGCGCCTGGGCTTCTACAACCCGAACGCCCGCGGCGCCGAGCAGAAGCTGGTTGTCGATACCGCCCGCATTGCCTACTGGCAGCAGAACGGCGCTCAGGTGTCGGAGCGCGTTGCCTACCTCGTCAAGAGCGTGCCGGTCGCTGTTGCGGCCTGAAGTGTCGCAGGAAGGGGGAGATAGCTCCCGCCGGGTGACGCTGGGTCGCGTCGCCGGCGTTTTCGGTGTCAAGGGCTGGGTCAAGATCGTTTCCAACACCCGGCCGGCTGAAAACCTTCTGAAGTATCCGTTGTGGTGGCTGGGCGCGGACGATGGTTATGGGTCGGCTCTGGTCGATGCGAAAGCTCAGGTCAACGGCATCATCGCCCAGCTGTCCGGACGCGATGGCCAGCCGATCACCGATCGCGATATCGCTGCGCGGCTGGTCGGCAAGGACATTTCGGTCGATCGCACGGAACTGCCGCCGGCACCCGCTGGCAGTTACTACTGGGCTGATCTGATCGGCATGAGCGTCGTCTCCAACAACGACGAGCCGCTCGGCACGGTCACCGGCATGATGGAAAACGGTGTTCAGGATGTGCTGGTGCTGAGCGATGGCGAGGTCGAAAGACTGATTCCGTTCGTGCAGGGGCCGATCATCCTGTCAGTGGATACCGAAGCTCGGCGCATCGTCGCCGACTGGGCGCCGGACTACTGAAATGAAGCTGGATGTGGTGAGCCTGTTCCCGGCTTTCGTGGAACAGGTGGTCAAGGTTGGCATCCCGCGTAAAGCGGTTGATTGCGGCGCATTGCAGTTCCATGCCCGCGATCTCCGCAATTACAGCGACGGGGCCGACCGCCGGGTCGACGATCGTTCCTACGGGGGCGGTCCCGGCATGGTGATGGAACCGGGGCCACTGGCCGATGCGATCGCTGCCGCGAAAACGGCGATCGGTGTCGATGCCAAGGTCATTGCGTTGAGCCCGCAGGGCTTGCCGATGACCCAGGCGCTGGTGGAGCAACTGGCAGCAGAGCCGGCCCTGGTGCTGATCTGCGGACGCTACGAAGGCTTGGATGAGCGGGTCACACCGCTGATCGACTTCGAAGTGTCGCTGGGCGATTTCGTGCTGTCGGGCGGGGAACTCGCCGCGATGGTGCTGGTGGACGCGATGGCGCGCTTGCTGCCGGGCGTGCTGGGGCATGAAGGATCGGCCGAGGCCGATTCGTTCAGCACCGGTCTGCTCGATCATCCGCACTACACGCGGCCACCGTTGTGGCGCGATGCACCGGTACCGGACGTGCTGTTGTCCGGCGATCATGCGAAAATCGCGCGTTGGCGTAGAAAACAGGCGCTCGGGGCCACTTTCCTGAAGCGACCTGACTTGCTGGAAAAGCTGCAAATCAGCCGTACCGATGCCGAGCTGCTACGGGAGTTTCTATCCGAGCACTCCGGCGAGAAAAACTAGACGTCGAACGACGTCACCATTGAAACGAGGTGTTTTGACATGAGCAAGATCATTCAGGCGTTGGATGCAGAAACGATGGCCGGCAAGGTCATCCCGGATTTCCGCCCGGGAGACACGGTTGAAGTGAAGGTGAAGGTCAAGGAAGGCGACCGCGAGCGTCTCCAGGCCTATGAAGGCGTGGTGATCGCCAAGCGTTCGCGCGGCGTCAACTCCGCGTTCACCGTGCGCAAGATGTCGCATGGCGAAGGCGTCGAGCGCGTCTTCCAGAGCTACAGCCCGCAGGTCGCTGAAATCACCATCAAGCGCCGCGGCAGCGTCGCCCGCGCCAAGCTGTACTACCTGCGCGGCCGCCAGGGCAAGGCGGCTCGCATCAAGGAAAAGCTGGGCTGAGACTGAGCACGCGCGCCCACGGCGCGCGACGAAGTCCTCGAAAAGCCGGCATCGGAAACGATGCCGGCTTTTTTGTGTCCGTCGTATTGCCGGAGTTCATGCTCAACCCCTTGAAAGCCTTGCCGGATGAACCCAACAAGGCGGGGTTGGCCAACATCACCGAGAGCATTCCATGACCACCGATTCCGCCGCCCCGCAGCAATTCGAATTCCAGACCGAGACCCGCCAGCTGCTCAAGCTGATGATCCACTCGCTGTACTCGAACAAGGAAATCTTCCTGCGCGAGCTGATCTCGAATGCCTCGGACGCCGCCGACAAGCTGCGCTTCCTGGCGATCCAGGATCCGGCGCTGTTCGGCGAGGACACCGTGCTGGCCGTCGATCTGATCGTCGACAGCGCGGCTGGCACCTTGACCGTGCGCGACAACGGCGTCGGCATGAGCCGCGAGGATCTGGTCGACAACCTCGGCACTATCGCCCGCTCCGGCACCAAGGCGTTCATGGAGCAGCTGTCCGCCGACGGCAAGAAGGATGCCCAGCTGATCGGCCAGTTCGGCGTCGGCTTCTACTCGGCCTTCATCGTCGCCGACAAGGTCACGGTCACTTCGCGCCGGGCCGGCGAGACCGCAGCACACGTCTGGGAATCGACCGGCGAGGGCAGCTATTCGCTGGAACCGGTCATCAAGAACGAGCGCGGCACCGATATCACGCTGCATCTGCGCGACGACGAGAAGGAATTTCTCGAAGCCGGCCGCATCGGCCATCTGGTGCGCAAGTATTCCGACCACATCGGCCTGCCGGTGCGGCTCAAGGTCGATGACGGCGAGGTCGAGACGCTGAACAAGGCTGCAGCACTTTGGACGCGTCCAAAGTCCGAGCTGAGCGATGAGGACTACCACAGCTTCTACACCGCGCTGTCCTTCGATCCGGGCAAGCCGCTGAGCTGGGCGCATCAGAGAGTCGAAGGCAATCTCAGCTACATCTCGCTGCTCTTCATTCCGGGCGCCGCGCCCTTCGATCTCTGGGATCGCGACAAGGCCCGCGGCCTGCAGCTGTATGTGAAGCGCGTGTTCATCATGGATCACGGCGCCGAGCTGCTGCCGGCCTATCTGCGCTTCGTGCGCGGCCTGGTCGATTCCGACGATCTGCCGCTCAACGTGTCGCGCGAACTGCTGCAGGGCAATCGCAATGTCGAGAAGCTGAAATCCGCGCTGACCAAGCGGGTGCTCGACATGCTCGACGACCTGGCCAAGAACAAGCCGGATGACTACGCGAAGTTCTGGGACATCTTCGGCGCCGTGCTGAAGGAAGGTCTGGTCGAGGACGCAGTGAATCGCGAGCGCATCGCCAAGCTGTGCCGCTTCGATTCCACTACCGCGACCGATGGCGCCAAGGTGTCGCTGGCCGATTACGTCGCCCGGATGCCGGAAGGCCAGACCAAGATCTATTACGTGACCGGCGACACGCCCGCCGCTGCGCGCGCCGTGCCGCATGTCGAAGGCTTCCGCAAGAAGGGCTGGGAAGTGCTGCTGCTGTCCGATCGCATCGACGAATGGGTGGTCATGCACCTCAACGAGTTCGATGGCAAGCAGCTGGAATCCTGCGCCGTCGGCGGCGCCGATCTGGCGTCAGATGTCTCGACACCGGAGAAGGAAAAGACCGAGACCGAGTTCGCGCCGCTGCTGGAACGGCTCGGCAAATCGCTGGGCGCGAAGATCGAAAGTGCCAGATTGTCGTCACGCCTGGTCGAATCACCGGCCTGTCTGGTGGCGCCGGATTTCGGCTACAGCCGTCGTCTGGAGAAGATTCTCAAGCAGGCCGGGCAGGCCGCGCCGGCCATGCCGCCAGTGCTGGAAATCAATGCCGAGCACCCGCTGGTCGAGCGCCTCAAAGCGGCCGGCGATGCCGAGTTCGATGACCTGGCGGCGATCCTGTACGACCAGAGTGTGCTCGCCGAAGGCGGCCAGCTCGAAGATCCGGCGGCTTTCGTGCGCCGGCTCAATACGCTGATCCTGTCGAACGCCAAGCTCGAAGCGGGCCGGATCGTCATCGGCTGAGGTTCAGGCCGCACCAGTATTGAATGATCGAACGGCACGACTCGTTTCTTCGTGCCGTTTTTTTGACGCGGTTTGTCCAAAAGCTGCGGGAACAGAACTTGTAGAGACTTGCCGGGAACGGCGAGGATTTGACGTGCAGGGATCGCAACCACAGGAGCGTGGTCCGCCATCTGTGAATGGCCGCGGCTCGCGACCCCGGCTGTCCGATTGCCGGCGATCTGCGTCGATGGCCGGTGCCTCGGTGCTAACGCCGCTGGTGGTGGTGCTGACCGCCTCGATGATGCTGCTGCTGCTGCAGGGCGGCCTGATCAGTCCGAACGCCCGCATCGCACAGACGCTGGATTCGCTGATGCGTTCGATCCCGGCAACTGCGGCGCCAGAAAGCGAGCGCCGTTACGGAGCCTGCGGCGATATCTGCACCGTAGGCGGTGCCTGCCGTCATGTGGTGCTGCATGGCGGCCTGCACGGCGGCCAGAAGGTGCCGATGGAAGTGCTGACCAAGGCAGAATCCTGCCGCTGAACGCGCCCGCTGTCTTACTGCAGCAGCCGGATCGTTTCCAGGTAGCGCTTCTTCCAGATCGGCGAGGCGACTTCAACCAGGCTGACCTGCCGGCCCGAGGCTGGTGCGTGAATCATCCGGCCATCGCCCAGATACAGACCGACATGCAGGCCACCGCCGTTCTCGAAACGGTAGAACAGCAGATCGCCGGGCTGGGCCTTGCTTAGCGACAAGGACTTGCCGGCTTCGCGTTGCGACCGGGTATCGCGCGGCACGATCACCCCGGCTTCGCTGTACGCGAACTGCACCAGGCCGCTGCAATCGAAGCCGTCCGGGTCTCGGCCGCCGTACCGATAGGGACGGCCCAACTGGCCGAGCGCGGTCTCGACGATGTGCTGGCGCAGTTCCAGATGATCCGGCGTCGGCCGGCTCGCGCAGCCGCCGAGCAGGAGCGCCAGCATCAGCAGAATCGGAACGACCAGGCGGGGCAGCGACATGGCCGGCACTGTGCCAGTCGCGCGGCCCATAAAAAACCCTCGCGTCGACATTGATCGTGCGAGGGTTCTGCAGTGGCGCCTGCCGGCGACGCTTCAGCCGCCGTGGAGCTTGTCCAGATAACGCTCGGCATCGAGCGCGGCCTGGCAGCCGGTGCCGGCCGAGGTGATCGCCTGGCGGTAGACGTGATCCATCACGTCACCAGCTGCGAACACGCCTTCGACGCTGGTCGCGGTGGCATTGCCTTCGCTGCCGCTTTTCACCTTCAGATAGCCGCCAGCCATATCGAGCTGGCCTTCGAAGATGCCGGTGTTCGGCGAGTGGCCGATGGCGATGAACACCCCGGCCAGCTTGGCCTCGCGGGTGCTGCCGTCCTGCACGTTCTTGACGCGCATGCCGGTGACGCCAGTCGCGTCGCCGAGCACTTCATCGAGCGACGAGTTCCAGACGATCTCGACCTTGCCTTCCGCCTGCCGCTTGAACAGCTTGTCGTGCAGGATCTTCTCGCCCTTGAACTTGTCGCGGCGGTGCACGATGGTGACCTTGGCCGCGATGTTGGCGAGATACAGCGCTTCCTCCACCGCCGTATTGCCGCCACCGATCACCGCGACTTCCTGGCCCTTGTAGAAGAAGCCGTCGCAGGTCGCGCAGGCGGACACGCCCTTGCCCTTGAACGATTCTTCGGAAGGAATGCCGAGGTACTTGGCGCTGGCGCCGGTGGCGATGATCAGTGCGTCGCAGGTATAGCTGCCGCTGCCGCCATGCAAGGTGAACGGCCGGTTCTTCAGATCGACCTTGTCGATGTGGTCATAGATGAACTGGGTATCGAAGCGCTCGGCGTGACGGCGCATGCGGTCCATCAAGTCCGGACCCTGAAGGTGTTCGACATCACCCGGCCAGTTGTCGACCTCGGTGGTGGTCATCAGCTGGCCGCCCTGCTCGACACCGGTGATCAGCACCGGTTTCAGGTTGGCGCGGGCCGCATAGACCGCAGCCGTATAGCCGGCGGGGCCGGAGCCGAGAATGATCAGCGGGTGATGATTGCTCATGATTTTTCAGTAACGAATTGAGAAAGACCTGACGGCAGGCGCGCAGCATAAGGCCCCGCAATGCCAAGCGGTGCGGCAGTGCACCATCGGTGGCATCGAGCGGATGATGGGGACGTATTCGCCGCTTCAAAGCCCCTGTCGCGGAACGTCCACCGAGCCGCGTACCGGCAAGCCCCGTGCGATACTTTTCCGTCCCCATTGCCCCGGATTTCCCCCACATGAGTGAGCCGCGCCCCCTGATCGTGCGTCTGTTCAGCTGGATCTGGACGCTGATCGTGTTTTGCTTTCGCGCTCTGGTCATTCTTTCGCTGGTCGTCCTTGGTGTCGGTATCTGGGCCGGCAGCCGCGACCAGACACCGGTCATCGAGGACAACATCGCGCTGGCCGTGATCCCGTTCGGCGATCTCAGCGATCAGATTCCGAACGACCGCAGCCGCGCCTTCCTGCAACGGTTCAGCGACAACAAGCCGGCCCAGACCTCGCTGCGCGAAGTGGTCGATGCCATCGACGCCGCAGCCACCGATGCGCGCATCCCGTCGATCGTCGTCAAGCTCGACGACATGGCCGGTGCCGGTCTGCCGCAGCTCGAAGAAATAGCCGTCGCCCTGCGCAAGTTCCGCGCGGCCGGCAAGCCGGTTTATGCCTACGGCGATTCCTACGACCAGAAGCAGTACTACATCGCGGCGCAGGCTGATGAAATCTCCATCGATCCGCTCGGCTCGGTGCTGCTCGAAGGTTTTTCGGTCTACACCAACTACTTCAAGGACGCGCTCGACAAGCTCGGTGTGCAGATCAACGTGTTTCGCGTCGGTGAGTTCAAGTCTGCCGTCGAGCCTTACGAGCGCAACGACATGTCGCCCGAGGCCCGCACCGCGAACCAGGCTTGGCTCGGTGATCTCTGGAGCCTGTACGGCAGCACCGTCGGCGAGGCGCGCAAGCTGACGCCGGATGCCGCCAATCGCTACATCGCCGGCTTGTCGGCGGGCCTGGAGAAGCACAAGGGCGATCTCGCCGCTTATGCGCTCGAAGCCGGTCTGGTGACGCAGATCGAAACCCAGGCGGACTTCCGCAAGCGGATGATCGAACGCGTAGGCGAAGACGACGATCACGGCTCGTTCCGGCAGATCGACGCCGGCAGCTATCTGGCCGCCATCCATGCCGAAAAGGCTGCCCGCAGCACCGACAAGATGGCCGTGGTGATCGTCCAGGGCGAGATCGTCGACGGTGATGGCGAGGACAACAACGCCGGCGGCGACACCATCGCCGATCTGCTTGATCGCGCTCGCCGCGACGACAAGGTCAAGGCGGTGCTGCTGCGGGTCAATTCGCCGGGCGGCAGCGTGTTCGCCTCGGAGAAGATCCGTCGTGGCGTGCTGGCGCTGCAGGCCGCCGGCAAGCCGGTGGTCGCGTCGATGTCGACTCTGGCTGCGAGCGGTGGCTACTGGATTTCGATGGACGCCGACCAGATCTGGGCCGAGCCGACGACGATCACCGGCTCGATCGGCATCTTCGGCATGATCCCGACCATCAACGAGCCGCTGAACAAGATCGGCATCCACACCGATGGCGTCGGCACCACGCCGCTGGCTGGCGCGTTCCGCATCGACCGGCCGCTGGCCGACAGCGTCAAGACGCTGTTCCAGCTGCAGATCGAGAAGGGTTATCGCAACTTCATCGAAGGCGTGGCCAAGGGCCGCGAGATTCCGGTCGAGCAGGTCGATTCGATCGCCCGCGGCCGGGTCTGGAGCGGCAAGGCAGCGAAGGAGCTGGGCCTGGTCGATTCACTCGGCAGCTTCCAGGATGCCGAAACGGCACTGGCACAACTCGCCAAGCTCGCTCCTGGTCGCTATCAGCTCAACGAGATGCAGCCGGATCGCGATCTGTTCAAGCAACTGCTTGGCGAGCTGTTCGGCAAGGGGCAGGGCATGAGCGGCCAAGGGAATCTTTATGGTGCGCTTCTGGGCCAGCTGCCGGGCGGCGCCTTGGCAGCCCCTGCGAAGGCGATCGGCGAGGCCGTGCGTCGTCTCGACGATCCGCAGCGCGTCTACGCCTACTGCTTCTGCACGCCGGAACTCGGCGGGCGCTGAGCCAGCTGAATCAGAGGATTCCCGAGTCGGTGGTGTCTCTTGGCGCCGCCGGCTTGGTATCCGCTTCCTGGCGGACTTCCGCCAGCTCGCGCCGAAGTTCAGCCAGTTCCAGCAGCACCTGGCCGATGCCGGTCTCGTTCTTCAGGTTGACCCGGTAATCGGCTTCCGCGTGCAGGCGTTCCTTCAGCACCTGCCGGTTCTGGCTCATCATCAGCAGCGGGCCTTGCACGGCGACCAGAAAGGCCAGGAAGAAGTTGAAGAACTGGTACGGATAGGGATCGAACTGCAAGCCGGGTATTGCGTTGATGCCGGTCCAGATCGCCGTCGCGGCGATCAGCAGGATCAGGAACGACCAGCTGCCGTTCCACTGTGCAACCCGGTCGGCCAGCTTCTGCGACCAGGTCTGCTGCTCGTCGGATTCCCGGTTGATATCGCGGGACGCTGGCGAGCCGAGCAGTTCGGCGGCGGCGCGCAGTCGCCGTGACATCACCGTCAGCATCGAGATGCCGATGCGCGGCGAATGATCGAGCTGGGCAATGAAGCTGTCGCGGGTCAGTTCGACCAGCTCGGCGCCATGCGGCACGTCGACGCTGGCGCTGCGCGGCTGGTTGTCGATCAGCGCCATCTCGCCGAAGAACTCGCCGTCGCCCAGTTCCTGCAGCACCACCGGTGTCGCACCGGGCTGCGTGGCCGGCAGCAGCACGCGCACCTTGCCGCTGACGACGATGAACATCGAAGCGCCGTGCTCGCCCTTCGAGAACAGCAAGCTGCCGGGCGCGATCTTGCGCGGTAGCAGCAGCTGTTCCAGCTCGCCGAGATCGCTGTCGGAGAAGCCCTGGAACAGCGGCACGCGCTTCAGCAGTTGCAGGTAAGCAGTCACCGGAACATCCCCCGACATGGCCTTGGCTACGACTCGGACGGTCGCTCTACCAGCATTGTGCGCTTCGCTCGCCGAACCTCGTCAGGTGAAGCGCATCGACAGATCGACGGCGCGCACGTGCTTGGTGATCGCGCCGATCGAGATGCGGTCGACGCCGGTTTCGGCGATCGCCCGAATGTTCGCCAAGGTGGCGCCGCCGGAGTATTCGATCAGCGTGCGGCCGCCGGCCGCGCGGTGAGCCTGGGTCAGACGCACGGCCGCGCGGAGTTCGGAATCGGCGAAATCGTCGACCAGCAGCAGGTCGACGTCCTGATCCAGAGCGATGCGGGCTTCGTCCAGCGTTTCCGCTTCGGTCATCAGCGGCACGCCGGAACCCAGCGCTCGCGCAGCGGCGATCGCTTCGGCGATGCCACCGGCGGCGGCGATGTGGTTTTCCTTGATCAGGATGCCGTCGTACAGGCCGATGCGATGGTTGACGCCGCCGCCGCAGAGCACCGCGTACTTCTGGGCGTTGCGCAAGCCGGGCAAGGTCTTGCGGGTATCGACGATCGCCGCACCGGTGCCGGCCACCGCGTCGACGTATTCGCGCACTGCCGTCGCGGTGCCGGACAGCGACTGCAGGAAATTCAGCGCTGTGCGCTCGCCGGTCAGCAGGCTGCGCGCCGAGCCTTGCAGGCGATAAAGCACCTGATCGGCGGTGACGGGCTGGCCGTCATTGACCAGCCATTCGAGCTGCACCTCGGCGTCGAGCTGAGCGAACACCGCATCGACCCAGGCCCGGCCGCAGATCACCGCGGTTTCGCGCGAGATCACCCGCGCATTGGCCTGTTGATCGGCTGGCACCAGACGCGCCGTGTGATCGCCGCTACCCAGGTCTTCGGCAATCGCCTGGGCGACGACGGCGTCGAGATCGGTGACGTAGGCAGGCAGCGCCATCGCCATGCTCAGGGGCACGCTCACTTCGACAGCAGATGTTCGAGCAGCGCCATCTGCGCCCACATGCGGTTCTCGGCCTCATCCCAGACCACGCTCTGCGGCCCGTCGATGACTGCCGCCGACACTTCCTCGCCGCGATGTGCCGGCAGGCAGTGCATGAAGATCGCATCACGTTTGCCGCGTGCCATCAGCTCGGCGTCGATCTGGTAATCGGCGAAAGCGGCGACCCGACGCTGGTATTCGGCTTCCTGGCCCATGCTGGTCCAGGTGTCGGTGACCAGCAGATCGGCACCGTTGGCGGCGAAGCTCGCGCCGCGCAGCAGCTCGACGTGACTGCCGGCTGCGGCAACGATGTCAGCCGCCGGTTCGAAGCCCTTGGGGCTGGCGATGCGCAGCTTGAAGTCGAACAGCCTGGCGGCTTCGATCCAGGAATGGCAGACGTTGTTGCCGTCGCCGATCCAGGCTGCAACCTTGCCCTTCGGATCGCCGCGATGCTCGAACCAGGTCTGCATATCGGCCAGCAGCTGGCAAGGGTGATGGACGTCAGACAGGCCGTTGATGACCGGCACGCGGGAGGCCGAAGCCAGCGCTTCCTGATCGGCCTGGGAATCGTTGCGGATCATGATCGCGTCGCACATTCGCGACAGCACTTTCGCCGTGTCCTCGATCGGTTCGTCGCGGCCCAGCTGGGTCGCGTTCGAATGCAGGAACAGCGCGTGGCCGCCGAACTTGGCCATGCCGGCTTCGAAGCTGACGCGCGTACGCGTCGAATTCTTGGTGAAGATCATCGCCAGCGTCTTGCCCGCAAGCACGCCGTTTCGCGTCGGGCCGGACTTCTTCATCTCGATGGCGCGCAGCACGATGGCGCGCAGTTCGTCGGAAGTGAAGTCGCTGAGCTTGAGCAGGTGACGAGTCATCTCGAAATCCGGTGGAGCGCGGCCCGGGTCACGGCGGGCAGCGGGTCATGCAAAGTCTGAAAGAGAAGGTGAAAGGCCAAAAACAAAAAGGGTCGCAACCGGCGACCCTTTCAACCATAAATGAACCGGACAGCGTCCGTCCACGCGGGACGGACGTGCCCGATCTGCTGCGATCAGCTCAGGTTCTTCTCGACGAATTCCCAGTTCACCAGCGACCAGTAGTGTTCCAGGTAGGTCGGACGGGCGTTGCGGTAGTCGATGTAGTAGGCGTGTTCCCAGACGTCACAGGTCAGCAGCGGCGTGTCGCCATTGGTCATCGGGTTGCCAGCGCCGGTGGTCGACACGATCGCCAGGGTGCCGTCGGACTTCTTGACCAGCCAGGCCCAGCCCGAGCCGAAGGTGCCGATGGCGGCTTCAGTGAACTGCTTCTTGAAGTCTTCGATGCCGCCGAAGGTCTTGACCAGCGCGTCGGTCAGCTTCTTGCCGGGGGCAGCCTGGCTCGGCGTCAGGCAGTGCCAGAAAAAGGTGTGGTTCCAGATCTGGGCGACGTTGTTGAACAGTTTGCCGGACGACTTCTTGATCACGTCTTCAATCGACGCGTTCTCGAATTCGGTACCGACGATCAGCTTGTTGGCCATGTCGACATAGGCCTTGTGATGCTTGCCGTAGTGGTACTCGAAGGTCTCGCGCGACATGTGCGGCTCGAGTGCTTCGCGGGCGTAAGGCAGTTCCGGCAGGGCAAAGGTCATGGAAATTACTCGTGAAGGCGGGTTGACGGTTCCGAGGGGGTTCAGTGTCCGATGAAATGCAGTCGGACGGCGGTCGACTGCGATCCCATCGATGGCGCGATTTTAGCATTGCCGATGTGCCCGAAGGGCGGCTTCAATGTAGCTGATCCTTCCGGGTGTTAAAATCGGTCATTCCCCGCCTCAGCCATCACGGACAGGACCATGGACGCACTCGAAAGAATCAAGCAGCAGGTTACCCAGAACCCGATCATTGTCTACATGAAGGGCACGCCGGATTTTCCGCAATGCGGATTTTCGTCGCGCGTCATCAAGGCCCTCAATAGCTGCGGGGCCGAGTACGCCTACGTCAACATCTACGAAGATGAAGAGGTTTATCGCGCGCTGCCGAAGTTCGCCAACTGGCCGACCTTCCCGCAGTTGTACGTGAAGGGCGAACTGGTCGGCGGCTGCGATATCACGCTCGACCTGTTCCAGTCCGGCGAGCTGCAGAAGATGCTGAAGGAAGCGACTGTCGCTGCCTGATCGCTGCTCGGCTGTACCGAAACGCCCGCCTTGCGCGGGCGTTTTTTGTTGGGCCGCGCCACAAGAAATCTGGCGCATGGCGAGAAAGCCGTCGACAGGAGTGGCGAATACCGCCAGATCGATTGACGGCCAGCCGAAGATAACGGTAATTTGGTAATACGCCATTACCAATGAATTGCCGATGAGCGATATTGCCAGCCGACTGACGACCAAGTATCAAGCCACGATTCCGCAACCGGTCCGTGAGGCGCTAGGCCTGAAATCCGGGGATGTCGTGCGTTTCGAGATCAACGAAAGCGGCGTCGTCTACCTGCGGAAACAGCAGCCGTTCGACGCCGAGTACGCCCGCGCACTGAACGGCACCCTGGCTTCCGAATGGTCGTCCGATGATGATGAGGCGGCTTATCGTGACCTCTGAGGAGCTCGATCAGCTCGATGCCTATGACGTCGTTGTTGTGCCCTTTCCGTTCACCGATCGCGACTCTACCAAGCGCCGTCCGGCGCTGGTGCTGTCGTCAAAAACCAACTTCAACGCGGAAATCGGCCACTCGGTGCTGGCGATGATCACCAGCAGCAAGGAAGGTCGCGCTGCCTGGCCACTCGATACGCCGATCGCCGATCTTGCCGCGGCCGGTCTGCCGGCACCTTCGGTTGCCCGCATGAAGCTGTTCACGCTGGATCACCGGCTGATCCTGCGTCGTGCCGGCCGCCTGGCGGCGAGCGATCAGGCCGGTGTCAGTCTTTCGCTGCAAGCCCTGCTGGTTCGCGACGCGCTGCGCGAACAGCCTTGAGCGTGGAACTCGAAAACAAGGAGGGATCGAGATGGCAGTAGGTCTTCTGATCGTCGGTGATGAACTGCTGTCCGGCAAGCGGCCGGACAAGCACCTTCCGAAAGTGATCGAGCTGCTGAACGCGCGCGGCATCAGCCTGGAATGGGCGCATTTCGCCGGCGATGACGAACTGCAGATCGCCGAGCTGATCCGGGCTGCGCGGGCGCGCGGCGATGTTCTGCTGTCCTGCGGCGGCATCGGCGGCACCCCGGATGACCGCACGCGGCAAGCGGCAGCACGCGCTTTCGACGTGCCGATTGCCCGACATCCCGAAGCGCTGGCGATCATCGAGCGCCAGTACGGCGACAAGGCCTGGCCGAATCGTGTGCTGATGGCCGATTTTCCGCTCGGCGCGGGGCTGATTCCGAATCCGATCAACAACATTGCCGGCTTCCATATCGGCAACTGCTACTTCGTGCCGGGCTTCCCGGAAATGGCCTGGCCGATGCTCGAATGGGTGCTCGACGAGCGTCTGCGAGCCCTGCATAACGCCGAGCCGCCGGTCGAGTTCACCTTCCGCGCCTATGGCTCGGGCGGCGAGGGCGATCTGATTGATCTGATGGAAGCCACCTTGAGCGCCTATCCGCCGATCAAGCTCGCCAGTCTGCCGTTCCGCGGCACGCCGGAGCGCGAGCGGCACATCGAGTTCGGCATCAAGGGTCCGAAGGCCGATGCCGAAGCGGCGACTCGCTGGTTCCGCGAGCGGCTGCTGGCGCGCGGCGACATTCGCATCGAAGACCTGCACCAACCGTGAGCGTAAGAATGCGCGTCCGCAAAATCGCCCGAGATCTCCGCGCATGAATCCGATCGACGCCGCCCGCCTCGCCGCGCTCGAATATCACGAGTTTCCGACGCCCGGAAAACTTGCCGTCATGCCGACCAAGCAAATGGTCAACCAGAACGATCTGGCGCTGGCCTATTCGCCTGGTGTCGCGGCGGCCTGCGAAGAGATCGTCAAGGATCCGGCCAACGCCTTTCGCTACACCGCGCGCGGCAATCTGGTGGCGGTGATCACCAATGGCACGGCCGTGCTCGGTCTTGGTGCAATCGGTCCACTGGCGGCCAAGCCGGTGATGGAAGGCAAGGCGGTGCTGTTCAAGAAATTCGCCGGTATCGATGTCTTCGATCTGGAAGTCGAACAGCGCGACCCGGACAAGCTGATCGACATCATCGCCGCGCTGGAACCGACCTTCGGCGGCATCAACCTCGAAGACATCAAGGCGCCGGAGTGCTTCTACATCGAGCGCAAGCTGCGCGAACGCATGAAGATT
>NZ_JAHFRY010000075.1 GCF_023266035.1 Nevskia sp.
TTATCCGAATCATGCCGCCTGGGTGCTCGAAGACGAGACCGCCGGCAGCACCGCGGCGGTCAACAAGATGCTCGCCGAGCTGACGCCGCCGGCAGTCGCCAATGCCAAGCGCGAAGCGGCCGACATCCAGGCACTGATCGACGCTCAGGCGAAAGCGGCCGGCCGCAAGACCTTCAAGCTCGAAGCCTGGGACTGGCCGTATTACGCCGAGCAGGTTCGTGCCCAGCGCTATGCCTTCGACGACGATGCGGTGCGGCCGTATTTCGAGATCGGCAACGTGCTCGAGAAGGGCGTGTTCTTCGCCGCCGAGAAGCTCTACGGCCTGCATTTCAAGTCGCGTACCGATCTGCCGCTGTATCACCCGGACACCAAGGTCTACGAGGTCAGCGACCGCAACGGCAGCCTGCTCGGCTTGTTCATCGCCGACTACTACGCCCGTGACTCGAAGCAGGGCGGTGCCTGGATGAACAGCTACGTGACCCAGTCGCAGCTGTTCGGGCTGAAGCCGGTGGTCGGCAATCACCTGAACGTGCCGAAGCCCTCCGAAGGCCAGCCGACTCTGCTGAGCTTCGATGAAGTGACGACCCTGTTCCACGAGTTCGGCCACGCGCTGCATGGCCTGTTCGCGAGTGCGCAGTACCCGTCGTTGTCGGGCACTTCGGTGCCGCGCGATTTCGTCGAGTACCCCTCGCAGTTCAATGAGATGTGGGCGAGTGATCCAGCAGTGCTCGCGAACTACGCGCGCCACTGGCAGACCGGCGCGCCGCTCGACCCGGCGCTGGTCGACAAGCTGCTCGCGGCCGGTCGTTTCAATCAGGGTTATGAAACCACCGAGTACCTGGCTTCGGCAGTGCTCGATCAGCATTGGCATCAGCTTGCAGCCGGTGCCACGCCCGATGCGAATGGCGTCGTCGCCTTCGAGCAGGCGGCGCTGAAGGAAGCGGGTCTGGCGCTGGGTCCAGTGCCGCCGCGCTATCGCTCGCCGTACTTCGCGCATGTCTTCAGCGGCGGTTATGCGGCCGGCTACTACGCCTACATCTGGAGCGACGTGCTGGCCCGCGACAGCGAAAGCTGGATGAAGGCGCATGGCGGTCTGGATCGCGCCAATGGCGATTTCTTCCGCGCCAAAGTCCTGAGCCGGGGCCGCAGCACCGATGTGCTGAGCTTGTTCCGTGCGTTCTACGGCGCCGAACCTGATCCGGTACCGCTGCTCGAAAGCCGCGGTCTGGTGCCGCCACGCAAGGCCAAGCCGAAAGCCGCGCTAGGCACGCCTTGATTCATCGGAATTCCTATAACCAGAAGCTGGAGGAGACGACATGCGAAAGTTTTTGCCACGCAGGCTGCTGTCACTGGCATTGGGGTTGTCGCTGCTTGCGGTGCAGGCCGCGCCAGCTGCTGCGGCCGACAAGTTGACGCCGCAAGCCGCCGAGGTGCTGGTCAGGGAATCCGGGCTGGCCGATCAGTTGCCGGCTATCGCGCCATCGGTCGCCGCCGGCCTGACCTTGAATCCGGGCTTCGCCAGCAATCTCGGCGAGGACCAGTTGCAGATCGTGCTGAAAGCCTTCGCGAACGCTTACGCGCCGCTGCGGCTGTCGGCCGACATCTCGGCGGAGCTGGCCAGCCAGCTGAAGCCTGCTGCTGCCCAGGAATCCCTGAGCTGGTTCCAGTCCGATCTCGGTCACAAGATCACCGCACTCGAAGACAGGGCTTCGAAATCGGCATCGGATTCGACGGCGATGGAGCAGGCGCAAGAGCTGTATCAGCGTCTGTCGCCGCGTCGGGCCGAGCGCTACGAGCGTCTGGCCAAGGCTTCGGACGTCGCTGAATCGTCCGCCCAGTTGCTGATCAACACCTCGACCGGCACCGCTTACGGTGTGGCTTCGACGGCCGGTGCCGCGAGCCCGCCGAGCCTCGACGAGATTCGCAGCGAGTACGGGCGCAACCGTGCCGAGATGACCGAAGCGCTGCGCCTCCAGTTCGTCGTGCTGTTCGCCAGCGCCTATCAGTCGCTGCCGGAAACCGAGCTTGATCAGTACATCGCGTTCGTCGAATCGCCATCCGGCCAGGCCTTCCACAAGGCGATGGCGGTGGCGATCGATCGCGCGATGGTCAAGGCGACCAAGGAGGCCGGCAAGCAGATCGGCGAGGCGGTGCGGGTGAATAAAGCGCAGACGCCGGCATGATCAATCCGTCTCATGTCGTATCGGCCGATGGCACGCGCATCGGCTGGGTGCAGCGCGGGCAGGGACCCATGCTGGTTCTGGTCCATGGCGCGACCGCTGATCACACGCGTTGGGCTGGCGTCGACGCGCAGCTGGCGGCGCGCTTCACCTTGCGGATGATCGATCGTCGGGGACGTGGCCTGAGCCGTGACGAGAACTCCGGCCCGTATCGCATCGCGGCCGAAGCGGACGATGTACGCGCCGTGGTCGCGGCGGCAGCGGAAGCGCAGGCAGCGCCGGTGTTTCTGCTCGGCCATTCCTACGGTGGGCTTTGCGTGCTCGATGCGGCACGCGACAATGCCACCGTTGCCAAGCTGATGGTCTACGAGCCGGCGTTCGCGACGCCGGGTCTCGATGTCATCGGTCCGGAGGCGCTGACCGAACTGAGTGCCTTGATCGCTGCCGGGCAGCGCGACACGGCGCTCGAGCAATTCTTCGTCCGGGTCATCGGCGTGCCGGCGAAGCAGGTGGCGATGATGAAGACGCTGCCGATCTGGCAGCAGCGGCTCGATGCCGTGCACACGCTGGTCCGTGAGGGTGCGGCCGCCAACGCCTGGCAGCCGCTGCATCTGGCGGAACTGACGATGCCGCTGCGCATTCTGCTCGGTTCGGTCAGCCCGCCATGGCTGCAGGCGGCGGCGCGAGCGGCGCATCGGGCGGCGCCGGCCAGCAGCCTGGTCGAACTGCCGGGCCAGGCCCATGGTGCGATGGACAGCGCGCCGCAGATGTTTGTTGATGAAGTGACTCGTTTCTTCCTTTCCTGAGTTTCTTTCGCTGCTGTAACCGGATCGAATCAAGCCATGCTGCGTTACCTGTTGATCGTTGACTTGTCTCTCGCGGCGTTCGGTGCAGCGCTGACCATCGCCATCGGCTTCGTGGCCCTGGTGTTCACCATCTATCAGAACGCCTCGGCGAAGATCGCTGCCGGCCTGCCGAACATCCTGACGCTGACCGCCTGCTTCATCGCGCTGATGCTGGTGGCTGGCGCAGCCGGCTGGATGCTGAAAGCGAAGAAGCCCTCGCACTGGGTGGCGCAGATCGTTCTTGCGGTGTCGTTACCGGTGCTTTGGAAGATCGTTTTCAAGACCCTGCAGGGCTGAGCTTTTCTCGGGAACTGTTGAGCGACGACCCTCGCCATCAGCCAGAATGACGCAGTGCGGCATAAACTGCCGGCAATCCCTTTGACCCCCGCCTTTCCATGACCATCAAGATTCTTGCCTTGTCCGGCAGTCAGCGCGCTGCTTCGTTCAATGCTCTGCTGGTGCGTGCCGCCGCCAAGGGCGCGGCCGGCGAGGGCGCTCAAATCAGCTTCCTCGATTGGCGCGATTACGCGATGCCGCTCTATGACCCGGATCTCGAACGTACGGAAGGTCTGCCCGAGGCGGTACTGCGCTTCAAGGCATTGCTGAAGGCGCATCAAGGTTTCCTGATCGCTTCGCCCGAATACAACGGTTCGCTGACGCCGCTGCTGAAGAATGCGATCGACTGGGCGACGCGGCCGGCGGCCGGTGATCCGCCGATGGTCTGCTTCAAGCACAAGGTGATCGGCCTGCTGTCGACCTCGCCGGGCGTGTTCGGCGGCCATACCGGGCTGGTTCATCTGCGCGCCATCCTGAGCCGACTCGGCAGTTTCGTGCTGCCGGAGCAGTACCCGGTCGGCGAGGCCGGCAAGCTGTTTGACGAGCAGGGCGAGCTGCGTGATCCGAAGCTGAAGGCGATTGCCGAATCGATCGGTGCCCGCGCCGCGACCGTGCTGCGCAGCTGGCCGGATGCCACTTCGTGAGCATCGCGCTGCCGAAGTCGCGTGACTGGGGCAGCCTGATTCCGGTTGCCGCAGGCATTGCCTGGGTGACGATCGGCACCGGCTTCGGAGCCTGGTTACTGGCTTGGCCGCAGGGTCTGCTGCTGATCGCCACCGGCGTCGCCGCGCTGCTGTGGCCGGGCGACAGCCGGATCCCCCACTACACGGCACTCGGTGCGGTGCTCGCGCTGTTGCTGAGCGTGCCGGGCCTGTTCGTGCTGTCGTTCCTGCCCTTGCTGCTGGCCGTCGCCTTGTCGGTGGCCGCGTTCCTGTACGCCGGCCGCATCGCGCTGCGGCTGGCCGAGCGCGCACCTGGTGCGCCGGAGCCGCCGGCCGATCTGAAGATCTGGGCCAAGGCGGCGCTCGATGAAGCCTTGCTCGGCTACTTCGTTATCTGCGCAAAAATCCCGTCCGGGGCCGAAGCCGAGGAACTGGTTCGCGATGCAGCCCTGATGGAAGCAGTGCTGAGCCAGCGCGGCTGGCTCGATCATCCCGAGTATTACCACCAGATTCCCGGTGCGCCGACCGACGTCGAGCTGTCGCCGGCCAGCTTCAAGAGCTTCAGCTACCAGCATCTCAAGTTCAGCAGCGAGTTTCGCCCACACGCGGAAATTCCCGGTGCCGAACTGTGGAACAGCTATGTGCCGAACCGGACGTGCCACGCCAGTCTGTTCCGTCAGCCGGAAGCAGGGCGGCCGTGGCTGCTGTGCATCCACGGTTACCGGATGGGCACCACGTTCCTCGATCTGCGCCTGTTCGCGCCGCACATCCTGTTCCAGCGTCTGAAGCTGAATGTGGTGATGCCGACCCTGCCGCTGCATGGCTCGCGTCGCATCGGTCCGCAGAGTGGCGATCACTACCTCGACGGCGATCCGCTCGATCTGCTGTTCGCGCAGACCCAGGCGCTGTGGGACCTGCGCCGCACCATTGCCTGGATACGCGCGCAGGAACCGAATGCCCGGATCGGTGTGCTCGGCTACAGCCTCGGCGGTTACAACGCCGCGTTGCTGGCGACCCATGAACCGGGGCTGGATTTCGTCGTCGCCGGCATTCCGGTCGCCGATTTCGCCTCGGTGCTCTGGCAGCACGTGCCACCGCAGCTGCGGACCTACTTCGAAGCCGAAGGCCTGAGTCGCGAGCGCTATCAGCGCCTGCTGCATCTGGTGTCGCCGCTGACTCTGCCGCCGAAGCTGCCGGCCGAGCGCCTGCATCTGTTCGCCGGCAGCGCCGACCGCATTGTCCCGCCGGGGCAGCCGCTGAAGCTGGCGGCGCACTGGCAGCGCGAGGTGCACTGGTATCACGGCGCGCATCTGACCTTCCGCGGCGAGCGCGCCGTGGTTCGCTGCATCGATGACGCGATGACCGGAGCCGGCTGGAAAGGCCCGCGCTCGATCTAAGTCCGCTTGCCGATGGGCCGCATTTCCGCAGCCGGAAAGCCTCAGACCGAAATCGAACAAGCGTTAAACTGCCCGTCCTGACGACACCCGAGCAAGCCCCTGGAGGGGTAGCGATTCGATGAAGAAAGTCTGCATCAGCGGCAGCGGCTTGTTCACCCCGGCCGAATCCGTATCGAACGACGAGTTGGTGGTTGTGTTCAATGCCTATGTCGACCGCTATAACGCCGAGCACGCCGATGCGATTGCCGCCGGCACCGTTGCCGCGCTGGCACCGTCGTCGAGCGAATTCATCTTCAAGGCCTCGGGCATCAAGGCGCGCTACACGGTCGACAAGGCCGGCGTCGTCGATCCCGAAATCATGCATCCGCAGATTCGCGTTCGCGGCAACGACGAGCCCTCGCTGATGGTCGAGATGGGCCTGGCCGCGGCCAAGCAGGCGCTGGCCAATGCCGGCCGGACGGCCGCCGATATCGACGCGATCCTGGTCGCCTGTTCAAACATGCAGCGCCCGTATCCGGCGATGGCGGTGGAACTGCAGCACTTCCTCGGCGCCGGCGGCTACGGCTACGACATGAACGTCGCCTGCGCCTCCGCGGCATTCGGCGTGCAGACGGCGGTCGATGCAGTCAGCCGCGGTTCGGCGCGCGCGGCGCTGGTGGTCAGCCCGGAAATCTGCACGGGCCATCTGAACTTCCGCAATCGCGACTGCCATTTCATCTTTGGCGACGCCGCCACCGCGCTGGTTGTCGAACCGCTGGAAACCGCGACCGGCGAACATCGCTTCGAAGTGCTCGGCACCCGGCTGCAGACCCAGTTCTCGAACAACATCCGCAACAACTTCGGCTTCCTGAACCGTTCCGAGGAGCCGTCCCGGCCGTGGAACGATGTGCTGTTCAACCAGGAAGGCCGCAAGGTGTTCAAGGAAGTGGTGCCGATGGTCGCCGAGCTGCTGGTGTCGCATCTGACCGATCTCGGCATCGAGCCGAATTCGGTGAAGCGCTTCTGGCTGCACCAGGCCAATCTGAGCATGAATCAGCTGATCGCCAAGAAAGTGCTGGGCCGCGAACCGAGCATCGAGGAAGCGCCGATCATTCTCGACGAGTACGCGAATACGTCATCAGCGGGCTCGGTGATTGCCTTCCACAAGTATCACGTCGACTTGAAGCCAGGCGATGTCGGCGTGTTGTGCGCGTTCGGCGCCGGCTATTCGGCGGGCAGTGTGGTCGTCCGCAAGCTGTAAAACCTCGTTCGCAGCCGTAAAACCCGGTTCCTGATGCCTTTTTCTTCGACTGTCAAACGGCTGTCACATATTGCTTCCAGCATGTTGTGTGACGTTTAATCGAAGGATGGGGATGCAAAACAAGAAGATTCTGGTGATCGAGGATGAAGCCTCGATCAGAGACATGCTCCGCTTCGCGCTGGAGCGGGGTGATTTCCGGGTCAGCGTTGCTCAGGATGTGCCTACTGCGCGTCTTCGCATCGCCGAAGAACGTCCGGATCTGATCCTGCTCGATTGGATGATGCCCGGCGTATCCGGCGTCGAATATGCCCGCGAGCTGAAGTCGGCGGCGCAGACCAAGGACCTGCCGGTGATCATGGTCACCGCGCGCGCCGAGGAAGAAGACAAGATCCGCGGCCTGAACATCGGCTGCGACGATTATGTGTCGAAGCCGTTCTCGTTCCCGGAACTGATTGCCCGCATCAATGCGGTGATGCGCCGGAGCATGCCTGGCGGCGAAGAAGAGCGGTTGGCTGTTGCCGGTCTGCAGGTCGATGCCGCCAGCCAGCGGGTCACTGCGAAAGGCGAGCCGGTGAAACTGGGGCCGACCGAATACCGCCTGCTGCATTTCTTCATCAGCCATCCGGAACGCGTCTACACCCGCGAGCAGGTGCTCGATCGAGTCTGGGGCCAGAGCGTCTATGTCGAGGAACGCACGGTCGACGTGCATATCCGTCGCTTGCGCAAGGCGCTGGAACCACATGGCTACGACGGCATGATCCAGACCGTGCGCGGCACCGGTTACCGGTTCTCGGAACAGGTATGAGTGATGTCTAGGGCCTGGCTTCCCAGCCCTGAGTTGCTTCGCGAGCTGTTCTATACCGCATTGAAGATCGGCGCTGTCGGCCTGCTCGGCTCGTTCGTGGGGCTCGGCTGGCAGGCTGCGGTGCTGGCGTTGACCGTCTGCCTGCTGACCCATCTGCGCTATCTGGTGCGGCTGCGGATCTGGTTCGCCAGCCCGAAGCAGGCCGAACTGCCGATCGCCGGCGGCACCTGGGGCGAGGTGTTCGACGGCCTGCTGAACCTGCAGAAGCGCAACCGCAAGCGCAAGCGCCGTCTGGCGGCGATCCTGTCCGAATTCCAGGCGTCCACCGAAGCCTTGCCGGATGGTGCGGTGGTGCTCGGTTCGTCCGGCGAAATCGTCTGGTTCAATCCAGCTGCGCAGGCACTGCTCGGCCTGCGCGTGCAGCAGGATGTCGGTCTGCGCATCGCCAACCTGGTTCGCAAGCCGGCCTTCACCGAATACTTCTCGCGCGACGATTACAGCGGCGAAGTCGAATGCGAGTCACCGATCAACAGCGGTGTGATGCTGTCATTCCGGATCATTCCCTACGGCAACGGCCAGCGCCTGATGATCGTCCGCGATGTCTCGGACGTGCGGCGCCTGGAAACCGCGCGCCGTGATTTCGTCGCCAATGCCTCCCATGAGCTGCGCACGCCGCTGACCGTGTTGCGCGGTTATCTCGATGTCATGGAACCGGACTGCCATACCGGCGGCTCGCTGTTTGAATGGCGTACGCCGATCGCCGAAATGCGCGCCCAGGCCACGCGCATGGAAGCGCTGATCGGCGATCTGCTGAAGCTGGCGCGGCTGGAATCGGACCTGATCAATACCCGGCAGGACGTGCTCGATGTGCCGCGGATGCTGGCCCGGGTCGAACAGGAAGCGCGCAGCCTGTCCCAGGGCAAGCATCGCATCGAGTTCGAGATCCAGCCCGCTTTGCGCCTTTACGGCCGCGAAGCGGAGACGCAAAGCATCTTCACCAACCTGGTTTCAAACGCGGTTCATTACACCCCTGAGAAGGGAATCATCAGCGTGCGCTGGAGCGGTGACGATCAGGGCGCGCAGTTCCAGGTCGCCGATACCGGCATCGGTATCGAGGAGAAAGACCTGCCGCGGGTCACCGAGCGCTTCTATCGTGTCGATATCGGCCGCTCGCGGGCCAGCGGTGGCACCGGGCTGGGTCTGTCGATCGTCAAGCATGCGATCGAGCATCTGGAAGGGCGGATGACCATCGACAGCGAAGTGGGCGTCGGCAGCACGTTCACCTGTCATTTTCCCGTGCACCGGGTGCACGACGGCGCCAGCCGTCAGGAACTGCGAAACAGCGTCGGCTGACCGCTTTCAGGGGCTGAGCCGAGACCGCCAGTGTCATATCAAAATCATTGAAATGAAACAATAAGTTCGGTTTTCGGCCGGGTTGTCACGGGAGCGTAACAATTCTGTCATCAAATCGACATCGAAGGATTCAAGAATGCCGGCGTCGACAAAATCTGCACATCGCAATCACGGCGATCTGCAGATTCCAGTTCGCGCCTCAGGACGGTTCGAGGCGGGAGCTGGAGAACTTCCCGCCATCCTTCGAGAGTCCTTTTAGTGAACAAACTGTTCCAGCATGCAGCCGCGATTTTCCTCATCGGCGCCAGCGCCGCCAGCGTTGCCAACGCGGACGACGCGACCACCACCGGCGGCCTGAAGATCAAGACCGAGGACGGCAACTTCGAGTTCGGCATCGGCGGTCGTATTCAGCTCGACGGCGTGCTGTTCGACGAAGGCAAGATCGAGGAAGTTCCCACCAACACCACCAACGCGACCACCAGCGGCGTCTATGTCCGTCGTTCCTACCTGACCCTGACCGGCAAGCTGTACGACTGGCGGTTCAAGTTCGAGAACGACTTCACGGCCGGCCAGTCGCCGAATTCGATCCGCGAAATGTGGGTCAGCCACCAGGTATTCGGCGGCGACCTGATCATCGGCCAGCACAAGCCGTTCCGCTCGATCGAAGAACTGACCAGCTCGAACGAAATCCTGCTGATGGAGCGTCCGATGCTAACCAACTCCCTGCTCTCCGGCGGCAATCGTCAGTACCAGCCGGGCATCTTCTACAAGCGCCCGATCAACACGGACTTCGGCTTCTTCCTGGCCCAGGCCTCGGTCTACGATGCGGCGCATCCGCTGGGCAACAATGCCGGTCAGGGCTTCGGTACCTCGGAGCGTCTGACCTGGCTCGCCTATGACGCTCACGACATCAAGCTCCATCTCGGTGCCTGGGGAGGTATCGATGACTTCGGCAAGGGTGGCAACGAAACCGTTGCGCCGGGCTCCGTCACCTATGCGGGTCGCAACAGTGCAACCCAGGTCATCGGCCCGATCCAGGCCATCGGCGGCGCCAGCGGCTCGGCGGAAACCTTCTGGGGCGTCGAGCTGGCCGGTACGTTCGGCCCGGTGTTCCTGCAGTCGGAATATGCCGAGACCCGCTGGGAAGACACGGCAGTCCAGGCGGACGGCCGCACGATCGACCGCATCGAAGCGGTCACCCTCCAGGGCAGCGTGTTCCTGACCGGCGAGACCAAGACCTACAAGAAGGATCGCGGTACTTTCGGCTCGCCGAAGAGCCCGAAGGGCGCCGTCGAACTGGTCGCTCGCTACGACAAGATCCTCAACCAGGATCGTTCAGCGGGTGATGGCGTCTGCGACAGCGCCTATGCCGCCGCTGCGCCGTCCCGCATTGGCGAAGGCTGCTATGTCCAGCAGTACACGGTCGGCGCGAACTACTACGTCAACCCGGCCGTCCGCATCATGTTCAACTACATCCGCGGCGACAATAACGTGACCGGCGACAACACCGGCTCGTACAACGCGCGCGTCCAGCTGGCGTTCTGATCCTGAACGACTGCGTCACTCCATTGACACGTCCGGTGTTCAATCTGGACAACGGTTGCCGCGCAGTCGGCGATGACCGCACGCAGTCCTACAACGTCCGCATGCAGATCGCGTTCTGAGATCGGTTGCAGCGAAGGATGACGGCCGCGCAAGCCTGAAGGCTTGCGCGGCCGTTCTTGATCCTGCCGGCAAGCGATCATCAGCGCCCGGTCCTCGTCCGGCGCAATGCCCGCTAGACTGACGCAGGCAACACTTTCGAATCCGGACTCTCACAGCGCTCATGAACACGCCTTCCTACAAGTCGCACATCTCCAGCCAGTACAACTCCGAACTGGAGGATGTCCGTCAGCGCGTGCTGGCGATGGGTGGACTCGTCGAGCAGCAGATCGTCGACGCTACGCGGGCGCTGATCGAAGCCGATGGCGAACTCGCTGATGAAGTGAGGCGCAACGATATCCGCGTCAATCAGCTCGAAGTGCAGATCGACGAGGAATGCAGCGGCATTCTCGCCCGCCGCCAGCCGACGGCAGGCGATCTGCGACTGGTCTACGCCGTGATCAAGACCATCACCGATCTCGAACGGATCGGCGATGAAGCTTCGAAGATCGCCCGCATGGCGATCGATCTGGGTCAGCACGAGCGCTCGCCGGCACCGCTGGTCGAGGTTGGCCATCTGTCGCGTCATGTCTCGCAGATGGTGCGCGATGCGCTGGATGCCTTCGCGCGCATGGATGTCGACGCCGCACTCGCCGTGGCCCAGGAAGATGTAGCGGTAGACCGCGAATACGAAGCGCTGCTGCGCCAGTGCATCACTTTCATGATGGAAGACCCGCGCACCATCCGTCGGGTGCTCGACGTGATCTGGTCAGTGCGCGCGCTGGAGCGGATCGGCGATCACGCCCGCAACATCGCCGAATACGTCATCTACTTCGTCAAGGGCAAGGACGTGCGCCACTTGGGCCTTGAAGCGATGGAACGCGAGGCGCGTAGCTGAGCGGAAAGCCTAGCGAGGGGGCCAGGCGACAACGGCGATCCGCGAGGAAAGCCGTTACCATTCTCGGTTCATGATTCGTATCAAATCTCCGCTCCTGCGCTGGCTGTTGATCGGCCTCGCGATCTCGTTCAGCGTCGGCCTGCTCGGGCTTTCGTTCTGGCTGGTCCGTCTCGATCAGGATGTGCGCGCCCGCTATGCGGGCGTGCGCTGGGTGCTGCCTGCGCAGGTCTATGCCTCACCGCTGGAGCTGTATCCGGGGGCGCGGATCAGCGTCACCGAACTGCGCCGCGAGCTTGAACGGCTCGGCTACCGGGCCAGCGACGAGCTGACCGGGCCGGGCACTTTCGCAGTGAGCGGCAGCGAATTGCGTGTCGACACCCGGGCCTTCGCGTTCTGGGATGGCGTGCAGCCGGAAATGCGCCTGGCGCTGAAGAGCGATGCCTCCGGCCTGACCAGTTTGCGGGCGATGGGCAGCGATGCCTCGATCGATCTGCTGCGGCTGGACCCGATGCTGATCGGCAGCATCTACCCGAGCCACAGCGGCGAGGATCGGGTGCTGGTCAAGCTGTCGGAAGTGCCGCCGCTGCTGCCGGCGACCCTGATCCGAGTCGAGGATCGCGCCTTTGCCGATCATTTCGGCATCAGCCCGAAAGGCATCCTGCGCGCCGCAGTCAGCAACCTGTTCGGCGGCAGAGGCCGCAAGCAGGGCGGTTCGACCCTGACCCAGCAGCTGATCAAGAACCTGTTCCTGTCCAACGAACAGAGTTACGGCCGCAAGATCAACGAAGCGCTGATGGCGATCCTGCTGGAGCGCCATGTTTCGAAGGACGACATTCTCGAGGCCTATCTGAACGAGGTCTGGCTCGGCCAGGACGGCTCGCGGGCGATCCACGGCTTCGGCCTGGCCAGCCAGTTCTACTTCAACAAGCCGTTGAACGAACTGCGCCCGGCCGAGATCGCGCTGCTGGTCGGCATCGCCAAGGGGCCGACGGTCTACAACCCGCGCAAGTATCCGGAGCGGGTCAAGGATCGCCGCGACTTGGTGCTGCAGTTGATGGAAGACGGCGGGCTGATCCGCGACGACGAGCGCGAAGCCGAAGCGCTGACGCCGCTGGGGGTGCAGAACAGCGTCGCCGGCGGTGTCGAGCGCTATCCGGCTTTCATCGATCTGGTGCGCCGCCAGATCAAAGGCCTGTACCGCGAGGAAGACCTGGGCAGCGAAGGCCTGCGCATCTTCACCACGCTCGATCCGCGTGCCCAGGAACGGCTGGAGGCGCGAATCATTGCCGACCTGCCGGATCTCGAAAAGAACCGCCAGCTGAAGCCGGGTACTCTGCAGGCGGCTGGCGTGGTCACCAGTGTCGAAGGCGGCGAAGTGCTGGCGATGGTCGGCGATCGCAATGTCCGCTATCCCGGTTTCAATCGCGCGCTCGATTCCCAGCGCCCGATCGGCTCGCTGGCCAAGCCCTTCGTCTATCTGGCGGCGCTGGCCGATCCGGGCCGCTACAACCTGTACAGCTCGATCGCCGACGAAGCGATCGACCTGAAGATGCCGAACGGCAGCCGCTGGGCGCCGAAGAACTACGACCGCCAGCTGCACGGCAATGTGCCGCTGCATGTGGCACTGGCCAAGAGCTACAACCTGCCGACGGTGCGCATCGGCCTGGATATCGGCGTCGACCGCGTCCATGACCTGATCGAAGCGGCTGGCCTGCAAGGCCCGCCGCGGCTGCCGTCGATGTTCCTCGGTGCGATCAACGCATCGCCGCTTGATGTTGCGCAGATCTATTCGACGCTCGCCGCCAGCGGCTATCTGACGCCGCTGCTGGCAATCCGCGAAGTGATGACCAAGGAAGGTCAGCCGCTGTCGCGCTACAGCTTCCAGCTCAAGCAGACCTTGCCCGAAGGCCCGGTGTATCTGACCACCTGGGCAATGCAGAAAGTCATCGAATTCGGCACCGGACGCTGGGCGGTGTCGGTGCTGCCGGCCGGCCAGAAGTTCGCGGGCAAGACCGGCACCACCGACGACGCCCGCGATTCCTGGTTCGCCGGCTTCGGCAGCGATCGGGTCGCCGTGGTCTGGGTCGGTCGCGACGACAACAAGCCGGTGGGCCTCGATGGCGCCGCTGGCGCGCTGCGCATCTGGGGTCGGCTGATGCGCGATCTCGATGCGCGCGGCATCGATCTGACGCCGCCAGCCGGCGTCGAGGAAGCACAGATCGACCCGGTCACCGGCTTGCTTGCCGACGAAGGCTGCGCCGCGCAGGTGACGGTGCCATTCCTCAGCGGCGCGCTGCCGAAGGATTACGCGCCCTGCGCGAATGCGGGACAATCCTCGCCACTGGATTGGCTGAAAGACATCTTCCGATGACTCTGTTTTTGACTGTCACGGCGGCCCGCAAGCCCCGTGTGCTGACACCTGTTGCGCTGGTCGCCGTCGCCTTGCTGGCCGCCTGCGTGGCGCAGCCGACGGTACCGACGCGGCCGGAGTCCACGCAGCAGACCCAGCCACCCGCATTGCCGCCGACGACGGCGCCCGCGCCCGCGCCCGCGACGACCATTCCGCCGCTGCTGCCGACCCAACCGTCGGGCCGTCCGCAGCCGTCGGCTGAAAGCTTTCCGAAGACGCTGGCGGCTGCCGGCACTGGCCCAGCGGTGCTGGCGCTGGCCAGGCAAGCGCAGACCTTCCGCAGCGCCGGCCGTCCCCAGGACGCGCTCGGCCAGTACGAACGGGCGCTGCGCATCGAGCCGAAGAACGCTTTCGTCTGGCAGGCGATGGCCGAAACGCATCTGGCGCTGCATAACGTCGAGCAGGCCGAGAGCGCGGCACGCAAGTCGAACAGTCTGGCGCGCGGCAATCCCTGGCTGGAACTGGGCAACTGGCGGGTGATCGCTGCGGCGCTCGGCGTTTACGGCGACAGCCCGGCTGCGCAGGCAGCGCGGACTCGTGCCGACGAGATCGGCAGTGCGCTTGCTGCCAGCTCAGGCGGCGGTGCCTTGCCGGCGGCCTCAGCGGTACCGTGAACGCGGCGGAACTGCTCGGCGAGTCAGGTCCGTTTGCGCGCGCGCTGCCCGGATTCGCGCCGCGTATCCAGCAGCAGACGATGGCCGCGGCCGTCGAACAGGCGATTGCCGAGCGCAGCCGGCTGGTCGTCGAAGCCGGCACCGGCACTGGCAAGACCTACGCTTATCTGGTGCCGGCGCTGGCCAGCGGCCGTCGAGTCGTGGTATCGACCGGCACCAAGAACCTGCAGGACCAGCTGTTCTTCCGCGATCTGCCGAAAGTCCGTGACGCGCTCGGTCTGCCGGTGAGAGTCAGCTTGTTGAAAGGGCGCTCGAACTATCTGTGCATCTACCGCATGCGCAAGGCAGTGATCGATCCGCGCAGCAGAGTCGCGCGGACCAAGCTGAGCTACGTCGACGACTGGGCGATCCGCACCGACAGCGGCGAAATCTCCGAGCTGCCGCCGACCATCGCCGACGATCAACTGCTGCCGCTGGTGACCTCGACGGCCGACAACTGCCTCGGCGGCAAATGCCCGGATTTCGCCGAATGCCACGTGGTCAAGGCGCGTCGCGCCGCACAGGCGGCTGATCTGGTGGTCGTCAATCACCATCTGCTGTTCGCCGATTTCCGGCTCAAGGAAGAAGGCTTCGGCGTGCTGCCGGGCGCCGATGCGATCGTCATCGACGAAGCTCATCAGCTGCCGGAACTGGCGACGCAATTCTTCGGCGAACGGGTATCGACGCGGCAGTTGTCGGATCTGTCCCGCGACATCGCCGTGGAAATCCAGGTGTTCCGCGACATGCCGCGTCTCAACGAAGCGCTCGATCAGCTGGCGCTGGCGACGATCGAGCTGGAGCGGCCGTTCAGCGAACTCGGCGGACGTCTGTCGCTGGACGATTTCTCGACTCGTGCCGGTGCGGCTTCTGCCGTTCGCGCGGTGCGGACGGCGCTCGACGAATGCCGCGACTGTCTGCAGGCGGTTGCCGATCGTTCCACCGGCCTCACCCATTGCGCCGGGCGCGCGACGACGATGGCCAACACGCTCGACAAGGTCGCCGGCAACGCCGCACTCGGGCTGGTGCGCTGGGCGGAAGCGGTCGGCCGGGGTGGGGCGCTGCACGCCGCGCCGATCGAACCGATCGAAGGCTTCAAGCGTTTCATGGCGACCTATCCCGGCGCCTGGATCTTCACCTCGGCGACCATCGCCGCGAACCAGGATTTCTCGCATTTCACCGCGACGCTGGGTCTCGATGACGCCGAAACGCTGCGCCTCGACAGCCCCTTCGATTACGCCGAACAAGCGCGCCTGTACCTGCCGCCCGGCTTGCCGGACCCGAACGATCCCGACTATCCGGACCGTGTCGCCGAAGCGCTGGTGCCGCTGATCGAAGCCAGCGGCGGCGGCGCCTTCGTGCTGTGCACCAGCTATCGGGCGATGGATCGGATTGCCGAACGCCTGCGCGCTTCGCTGGCGTTTCCGCTGCTGGTGCAGGGCGAGGAAGGCAAGGCGGCGTTGATCGAACGCTTCGCGAAAGCCGGCAATGCCGTGCTGGTCGCCACCGCCAGCTTCTGGGAAGGTGTCGACGTGAAAGGTGCGGCGCTGCGTCTGGTCGCGATCGACAAGCTGCCGTTCGGCCAGCAGGGCGATCCGGTGTTCGAAGCGCGCATCAAGCTGATCCGCGAACGCGGCGGCAATCCGTTCAACGAACTGCAGTTGCCGCGCGCGATCACCAGCTTGCGCCAGGGTGTCGGCCGCCTGATCCGCGACCCCTCCGATCGTGGCCTGATCGTGCTTTGCGATCCGCGCATCCGCAGCAAGAGCTACGGCAAGCGCGTGCTGGCGAGCCTGCCGCCGATGCCGGTGCTGACCGACCGCGCCAAGGTTTGCGATTGGCTGCGTGAGGAGTTGGCGGCGTGAAACTGCTTGCGATCGATACGGCGACTGAAGGACTTTCCGTTGCGCTGCTGTTGAACGGCGAGATTACCGAGCGCTTTGAAGTCGCCGGCCGCGAACACTCGACACGCCTGCCGCTGCTGGTACCGCAGCTGCTGGCCGAAGCAGGCTTGAGCCTGCGTCAGCTCGATGGCCTGGTCTGCGGCATCGGTCCGGGCAGCTTTGCCGGCGTGCGGATCGGCGTCAGCTATGTGAAAGGCTTGGCGCTGGGCCTGGATCGGCCAGTGATCGGCGTCACGTCGCTGGCGATGCTGGCGCAGCGGGCCTTGATCGAACAAGCCGATGCGGTGGCGCTCGCGGCGATCGATGCCCGGATGGATGAGGTCTACTTCGGCGCCTATCGGCTCGTCGGTGGCGTCGCGCAAGCGCAGGTGGACGAAACCGTTGGCCCGGCATCTGCCATTGCCCCGCCGGCGGCGGATTCCTATCTCGCCATCGGCACCGGCTGGGGCGCGCATCGCGAGGCGCTGCTGGCGGCCTTGTCGACGGCGCCGCGGATGATCGTTCCGGATGCGCTGCCGCACGCCGCTTCAGCCTTTGCCATTGCCGCTCCGCAGCTGGCAGCCGGGCAGGGTACGGACGCCGCGCGGCTGGTTCCGGCCTACCTCCGGAACAGGGTTGCGCTGACCAAGATCGAACAGCAGGCATTACGCGACTCGCGTCGCTGAGCTGCGCTGTCCTCGGTTCCGATACGGAATCGAATAGGCGTCGATCGCCCAAGTTTTCAATTCCAAAGAGAATTTCGCGCTTCTGCTGCTTCGACCCCAGCACGATCAGCCCTGGAACGACCGCGTTCCAACGACCGTTTCACAACAGTCGTACACCATTCGTCGCCTCGTCCCGCGAGCGGCTAGCCGATTCGTTTTTGTCTTGCCATAATCCGCGCAGATTTTCCGTACTGCGCCGTATGGATGCAGTGCAACAACCTCATCAATCAGCTGGCATTCAATCTGGAGAAGCCTCATGGGTCAGTACAACGCCCCGTTGCGCGACATGCAGTTCGTCCTTCATGAACTGCTCGGCGTCGAAGCCGAACTTAAGTCGATGCCGCAACACGCCGAACTCGACGCCGACACGATCAACTCGATCGCCGAGGAAGCCGGCAAGTTCGCCAGCGAAGTGATCTTTCCGCTGAACCAGAGCGGTGACGAGGAAGGCTGCCACCTCGACAAGGCGACCGGTGTGGTCAAGGCCCCGAACGGTTTCAAGGAAGCCTATGCGTCGTATGTCGACGCCGGCTGGCCGGCACTGGCCTGCGATCCGGAATTCGGCGGCCAGGGCTTGCCGGAAGTGGTCAACAACGTGCTGTACGAAATGCTGAATTCGGCGAACCAGGCCTGGACGATGTACCCGGGCCTGACCCACGGCGCCTATGCTGCGCTGCGCGTGCATGGCACCCCGGAACTGAAGGCGCTGTACCTGCCGAAGATCGTCTCCGGCCACTGGACCGGCACCATGTGCCTGACCGAATCCCATTGCGGTACCGATCTCGGCATGCTGCGTTCGAAGGCCGAGCCGAACGGTGATGGCAGCTACGCGATCAGCGGCCAGAAGATCTTCATCTCGGCCGGTGAGCATGATCTCGCCGAGAACATCGTCCACCTCGTGCTGGCTCGTCTGCCTGACGCACCGGTCGGCACTAAGGGCATCTCGTTGTTCATCGTGCCGAAGTTCATCCCGAATGCCGATGGCTCGCTCGGCGCCCGCAATGGCGTCAAGTGCGGTGCGCTGGAACACAAGATGGGCATTCACGGCAATGCCACCTGCGTGATCAACCTCGATGGCGCCACCGGCTGGCTGGTCGGCGAAGCGAACAAGGGCCTGAACGCCATGTTCGTGATGATGAACGGCGCGCGTCTCGGCGTCGGCATGCAGTCGCTGGGTCTGGCCGAAGTGGCCTACCAGAACTCGCTGGCCTACGCGAAGGATCGTATCCAGATGCGTTCGCTGACCGGCCCGAAAGCGCCGGACAAGCCGGCCGATCCGATCATCGTCCACCCGGACGTGCGGCGCATGCTGCTGACCCAGAAGGCCCACGTCGAAGGCGCGCGTGCGTTCACCTACTGGTCCGGCCTGCAGCTCGACAAGGAGCACTACCACCCGGATGAAAAGGTTCGCAAGGAATCCGCTGACCTGATGGCGCTGCTGACGCCGATCGTCAAGGGCTTCATCACCGAGCAGAGCTACGTCTCGACCACGCTCGGCATGCAGATCTACGGTGGCCACGGCTACATCAAGGAATGGGGCATGGAGCAGTACGTCCGCGACGCCCGCATCAACATGATCTACGAGGGCACCAACGGCATCCAGGCGCTCGATCTGCTCGGCCGCAAGGTGCTCAGCGACATGGGTGCCAAGCTGATGAAGTTCGGCAAGATGGTGTCCGATCTGGTCAAGGCCGAGTCCGGCAACGAAGCGATGGCCGAGTTCATCAAGCCGCTCGGCGAGCTGGGCCAGGAAGTGCAGAAGGTGACGATGGAAATCGGCCAGAAGGCGATGAAGAACGCTGATGAAGTCGGTGCCGCTTCGGTGCCGTACATGCACCTCGTCGGCCATCTCGTCTACGCCTACTTCTGGGCCCGCATGGCGAAGATCGCGCTGGACAAGCAGGCCGAAGGCGACTTTTACAAGTCGAAACTCATCACCGCGCGCTTCTACTTCCAGAAGATGCTGCCGGAAACGGCGATGAACCTGAAGCAGATCCGCTCGGGCGCCTCATCGCTGATGGAAATGCCGGAAGCGCTGTTCTGAGGCAACGAAAAAGCCGCCCGGTGTCAGCCGGGCGGCTTCAGGATTGAAACCTGCGGCGGCGTTCGAGCAATCGAACGCCGCCGTTTTCGTTGGGGCTGCTTAAGCAGTGACCACCGGAATCCCGGCGATCTTGTTCTTCCAGATCTTAGGCCCGGTCTCGTGCACCGACGTGCCGGCCGAGTCGACCGCCACCGTCACCGGCATGTCCTTGACGGTGAACTCGTAGATCGCTTCCATGCCGAGATCTTCGAAGGCCATGACTTTCGAGGCCTTGATCGCTTTCGATACGAGATAGGCCGCGCCGCCGACCGCCATCAGATAGACGGCCTTGTTGTCCTTGATCGCGTCGATCGCGATCTGGCCGCGCTCGCTCTTGCCGACCATGCCGAGCAGGCCGGTGGTTTCCAGCATCTGGCGGGTGAACTTGTCCATGCGCGTGGCGGTGGTCGGGCCGGCCGGGCCGACGATTTCGTCACGCACCGGGTCGACCGGGCCAACGTAATAGATGAAGCGATTGGTGAAGTCGACCGGCAGCTTCTCACCGCGGTTGAGCATGTCGATCATCCGCTTGTGGGCGGCGTCGCGGCCGGTCAGCAGCTTGCCGTTGAGCAGCACCACTTCGCCCGGCTTCCAGGTTGCGACTTCCTCGCGGGTGACGGTGTCGAGGTTCACTCGGCGGGCGCCGGCCGGCGAATAGGTGAGCTTCGGCCAGTCTTCGAGGCTCGGCGGATCGAGCGAAACCGGGCCGGAACCGTCGAGCACGAAATGCGCGTGACGGGTGGCCGCACAGTTCGGAATGATTGCGACAGGCAGGTTGGCGGCGTGGGTCGGGTAGTCGAAGATCTTGACGTCGAGCACCGTAGTCAGGCCGCCCAGGCCCTGGGCACCGATACCGAGCGCGTTGACCTTGTCGAACAGCTCGATGCGCAGTTCTTCGAGCTTGTTCTGTGCGCCGCGAGCCTTCAGCTCCGGCATGTCGATCGGCTCCATCAGCGATTCCTTGGCCAGCAGCATCGCTTTCTCGGCGGTGCCGCCGATGCCGATGCCGAGCATGCCCGGCGGGCACCAGCCGGCGCCCATCGTCGGCACCGTCTTCAGCACCCAGTCGACGATCGAATCCGAGGGATTGAGCATCGCGAACTTCGATTTCGCTTCCGAGCCGCCGCCCTTGGCGGCGACCGTCACTTCGACTTCATGGCCCTGGACGATGCTGACGTTGACCACCGCCGGCGTGTTGTCCTTGGTGTTGCGGCGGCTGAACGCCGGATCGGCGAGCACCGAGGCGCGCAGCTTGTTGTCCGGGTGGTTGTAGGCGCGGCGCACGCCTTCGTTGACCATGTCCTCCACGCCCATCGTCGCGTCCGGCCAGCTGATGTTCATGCCGATCTTCAGGAAGACCGTGACGATGCCGGTGTCCTGGCAGATCGGCCGATGGCCTTCGGCGCAGAGGCGGGAATTGATCAGGATCTGGGCGATCGCATCCTTGGCGGCCGGTGACTGTTCGCGCTCGTAGGCGGCGGCCAGGTTCTTGATGTAGTCGACCGGGTGGTAGTAGGAGATGTACTGCAGCGCGTCGGCGACGCTCTGGATCAGGTCTTCCTGCTTGATGGCAGTGGTGCTGGCTTGGCTCGGAGCGGTCATGGCTGGCGCGGGGGCTGGGTCGGGGTAGCGATTTTAACCGTCTGCCGCCAATGGCGGATTCCTTCAGGCGTCGGATCGCTTGCGCGGCGGCTTCGGAGCCGTCGGCATCGGTGCGGCGAGGGCGGCGGGAAGCTGGCCATCTTCGCTGCTCGCCATCGCCTGCGAGGCCTGATTGATCCGGCGCAGCAGCCCGATGCAGCGCGACAGTTCGGCCTGCGAAACGTCTTTCAGCAGCTGCTGTCGTACGTCCATGACGATGGTCTGGATTTCCACGCAGACGGACTTGGCACGCGGTGTCAGATGAATATGGCGAGCGCGGCGATCACCGGGGCAAGCCTTGCGTTCGATCCAGCCATCGGCTGCCAGGCGATCGAGCAGGCGTACCAGGGTCGGCGATTCGATCTCCAGGTGCTTGGCGATTTCGGTCTGCGTCGGCGGGCCATCGGCGCGCATCAGATACAGCAGCGGCATCCATTTCGCCTGCGATAATCCCAGCGGTGCAAGGCGGCGGTCGATCACGGCACGCCAGTCGCGCGGGACCGTTCGCAGCAGTTGCACGAATTCCTGGATGTCGTTCATGACAGGAGTGTAATGGATAGTTAGCAAGCTAGCATATAGCCAGCTAGGCAAGTATGCTGCGCCCACTGGATCGGGTGCCCCGCTGTCGACGGTGTCCGACGTCCCCGGTTTTCTGGAGTTGTCATGAACAAGTCTTTCCCCCTCAAGTCGGCCGCCATGCTTGCAGTGGTGCTGATTGCCGCCTGCTCGGGCGCCAAAGCGCCGGCCCCGCCTGCGGCACCGCAGGTTGTCGTACAGACGGTCGCACCGCGTGCGATCGACGTCACCGCCGATTACGTGGCCCAGACCGAAGCGCTGAACGAGGTCGAGATTCGTCCCCGAGTCGGTGGCCTGCTGGAAACCCAGGGGGTCGTCGAAGGCTCGAAGGTGAAGAAGGGCCAGCTGCTGTTCGTCATCGATGCCCAGCCGTACGCGGCCGCCGTGTCGCAGGCGAAGGCGGCCTTGGCGCTGGCGCAGGCGGCGCTCGATCAGTCCGATCGTGATCTCGCTCGCGTGCGGCCGCTGTCGACGATCGACGCGGTGAGCCAGCAGGAACTCGACGCCGCAATCGCTCGCCATGATTCGGCGCGCGCCCAGGTCGAAGCAGCCGGAGCTTCTTTGCAGACCGCTGAGCTGAACCTCGGCTACACCCGCGTGATTTCGCCGATCGATGGCGTCATCGGCCGCGCGCAGCTCAAGGTGGGCGGCCTGGTCACGGCGTACACGACCTTGCTCAGCACGGTCTATTCCACCGATCCGATGTACGTGAACTTCGCGATCAGCGAAGCGCGGGTGCTCGAAGTGCAGCGCGAACTGGGCCGTGCCCTGAACCAGGCCGCGAAGTCCGAGCGCGCCTTCCGGGTGCTGCTGGTCGACAATTCGGTCTACCCGCATCCTGGCAAGCTGAACTTCATCGATGCGGCGGTCGACAACACCACCGGCACCTTGAAGGTGCGGCTGGAAGTGCCGAACCCGGATCAGCTGCTGCGCGCCAACCAGTTCGCTCGAGTGCGCGTCACCACCCAGCATCTGACCGATGCGATGGTCGTCCCGCAGCGCGCGCTGCAGGAGTTCCAGGGCAAGAACTTTGTCTGGGTGATCGATGGCGACAAGAAGGCGGCGCAGCGCGATGTCGTGCTGGGGCCAAGAGTCGAGCAGGACGTGATCATCCATGACGGTCTAAAAGCCGGCGATACGGTGGTCGTCGACGGCATGCAGAAACTGAAACAGGGCATCACCGTGGCGATCAGAGAGCCGGCCGCGGCCGATGCACCGACGAGTTCGCCTGGCAATGGGCCAGCCAAGGAGACCCCCGCCGCCGGTGGTGACAAACCAGCCGCTGCCGAAGCCAAGCCGGCAGCCGCGTCATGATCAATTTCTTCATCGATCGACCGATCTTCGCGACGGTCATCGCGATCCTGCTCACCCTGGCCGGCGGCGTGGCGATGACCGCGCTGCCAATCGCCCGCTATCCGCAGATCACGCCGCCCACTGTCGTCGTCACCGCCACCTTCCCGGGTGCCGATGCGGCCACCGTCGAGCAGTCCGTCGCCGCGCCGATCGAGGCGCAGGTCAACGGCGTGCCCAACATGATCTACATGTCGTCGAAGGCCTCGAACGATGGCGTCTACACGCTGACGGTCAGCTTCGAGATCGGCACCGATCAGGACATCGCCGCGGTCAACGTGCAGAACCAGGTGGCGATCGCCCAGCGCTCGCTGCCGCAGGAAGTGATCCGCCAGGGCGTGACGGTGCAGAAGCGCCAGCCGCAGCCGCTGTTGTTCATTTCACTGCGGGAGAGTGATCCGCGCTACGACTATCTGTGGCTGTCGAACTACGCCACCTTGCAGATCTATGACGCGCTGGCGCGCATTCCCGGCGTCGGCACGGTGACCGTGTTCGGTGCCCGTGACTACGGCATGCGCATCTGGATGGACCCGCAGAAGATGGCGCGCTTCGGCGTCACCACGCAGGACATCGCCCGCGTGCTGAACGAGCAGAACGTCGTCGCACCGGCCGGTACCGTTGGCGCGGAACCGGCGCCGAAAGGTCAGGAAATGCAGTTCCCGGTGACGGTCAAGGGCCGCCTCACCAGCGTCGAGGAATACGAGAACATCATCCTGCGTGCTCGTACTGAGGGCCTGCTGGTTCGGCTCAAGGACGTCGCCCGTATCGAACTGGCGGCCACCGATTACGCGCGCTCCAGCCGTCTCGACGGTCAGCCCGCCGCCAACGTCGGCATCTACCAACTGCCGAATGCCAATGCGCTCGATGTCGCCCATCAGGTGCAGACGACGATGGCGACGCTGGCGAAGAGCTTCCCGCCCGGCATCACCTACACGATTCCGTTCGACACCACCTTGTTCGTGTCGGAATCGCTGCACGAAGTGGTGCTGACCCTGGCGATCGCCGCGGCACTGGTGCTGCTGGTGGTGTTCATCTTCCTGGAAAGCTGGCGCGCTACCTTGATCCCGATGCTGGCGGTGCCGGTGTCGCTGATCGGCACCTTTATCGCTTTCGCGATTCTTGGCTTCTCGATCAACACGCTGACCTTGCTGGCGATGGTGCTGGCAATCGGTCTGGTCGTCGATGACGCGAT
>NZ_JAHFRY010000170.1 GCF_023266035.1 Nevskia sp.
TTCACGCCGCTGCGCTTCGCGGTGCCTGCCGAGATGGGCTATCAGGGCCGGGCGGTGGTTATCGATCCGGACATCTTCGCGATCGGCGACATCAACGAACTGCTGGAGCGGGACATGCAGTCGCACGCGGTGCTGGCGCGCGCGATTCCGGCCAAAGCCGGTGAACCCGAGCACTTCGCATCGAGCGTCATGGTGCTCGATTGCGCCAGGCTTTCGCACTGGCAGGCGGAGCGGCAGTTCGGCGAACTGTTCGAGGGCGGCCGGGACTACCGGGACTGGATGTGGCTGCTCGACGAACCCGCCGGTTCGGTGGGCGAGCTGGAAACGGTCTGGAACGATTTCGATCGGCTGGCACCGGACACCCGCATGCTGCACAACACCAACCGCAAGACCCAGCCCTGGAAGAGTGGCCTGCCGGCGGAGTTCGTGACCAATGGTCGCAGCCGTCTGCAGCGGATCAAACAGCGTCTGCGCCGGGTCGGCAACCGGCTGGTGGCCGGTGATGCCCCGAACGGCCGATACAAGATTCATCCCGATCCGGCTCAGCAGCAGCATTTCTTCCGGCTGGTCGGCGAGTGCCTCGACCTCGGCGTTTTCTCGCAGCGCTTCCTCGAAGACGAAATGGCTCGACGCCATCTGCGCCCCGATGCGCTGGCGTGTATCGAGATGGCGCGACGCGCCAGCTGACTTACTGACCCAGCAGGCTGCGAATCCTGGTCACCGCTCTGGCGAGATCGTCATCGGCGCGCAGCGATTGCCGGCGGTTCTCGTCGCGCTGACCCAGCACACTGAAATCGCCCTCGGCAACGCGTTCGTCGATCCAGCTCGCCAGATCGACCGGCGCGGCGACGATGCCGCGCTTCAGCAGGAACGCATAGAGCGCTTTCGGACAACGCCGCTGCAGGCGGGACAACCCGCGACGCGTCGGCGTGCTGTGGCCGGCGAGCGGCAGCACCTGTACCGGCCGGCCGGTGCGCCAGGCTTCGGCGAGCATCGAGGCGCTGTCGCCGGTGACGATCAGATCGTCGGCCCGCTGCAGCCAGACCGGCAGAGGATTGGCGTCGTCGTCGCGCCGGTACTCGTAGAAAAAAAAATGGGGCGCCTGCAGCGCAGACCGCACCGCCTGCGCGGTGCTGGCGCCGGTGCGCGGGCTGGTGGTGACCAGCAGGCTGCCGCCACCGGCTTGTGCATGCTGGCTGGCCAGTGTGCCGAGCTCGCGAGCGTCGTCCTCGTCGAAGCGGAAATGCCGCGTGGCTCCGCCGACCAGGACGACCGACCACGGCCGGGGCAGGTCCTGCCAGCCGCCGGACGATAGGTCGGCGGGCACTGCATCGAGCGCGCCGATCCTGTCGTTGAAGGACATGCGGATCGGCAGCACGTTGGCTGCTGGCGGCAGTCGATCCTGCGGCATCGGGATGATCAGATCGATCGCGTCCAGCCTGACCCAGCGCGGCCGTCCGAGATGCACCAGCCGGGTGCGTCGATCGCTGTGTGCGACCACTTTTGCTGCGGCACGCAGACCCTTGCCGAACGAGATCACCAAATCCGGCCAGGTTTCGCCGATGGCCGGAGCTAGGCTGGGCACGGCTATCGATTTCTCGATGCATGGCCAGCCCAGGGCTTGGCCCAGCACGCGGAGCTGGCCGGTCTCGCCGGCATTGCTGCCGATCATCAGCCAGACCAGCGGCTGGCGCGCGCGCGCTTCTCGGGACAGTAAATCAGTCACGGCAACTCAAGCATGGGCGGGTAGGGCGGCAAGTTCCGTATAGTGCTCGATTGCCCCCAGCGTTCACTAATCTTTCCCGTCATGGATTCGATCCGCATCCGCGGTGCGCGCACGCACAACCTGAAGAACATCTCGCTGGAGCTGCCGCGAGACAAGCTGATCGTCATCACCGGCCTCTCCGGTTCCGGCAAGTCCTCGCTGGCCTTCGACACGCTGTACGCCGAAGGCCAGCGCCGCTATGTCGAGAGCCTGTCGGCCTACGCGCGGCAGTTCCTGTCGATGATGCAGAAGCCGGATGTCGATTCGATCGAAGGCCTGAGCCCGGCGATCTCGATCGAGCAGAAGGCGACCTCGCACAACCCGCGCTCGACGGTCGGCACGGTCACCGAAATCTACGATTACCTGCGCCTGCTCTATGCCCGCGTCGGCACCGCCTACTGCCCGGATCATCCGGCGGTGGCGCTGGAAGCGCAGAGCGTTTCGCAGATGGTCGACCACGTGCTTCAGCTTCCGGCCGAATCGGCCTGGATGCTGCTGGCGCCGGTGGTCCGTGGCCGCAAGGGCGAGCACGCCGAATGGTTCGATCAGATGCGCGCCCAGGGTTTTGTCCGCGCGCGCATCGACGGCAAGGTCTACGAGCTGGACGAAGCGCCGACCCTGAACCGCAAGCTGAAGCACGACATCGAAATCGTCGTCGATCGCTTCAAGGTGAGGCCGGACGCCGGCGCTGGCGACGGCGTCAACAATAACCTCAAGCAGCGGATCACCGAATCCTTCGAGACCGCGCTGCGCCTGTCCGATGGTCTGGCCTTGGTTGCGCCGCACGTGGCCGCCGCCGCGACGCCGGACATCACCTTCAGCGCCCGCATGGCCTGTCCGCATTGCGGTTACTCGCTGGAAGACCTCGAACCGCGCCTGTTCTCGTTCAATTCGCCGAGCGGCGCCTGCGCCAGCTGCGATGGCCTCGGCGTGCTGCAGGTATTCGACCCGGATCGTGTCGTGACGCATCCGGACGCCTCGCTCGCCGACGGCGCGATCCGCGGCTGGGATCGCCGCAATCCCTATTACTGGGCGCTGGTTTCGTCGCTGGCCAAGCACTACAAGTTCGATACCGACAAGCCGTTCCAGAAGCTGCCGGAGAAGGCGCGCACTGCCGTGCTTTACGGCAGCGGCGACGACAAGATCGCCTTCGAATATCCGGACGAGCGCGGCAAGGTGGTCACCCGCATCCACAAGTTCGAAGGCGTGCTGCCGAACCTGGAACGCCGCTACAAGGAAACCGAATCGGCCGCAGTACGCGAGGAACTGGCCAAGTACCTGTCCGACAAGCCTTGCCCCGAGTGCATGGGCGAGCGCCTCAATCGCTCGGCGCGCCATGTCTTCGTCGACGGCACCAGCCTGCCGACCGTGGTTTCGAAATCGGTGCGCGACGCCGAAGCGCATTTCCAGAAACTGAGTCTGCCCGGCCACAAGGGCGAGATCGCCGACAAGATCCTCAAGGAGATCAGCGCGCGCCTCGGCTTCCTGAACAATGTCGGCCTCGATTACCTGACCTTGTCGCGCTCGGCGGAAACCCTGTCCGGCGGCGAAGCGCAGCGCATCCGCTTGGCCTCGCAGATCGGCGCCGGCCTGGTCGGCGTGCTGTACGTGCTCGATGAACCGAGCATCGGCCTGCATCAGCGCGACAACGAACGCCTGCTGAAGACGCTGGTCCATCTGCGTGACATCGGCAATACGGTGATCGTCGTCGAGCACGACGAGGAAGCAATCCGCCAGGCCGATTACGTGGTCGACATCGGCCCCGGCGCCGGCGTCCACGGCGGTCATATCGTCGCCCAAGGCACGCCGGCGCAGGTGATCGCCAACCCGAAATCGCTGACCGGCCGCTACCTGTCCGGCACGGAAGGTATTCCGGTACCGAAGGTCCGTGGCAAGCGCGATCCCAAGAAGCAGATCGTGCTGCGCAATGCCCGCGGCAACAACCTGAAGGGTGTCACCGCCGAGATTCCGATCGGCCTGATGACCTGTGTCACCGGCGTCTCCGGCTCCGGCAAGTCGACCCTGATCAACGACACCCTGCTCGGCTACGCGGCGCGGGCGTTGAACAATGCCGGCACCCGTCACGCGGCCTGCGACAGCATCGAAGGCCTGGAGCATCTCGACAAGGTCATCGACATCGATCAATCGCCGATCGGCCGCACGCCGCGCTCGAACCCGGCGACCTACACCGGCCTGTTCACGCCGATCCGCGAGTTGTTCGCGCAAGTGCCGCAGTCGAGAGAACGCGGCTACGAAGCCGGGCGCTTCAGCTTCAACGTCAAGGGCGGCCGCTGCGAAACCTGCGAGGGCGACGGCGTCATCAAGGTGGAGATGCACTTCCTGCCCGATGTCTACGTCACCTGCGACACCTGCAAGGGCAAGCGCTACAACCGCGAAACCCTGGAGATCCGCTACAAGGGCAAGACCATCAACGACGTGCTCGATCTCACCATCGAAGACGCGCTGGCACTGTTCAAGCCGGTGCCGGCGCTGGCCCGCAAGCTGGAAACCCTGCTCGACGTCGGCCTTTCGTATGTGAAGCTCGGCCAGAACGCGACCACGCTCTCGGGCGGCGAAGCGCAGAGAGTCAAGCTGGCCAAGGAACTGTCGAAGCGCGACACCGGCCGGACCTTGTACATCCTCGATGAACCGACCACCGGCCTGCATTTCCACGACGTCGCCCAGCTGTTGAAGGTGCTCGATCGCCTGCGTGATGCCGGCAATACCGTGGTGGTCATCGAGCACAACCTCGATGTCATCAAGCGCGCCGACTGGCTGATCGACATGGGCCCGGAAGGCGGCAGCGGCGGCGGCGAGATCGTCGCGGCGGGCACGCCGGAAGACATCGCCAAGAACAAGCGCTCGCATACCGGGCGCTTCCTGAAGCCGCTGCTGAAGGGCTAGACCTTGCTGGTCTCCTTCCCCAGCAAAGCGGGGGAAGGAGCAATCAAAGAGCCTCGTGCTAGGCTCTTTTCCGAAAATTTGAATCTTTCCGGAGCTGTACTCATGTCCTCGATCACCGCCCTCCGCCGCCACGCCCCCGCACCGAAGCGCGAAGCCGCCGACCTCCGCAAGTCCGGCCTCGATCCGAACTTCTGGTATCCGCTGGCACGCTCGAAAGCGCTGAAAGCCGGCAAATCGCTGGCCGTCAGTTTTGCCGGCGAACCGATCGCGCTGGTGCGGCCGGAGAAGGGCGATCTGTTCGCGCTGGAAGATCGCTGCGCCCATCGCCAGGTGCCGCTGAGCCTCGGCGTCGTCCGTGGCGAACGCCTGCAGTGCCACTACCACTGCTGGACTTACGACCGCACTGGCGCCTGCGTCAACGTGCCGTATCTCGACGAAGGCAAGCAGTTGCCGAACGGCGTCAAGAGCTACCCGGTACGCGAGGCCTACGGCTTCGTGTTCGTCTATCCGGGCGATCTCTCGGCGGCCGGTTATGCCGCGTTTCCGGATGTCTCCACCTTCGCCAAGTCCGAGTACAAGACCCGCACCCTGGACCGGACCATCGGCTGCCACTGGAGCTTCATGCACGAGAACCTGATGGACATGAACCATCAGTTCCTGCACCGCAGCCTGATGGGCAGCATCCGCGCGACGATGATCGATCTGCGCAGCGGCGATGGCTGGGTGGAGTGCGACTACACCTTCTCCCGCGCCGCCGGCAAGCAGCCGCTCGGCGAGCGTTTCATGATCAACCGCAAGGGTGCCGCGAAGGTCACCGATGGCTCCATCGACAAGATGACCATTCGCACCCAGTACCCGTACCAGACCCTGCAGTTCTGGACCGCCGGCAGCCCGGTCGACGAGCCGGCACTGGATCTGTGGAACTGCTATTGGCCGACTGACTCAGCGCAGCGGAAGAACCAGACCTACGGCCTGATGATGATCCGCAAGCCGCCGATCCCGGGAATGATCCACGTGATCTGGCCGTTCATCGTCGCCTTCACCAACGGCATCTTCGGCCAGGACACGCATATCGTCGAAGCGGAGCAGGCGGCGTTCGATGCGCAGGGGGAGGACTGGAATCAGGAGATTTTCCCGGCGATTCAGATGTTGCGGGAGTTGTTGATTGATAAGAGTGTGCCGGTAGAGGCGTATGCGAAGGGTGGAGTGGTGAAGTTGGCGGATTTGCCGCGTAGCTAATTGACGTTAGGCGCCCACCATGACTGACGCTGCTTTCTGGTCTGCTGTGCGGTCACGTCGCAATCACTTCTTTTATTGGTGGGTCGGCTGGCCTCCCTTGGGAACGCTTGTTCTCATTGTCTACCGATCAATGTTTGGCGTTCAGGCACCCAGTTGGTTTTTCTATGGCGTCTTCGCAACTTGGATTGCCATTTGGATTGCGCTCGGTCGTCGTCTCTCGCTTTTGCAATGCCCCCGGTGCGCCAAACTGGCAATTAGTGGACCGTACTTTTTTATGCGTGATGCAAAATGCCGCCACTGTGGATTCGCATATGTGGGTGCCTAGCCAGTCGCTCCACTGGACGCCTTCGACGCTAGCCCTAGTAGATCGGGAAGGCGGCTTCGTCGCGCATTCCGACGGATTCGGTGTCGCCTGCATCTCTGACTCTTTTGGCTTAACCGAACCATTCCGCGCTGTCGCGCGGGTCACTTTCTTTGGCGCGCAAAGAAAGTAACCAAAGAAAGCGCGCCCCCGGCGCTGCGTCGGATCGCGAGAAGCGAAAAGCGCGATCCGATGCCCTGCGCTTCTCGGCCATGACGGGGCTTTTCGACGCGCCATCCATGGCGCGGCGAAAAGGCTTCGGCATCCTGCCTCGCCTCCTTCAGAGCCTATCCGCCATGGCCTGCGATGCTCGGCGCGCTTAAGGGGGACCAACGTCCACAGCAACCGCAACGTCAACCACAAAACCAGAATCAAAAGCCCGCCGTGACGCTGTTGGTGTGGCGGTGCTTTGATGGGCCGTTGCCTTGGCTTTTGACGTTGCCGTGCTTCGCTTCTGATGGTCATCCCCCCTGCATGCCGCCGAGCATCGCAGTGCTCGGAGAGGGACGACCGGCATGGATGCCGGTCGAGCGCTGCCAGGCCATGGATGGCCTGTCGGCGCGGCGCCCCGGAGAGCGCGAGAAGCGCAGGGCACCGACTCGCGCTTCTTCTTTTCGCGAGTCGGCGGCATGCCGCGGGGCGCACTTCTTTGGTTACTTTCTTCGGGCGTTCGAAGAAAGTGACCCGCGTGTAAGCGCGGAATGGTTCGGTGAAGGTCATAAAAAATTCAGCACTACGCCAAGACCAGAAGCCAACCAAACGACACGCATTGCAGTAAAAGCCGGCCTGTCACAACCGCGAAAATCGGTAGCAGGAATAAACCGTGCTCACTAAAGCGGCCAAAGCTACTCATCGCACAGAGCCACGATGGCTTTAATGCAAACTGCCACTCAATACCCGCTTCAGGACCCTTTGCCGTCATGACCATGCTCACGGTCGAACACACCACCGTTTACCGCTACGCCAGGCCCGTTGCCCTGCACGAGCACCGCCTGATGTGCCGGCCGCGCGACAGCCACGACCTGCGCCTGATCGAAACCGGTTTGACCATCACGCCGGCGGCCTCGGTGCGCTGGCTGCACGATGTCTTCGGCAACTCGATTGCCATCGCCAGCTTCGAGGAAGAGGCGACCGATCTGTCGTTCGTGTCGACGTTCCACGCCGAGCATTTTCCGAACGAGCCGCAGAAGCTGGAGGTCGAGGAATTCGCGCGCTATCTGCCGTTCAGTTATTCGGTGCAGGAGATTGCCGATCTCGGCCGCACTTCGGAACGGCACTATCCGGACCCGCTGCATCGGGTCGATCTCTGGGCCAAGTCGTTCGTGCTGCGTGAGGAAGGCAACCCGGAAACGCTCGATGTGCTGATGGCGATGAATGCCGCGATCAAGGAGCAGTTCACTTATGCGCGGCGCGAGGAAATGGGCGTGCAGACGCCCGAGGAAACGCTCGACAAGGGCAGCGGCAGTTGTCGCGATTTCGCGGTGTTCATGATGGAAGCGGTGCGCAGCCTGGGGCTCGCGGCGCGTTTCGTGTCCGGCTACCTGTATGACGCAAGCCTGGTCGGGGCCGAGGTCGATGAGGGGACGGAAGTGGTCGGCGGCGGCGCCACGCACGCCTGGATGCAGGTCTATCTGCCGGGCGCCGGCTGGGTCGAGTTCGATCCGACCAACGCGCTGTTCGGTGGTCGCAATCTGATCCGCGTCGCGGTGGCGCGCGATGCTTCGCAGGCGGTGCCCTTGACCGGCAGTTTCACCGGCGCGTCGAACGACTATCTGGGCATGAGCGTCGACGTGAAGGTGTCGGTGGCCTGAGCGCCGCCGCGTCGATTC
>NZ_JAHFRY010000076.1 GCF_023266035.1 Nevskia sp.
AGATCAAGGACGTGTTCCGTCCCAACCACGCGGACTACGCCTATACCCAGAAATACGGCTTCCGTGATCCGCGCGGTGGTGGTCGCTCCTCTGCCCGCGAAACCGCCGTGCGAGTCGCCGCCGCGGCGATCGCCAAGAAGTGGCTGCAGCAGAAATTCGGCATCGAGATCCGCGGCTGGTGCGCGCAGATCGGCGAGCATCCGATGGCAGTCAAGGACTGGGCGCAGGTCGAACAGAACCCGTTCTTCTGCGGCGACGTCGAGATGATCCCGACGCTGGAGGCCTACATTGACCAGCTGCGCCGTGACGGCGATTCGGTCGGCGCCCGAGTCAACGTCATCGCCACGAAAGTGCCGCCGGGCCTCGGCGAACCGGTATTCGATCGCCTCGATGCCGAACTGGCGTTCGGGCTGATGAGCATCAATGCGGTGAAAGGTGTGGAGATCGGCGACGGCTTCGGCGTGATCAACCAGCGCGGTACCGAAGGCCGTGACGAGATGACGCCGGAAGGCTTTCTTGCCAATCACTCAGGCGGCGTTTCGGGCGGGAGTTCGACTGGTCAGGACATCGTCTGCTGGATCGCGATCAAGCCGACATCAAGCATCACCACGCCGGGCAAGACCATCGATTCAGACGGCAACGCTACCGAGATGCGGACGACAGGGCGGCATGATCCCTGTGTCGGCATTCGGGCTACGCCGATCGCGGAGGCGATGGTGGCGCTGGTGCTGATGGATCATGCGCTGAGGCAGCGGGGGCAGAATGGGGATGTGGTTGTTGGGACGCCGGTGATTCCCGCATAGTCCCATGAGCACTAGCCATCCTGATCTCGCGAAGGTGCTCTTCAGAGTTCGAGACGAGAGCGAAGTTGAAGCCTTGTGGGCGAAGCCAGTCGGCCTTGATCTATACGAACTCGACAACTCGCCTTTCTACGCCTACGGAGTGTCTTGGAAGGACGTTGTATTGGCGCCTTACAGCCCAGCTGACGGCATGGCGGTGTTTCAGGCAATTGCGAAGAAATCGGGACACCGGACTATTCGTGTCGCCCTGGAATTCCCTTATGAAGCAGGCAATCAGTCAGCGGCAGAAATCGACGCTTTGGTCGACATGGGTTGCAGCTTCGAAGGTTCGAATAGATGCCTTATGTCGGTTGATATTCCTCCTACTGTCGACCTCGGCAGCATTCGTGATCGTCTAATTGATCGTGGTCTGAAGTGGGAGTACGGCGATCCCACGTACGAAGAACTGTTCCCAGAGCTATAGCCCGTAGGTCGGGAAAGCGGCTTCATCGCGCATCCCGACGGATTTGATACCGGTTCGATTGATGTGCTTTTGGACTTGATCAGCCTGCTGTTTTGTTTGCTGACTTCACCGAACTATTCCGCGCTGTTGCGCGGGTAACTTTCTTCAAACGCATGAAGAAAGTCACCAAAGAAGTGCGCCCCGCGGCATGCCGCCGACTCGCGAGAAGCAAAGGCGCGAGTCGGTTCCCTGTGCTTCTCGCGCTCTCCGGGGCGCCGCGCCGACAGTGTTTGCTGACGTATGGTTTGGAGCATGGGAAAGAGCGGGAAAAAGTGGGTTAAATCGGGATAAACAAAAGAAAATTGGCCGATTTTCCACAACCATCAGCAGACGTTAGGTTTGGCACATATTTCCGGCCGCGAAGCGCTGCACTTCAACCGAAATCGTCGACCGCGTCCGTCAGGTGCTCGATGACCAACCGCGCGGCTTCCTCGTTGTCTTCGTCCGACATCCCGTAGACCGGCCTGGCCACAATCCCGCGCTTCGGGTCGCCGAACTGGTGCGTGGCGGCGTACTCCCGATCCGAGCCGATCAGCAGCAACTCGCCGTCGACCTGATACCTGGTCAGCCTTCGCAGATCGCGGGTCAGCTCCAGGATGTTGCCCGGATCGGTGACCGCTCCCGATCGCTTCGTAGCCTTGCCGGCCGCCTTCCGCTCGGCGTACTCCTCGCTGACCGGCGCCCAGGGCGTGCCGTCCGGCGCTTCGCGTCGATCGAAGCGCTCGTCGACCGAGAGCAGCAGGTATTCGCCGATGTCTTCGAGCAGCGGCTCAGGGTGCTGCAGAAGGCGCTCGATCCGCGCGAATGCCTGGTCGAAGGTCAGCAGGCCACGGAGGTCAATATCTACGATTGCGCCGGCCATGCCGCACCTCCGTGGTACGCTTTTGTGGTGACGCCCGACGGTAAGTCTCCCAGCCGGCGCGGTCTGCCCAGGCAGAAACAGCGGCGTAAGTGAGGAGGTTGGAGCCCTCGCACGGTCGTCACCTCGAATCCTTGAGCAAGGCATAGCCCTTGTTCTTCGCGCGCCGCTTCTCGCGCGCCAGGTCGGCCGGCGAGCTACGCCGGAACGACTTCAGATAGAGCCCCTTCCCGGTGGCCGTCTGCTGCAAGACCGCCTGCAGGTAGCGTTCACCTTCGCGCACCCAGACCGTGATCGCGTCGCTCTCGCGAATGACCACGCTCGCCTCATCGATGACCGCCTGCACCTGCAGATAGTCGGCGGCGGCCAGTTCCTGGCCTTCGCGCGCCACCGCCTGCTTGATCACGTCGTAATCCGAGACGTGCACCGTCTGCGTCTCGACGCCGAGGAGCGCGCGATTCGCGGGTGATAGCGTGGCCACGGCGAACTGCTCGTCCTGGCCCAGCTGTTTGCGCAGTGCCGGCAGCAGCTCGCTCTTCTGCAGGTTCGCGATCTCCGGCGAACGCCGCGCCGCAGCCACACGGCCTTCGATGCTCTGATGCCAGCGATCGAAGACCCCGGAGCGCAGGTTCTGCGCGACCACGCCACGCGCGATCGGCTCCGGGTACTTGTCCAGGTTCGGATGAAAGCGCCGGCCTGGCGCGTACTGAAAGCCCGGATCGATGCCCTTCGGCACGCGCACCGTCTGCGGATTGCCGCTGCGCTTGCCGATCACGCGGTCTTCGTACTCAATCGCCGGGCCTGGCGTCACCTTCAGCCCGCGCCGCTCGACATCTCGAGCACTGACCATGAACTTCTTGCATTTGCAGCCCCAGCCGTTCGCCGGGCTGTGCGAAGCCCACCACGGGTCATCGAGCGGCACCACCATGCCGTCCCAGGCGACGTGTTCCGGGCGCTCGTTCGGGCTGGCGTAGTGCTTGTACATGCCGAACGGCCGGCGCTTTCGCAGTGCCGGGTCGGCCATTTGCGCTTCGCGGCCGGCGTTGTAACTCTGGTTGAGATTGGTCTCGTAGATGACCTGGGCGCGCCAGTTCGCGCCACCGTTGTAGGCCCAGCCGTGCTTCGCGGCGATGTTCCTGAAATCGGCTTTGAAAGCCTCAAAACCGATGCCATCCGCGACGACGCGATCAACCGACGTGCGCAGATCGGTCAGCAAGTCGGCTTTCATCGCGCCGGCCACGACGAACGCCTGATCGTGCTGCGCGCCTTGGATGTCGGTGTAGCTTGCGGTCGGCAGATTCAGCTTCTGCCGGAAGAACGCGATCTGTTCCTTGAACGGCAGGCTGCCGTAGGAGGTCGCCACGTCAGACGCCCAGCAGCAGCTCGTAGCGGCCGGCGAGATTCGCGGCCGTCAGGCCCTGCGTCAGCAGCTCGGCAAGCGCCTTGTCGTCGAGATCGGCGTAGGCGTCGAGCAGCTTCTAGCGGAACTCCTCGAACGAGTTCGAGGCGTCCAGCATCTGCTGGATCGGCGCGATCAGAGCCTCGACCACCGGGTCTGCGTCGCCGGTCAGTCGGCCGGTCTGCAGGTCCGTCGTCGACGGCTCCGGCTTCGCCTCGGCGTTCTTGGCCTTGAGCGGTGGTTTCACCGGCTGGCCGTTTTTGTCGAGCGGTTCGGGCTCAGGCTTGGCGGCTGAAGGCGGCATCAGCAGACGTGCACCTTTCCCCGGCTCCGGCAAGCCGAACTTGTCGCGGATCACGCTCTGTTCCACCTCCAGGCCGAGCGGCACCAGCTTGTCGAGCGCGGAAACCAGGCCCGCCAAGTCTTCCGGCTCCGGCACGTTGATGCAGATCTTCGGGTACTTTTTCTGCGGCCCGAAATTCAGGTCGATGACCGGCCGGGTCAGCGCCTGGTTCAGCGTCGCCGCCAGCTGCTTGGCGTCCTTTTTCTGGATGTCCTCGCGGACTTCGTTGTGCACCTTGGCTTGAGCCAGGCCGCTGCCGCCACCGCTGTCGGTGGTCATCGTCTGGCCGAGCACGCACTTGCTCACCTGCTTGTCGATGTACAAGCACAGGCGCTCGAAGACATCGGCACCGCCGCCGTTCTTGGCCACTTCCTGGAACTCGATCTTCATCGACTCCGGCAGCACCGCTGCGGCATCGGTTCCGAGGTTGGCCACAGCCATCTTCAGGACGCGAATGTCGTCATCGTTGGCGCTGGCGTTGTAGCGGCCCACGCGCAGCGGCATGCCGAACACTTCGGCGAACGCCACCCAGTCTTTCATCGCGTAGGCTTTGCAGATCCACGCGAAGGCCACCATGCGCGCCAGGCCGCCGCGAATCGGCAGGCCGGTCTTGATGCGCGGCGTGTGCACCAGGAACTTGAACGGCGCCAGCGCCAGGCCATCCGTCACGTTCTCGGTATCGCGAAGTCGCAGCTCGCGGAGGCTGATGCGGTCGAACATGAACCAGCGCGGGTCGCGGTGCTCGAAGGCCTGCGGCATCCACTGCCGCTCGCTGGTATCCCAGATGATCTCGTTCACGCTGTAAGACTTGCCCAGGGCGTCGAGCTGCTCCTCCAGCATGGTCTCGAACGCCGGCATTGCGACGATCTGCTCGATGAACTCAGCGTGCTCCACGGCCTCGGCTGATTCGTCGGCGGCTTCCACCGTCACCTGCAGGCCGGTCACCGCCTGCTTGCGGTTGGCGAGCACGGCCGCGTAGTGCAGATCGCGCTCCTCCATTTCCTCGGCCAGCGTCAGGTAGCTGTCGGCATCGCCTTCCACGGCCTGGCGCAGTACGCCGGCCAGCGCGGCCGGTGTCAGGCCCAGGGCAATGCTGGACTGCCACACCTGGCGCACGCCGGACATCGTCGGCGTCGCGATCTCGCGCTTCAGATCAGCCAACACGATCGGGCGGCCGTACTGGTCAACGATGGCCATGTTTCAAATCACTCCTGATCGAGAGCGGAATCCGCCAGTGATGCGGACGCCGCGAAAATCGTCGCCATCGCTGGCGCCATGAACGCCACCCTGGCGGGTGAGCTTCACGGCGTCATAGCGATACGGCTGGTAAATCTCCTGGCGCGAGGCGGCGTGGCTCAGGAGCATCGCGATGCCGGCGTCGCCGTGGCGCTTCTGGCCGCGCTTGTCGGTGACGCGAAGGTCCGGCACGCGTGGCACGCCCTTGACCAGGCGAAACGCCGACAGGTCGTTCAGCACTTCGTCATCGGCCGGCAGGCTGATGCTGTCGTCCTCGAAGCCAGCCTTGAACGGCCCGGTGTTCTCGCGGTACCAGGTCTCGCTGAACTTCACTTCGGTGATCTGCATTTCGCCGTAGCGCTGTTTCGCCACCTCGGCCAGATAGGCACCGTTGCCGCCGGCGTCGAGCATGCCGTGGCTGAAGCGCGGCAGGCGGTCGACCATGTAGAACAGGATCTGCTCTTGCGCCTTGAACGGCGTGTTGCCGAGTTCAACCAGGAACGGAAAATCACGCCGCAAGGTGCCGCCGATCTGCAGCGGCGCGATCACCGTCAGATCGCTGACACGCGCGAAATCGAGGCCAAAGCAGCTGGGCCGATTGGGGTCGAGCAAAGCGAGCTGGGGGCGCAGCTCGGCATCACAGAAATCGCGAACCTCGGCCTTGAGCGTGTGCTCGGGCCAAAGCTCCATGCCGTCCGGCGCGCGCCAGCGAACCACCGGGCGATCCTTGACCATGCGGGCTTCGATCAGCACGCGCGGCAGCCACACGCCGCCGCCCTTGCTGGGAACGCAGAACAGTTCCTCGTCGGCGGCATCGCGGTAGAACTTCACCAGCTCGTCGCGCCAGGCAGCCTCAGCCTCGGGGCTCCATTCCTTGTTGAGCTTCAGGCAAATGCGCTTGAACAGGCCTTCGCCCAGCGCATCGTCCAGCGTGATCCGGTGCAGCGAGTAGTCCACGCGGCCGGCGCGGATGTCTTTGACCAGCGTGTTGAACTCGTTTTCCTCGCCATCGTGCGTCGAGACGATGCGCACCTTGCCGCCCCACATCAGCAGCGCGATGGCGGCTTTCAGCAGTTCCTTCAGCAGCTGGTGGAACGCCGCTTCGTCCAGGATCACGCGGCCCTGTTTGCCGCGAAGGTTCGACGGCCGGCTGCTTAGCGCCGTGATGCGCTTGCCGCTGGCAAAGCGAATCTGAAAGCTGAGGATGTCCTTCTCCTCGTCGTCGATCAGCACCTCTTCGGCTTCGCCGCAGGCCACGTTGAAATGCTTGGCCCAGAACGCGCAGTCCCGGATGAACTCCTGGGCCATGTCCTTGTTGTAGCCCACGTACCAGCAATCCATGCCGTTTTCATAGCCGGCATCGAGCACGCTGGCGCAGGCTTCCGCCCAGGACAAGCCGACGCGGCGGCTCTTCTCGCAGACCGCCACCGGAGATTCATCGGCCACCCAGCGTTGCTGGTAGGGCAGCAGAACATCGGGCGCGATCACGCGGCGATCCCGAGAATTCCGCGCTTGATCTCCTCGCGCGTTGCGGCCTTCATGCCGCCCTTCGCCGCGATCTTTTCGACCACCTTGGCGGCCTCTTCCAGCGCCAACTTGCGGGCCTTCAACTCGCGTTCAAAGCTGGTTTTCGTAGCGGATTCCAGGCGCTGCATCGCGAGCGCCAGGGCCCCGATGGCGCCAGGGTCCAGCAGCGCCTTGGGCTGGCCGGTTTCGTCATCGATCTCGGTCAGGTCCAGCGTCACGTCGAAGGCGAGCGTGCGCAGCATCTCCATCACCACACGGCCAATGTCGCCTTGCGGCTCCTTGCCGATCTTCGCCGCCCACACCGCCGCGATCTCTCGGCTTTCGCGCATGCGCTTGCCGATCTGATCGAACTTCTGGTGATAGCGGCCGACAGAGCTTTTGCTGACGGACGCGCCGAGCGCGCGTAGCTGTTCCGTGATCTCGGCGATGGTGAAACGGCCATCCCGCAGCAGATCGTCCAGCACCTCGCGGATAGCTGGATCGAGCGTGGCGATCGATGGCTTGCGGCTCATTTAAGCGCCCGGCCCCGGCCGCTTCACGCCCGGTACCGTGGCATGGCCCTGCGCCGCATCCAGGCCGCGCGCGGTCAGCTTGGCCACCACGATGGTCACCATCGGCGTAGACGTGATCAGCCCTTGCTCGGCCAGCCAGGCCAGCTCGGTGTGCACGCTGTCGCGGCTCATCGTGTGGCCGAACGAAGCCAGGGCGCTCTGCAGCACGCTGCTGTTCGCCTCATAACCTTCAACCTCGGCAAGCAGGCGCAGCATCACCAGTCGACGATCTTCGGTAAGGCTTTCGCGGAAAGACTTGGTCACGTCAGGAGTTCCGGTTCAACAGGTGTTCTTGGATTAGTCCGAGCTGGCGATTCAATCCCCCCAGCTCGGCCCGCACGTTTCCCGCGAGGCCGGCAACCTCCCTGGAGATCGCGCTCATGCCTTCACGGATCGCCGTCAGGTCTTCAGCCTTCGGTGCGTGGCGTTGCGCCTGCTCGACCACCGTCAGGCGCTCCCCGGCGACCTTCTGCCAGGCCTCGATCGTGTCGATGGTTTCGTTGGTCACGTTGCTGCGGCGATGCAGCCACACAAACACGACGGTGCCGGCACTGCAGAGGCCGCTGAGGATCGACCACACTGTGGCGGGGCTGATCTCGTCGAAGCTCATGGCGTTGCTTCCCGGTGCCAGCGAATCAGCGCCTGCAGCTGCTCGCGCGTCTCGAAACAGGCCTGGGCGTTCACCGCGTGGTTGTCCAGCAGTTGGGCCAGCGGGATGTCGGCGTCCTGGTCATCGGCCGCCGTCCGGTTCGGGATCAGCGGCGCCAGGTCGGCCGGTGGCGTCAGCAGCACCTCCGGGGCCGGCGGGCAGAGCCGTTCCACCTGTAAGGGCGTCGTTCCACAGGCGCACAAAGCCGGCAGTAAAAACGCAGCGAGGCAGCGGCTGTAGAGGCGCAGATGGCGCCTCTCGATACGCGACAACAACATGGGGAATCCTCCGGACAATTTCTTGGTACCGGACGCTGGTCGCGGCCCGGCGCAGCACGTAGTCGCCCGCGAGCTGGGCATTGCGTTCATGGCGGTCAACCAGCCACGTCAGGTCGGCGGCGGTGGCCACGGCCGCCTGTGCGGCGTGCGCGCGTTCGCTGGAATTGAAGCCAGCCCGCCAGGTCAGCCAGAACGGCAACAGCGCGGCCAGGACGATCGCAAGCCGCCGTAAAAGATGCGCGACCACAGGGGTCGCGATCACCGGAGTTCGTCCGGTTTGCGAGCCCCTGTCGGTCGCTTTTTAATCGTGTGCAACGTGTAGTTCGCCACGGCCAGGGAGAAGGCCAGGAAGGCGAACGAGCGCGGGCTCAATGCCGGCCCGAGCAGGTGCAGGTTGTCCACCGCTACGGCCACAAGGCCGACGGCGAGATTGACCAGCACGGTCAGCCGGCGGGGACGGCGCGGTAGGCGCTTGAGCGTCATCAGGTGGCATCCAGAACGTGTGCCGTTTCCGGGCGCATGCCATTGGCAAGCCAGGCCGCCACGTCGAAGCCTGGGCAGCGCTTCAGCCATTCATCGGAGGTGATGCGACCGTCGCCGTTCTTGTCAGGCGACAGATCGCGGTGGCCGACCACTTCCATTTCGGGCAAGAACTCGATCAGTGCCCCAACCTGATTCCGAAGCGCCAGCCACTGTGCTGGCGTAAACGAATCGGTGCCCACCATGCACAGGCCCAGGCTGTTGATGTTGGCGCCCACGACGTGCGCGCCAATCTCGCCTTCGCTGCGGCCGGTGCTGGTCGCGCCGTCGACGCCGATCACGAAGTGATAGCCGATGTGCTTCAGCGTCGGGTTCCAGCGCAGCACAGCAGCAGGCGCGCGATGAAAGCCGCGCGCCTTGTGCCAGGCATCGATCTCGGCAATGGAAACAGGGCGACCGTTCGGCGACGCCGAACAGTGAATGACCAGCCGGGTGATGGCGCGGGGGTTCGTCATGGCGCGCATCGTTGCGCGCGCGAGGCTGTGAATCAGCCGAGGAAATTTTTCCTCATGAAGGCTTCAGCTGCTAGCTGCATCGAGCTTCTGCGATGCGTGTCGCTTTAAAAGGGTTGAACGCCACCCGATGGGTGCTGGTGGCCGTCACACTAGCGCCTGGGGAAATCAACCAGGAGCACCGCTTGCAAAGTACGGTTTTGGTCATTGGGGCAGGTGCCAGCGCTGAACTGCATTTTCCTGTAGGCACGGGGCTCGCCTCACGAATATCGACTACTTCGCGGATCAGCTTCGATGCCGCCCGGCACTCCGAATTTCCGCAGAACGCTGAATTCTTCTCTATCGCACAAGCTGCACTGGCTAAGTTCCGCAAATACTCAGGTGATGCAGCTGTAGCGCTCGAAAAAATGCGGCAGCTCAGCCTCGGAGTGCAATTAGCAAGCTCCATCGACAACTACCTGCATCTGCACCAATCGGACGAAGCGCTGGTCATGCTCGGCAAGTTGGCAATTGCATACGAGATCGCGGGATTGGAACAAGGCAGCGCACTTGCTGAGTTTCGGCAGGATGGCACGCGGAGGTCGAGTGCACTTCCGATGGATACCTGGCACATAAGCTTCTTCAGGGCTGTCACCGAACAATGCCCCCTTATAGAGCTTCCAGAGCGCTTTAAGGCCGTCACGATTATCTCGTTCAACTACGACCGAGTGTTCGAAAAATTCCTGCTGCGCGCCATCATGGAGCAGTACAACACCGACGAAAGCGCGGCTGCCGCCGCGATGAAGCCATTGGTGATTTATCACCCATACGGCAGTCTGGGTCGCTTGAAGACCGAGGACCCTGTCGGCGGGTGGCCTTATGGAGAGCGCCTTTTCACCGATAACGTCATCAAAATGGCCGGTGCGATTCGTACTTTCACGGAGGGCATGGAAGCAAACGATGTGCAGCAGCACACTGTCGGCGAACGCTTGCGTAGCGCGGATAGGACCGTCTTTCTTGGCTTCGGCTTTCTTCCAGCCAATATGAAATTACTGGACTCATTGATCGGTGACAAAAAAGGGATGGTGCCCTATGGGCGGTTTGCCTATGGCACCTGCTTCAAAGCGTCGATTTACAACGAAAGACATTACAAGGAGGCTTTGGCCAAGCTGCTTCACATAGGGCCTGAGTACGTTGAGTTGAAGGACTTGGAATGTAGAGATTTTTTTCCTTATTTCTTGGAAGGTCTACGCTTCGTCTGATGTACCCATGAACTCCCGACTGAACATCGCGATACTGGGAGTCTCGGCATGGTTGGCGTGCTCAGCCGCGCTGGCCAAAGCCCCCTCTTGCGACGATCCGACCGGCTGGCAAGAGCTGAACGACTTGCGTCGCGAGAAGGCCGATCAGCCGATCGGACAGGACATCGAGTACCTGTACCAGTACCGGGTATTTATCTGCAGCCAGATCGCGGCTGGCAGGTTGGCTCAGCCGGAGGGTTTCGCGCTATTCGAAGCAGAGCGCCGCAGGCTTGTAGAGCGATTGCGCCGAGCTGCTGCGGGTATTGGAAGTTAGCGCGAGATCCGCTGGGTGCAAATGCCTAAAACTAGCGCCCAGCGTCAGGATCAATGCCCATCGGCAACGATAGTGATGGCCAAGGCCACCGAGATGTCTTGCGGCTTTTCGATTTTCTTGGTCCGGTTGGCGACCTCAAGTAGATCGAGCATCGTCCATCTCCGGCCGTAGCTCTCCAGGGCAGCCTTGCGAGCCTCGGCAACCATATCTGCCACCTTCAGCTCGGTAGTAGACGCCCGACCAGCAATGGCACCGAGCAGGTAGTTCGCGCGTCGCACGTCCACGTCACCCTTGGACGGCCAAGCATTGCGATCCAGTGCCACCACGCGCTCCGCTATTGAGTGCTCTTCCTGCACTTGAACGTACTTGGCGGGCGGCGATGTTTTCTCGCGCCACCCCGAGTAAACCATCAGTCCGATCAGTCCCAGGCCGAACACGATGAACATCCGTGCGGCGGTTTGCAGTTGCTTCACTTCACCGTCTCCTTGATCTGCTGCTCGATCCCGGTGATCAGCAGCGCGACGTTCTCCTGGCTCACCCCGTGCGCGAAAACCACCGCCTTCAGCGATTCGCGCAGCAGCTTGGTCGGTGTGAACCCGACCTCAGCCAGCACCTCATCCACCAACTTCGCCGTGCGCCGGTAGCGCACACCGAAAGCTTCTACCCGTGGATCTTGAGCTGGATCGCTGCCCGGAACTGCGAACGGTTCCGCAATCTCTGCGCGAACACCTGTCCGGTAAGCGTTTTTTGAGACGACGTGATCTGTATCACGCAACAACAGCCAATCCCCTCCGAAGCGTTCCTCAATTTGTCCTAAAAGAGCTTCGGTGGGCGCTGATCGACCTCGTTCGATGTCCTGAATTTTGCTCGGTTTGACCCCGAACATTTCAGCGAAAGCCTCTCTAGAAATCCGCTTCTTCGTTCGAAGGCCGAGGACTCGCGTTCCTATATCCGGCGGTATTTCGCGCATGTCCTAAATATCCCTTGACGTGTCCTAATTACTGTCCTAAATTGCTCGCATGCAAAGAGCAAATCGCAAGCAAGTATTAGGCAACTCACCACGGCCCACAACGCGCCGGGCGCGGCAACTCGCCGCCGACGGTGTTGTTGGCCGCACGGACATCGCCCCTGGCCTGGAGCTGTACCGCGCCGTGCGGGCCTCTGTGGTGATGCGGGGCCAGAGCTTCGTGCAGTTCTGCGCCGAGCAATCGGTTGACCGCAGCTGGGCGCAACAGGCGCTCACCGGTGGCCGCGACGGCAAGAAAGCCAAGGCGCTGCGCGAGCAGCTGGTGCAGGCCGCCGGCCTGCATACGGATTCCATCGGTTGATCCAAGGGACCATGAAAAAGACCTCAACAACTGCAGTCGCGGCAATCAACAAAGCCGAGGCGCTGCCGGTGCCGGCAGCCCTCGGTGATTACCTTCGCGGGGCGCTCGGCAAGCTAGATGCCGAGCTGATGGGCGCCACGGCGGATCAGGCCTGGCAGGCGGCGCAGCGCGGCCTGGAGATGGAAACGGCCGGCAAAATTCTGGCGGGCCGGGCCTTCATCCACCTGCGCGATTCGCTGGACAAACAGCAGTTCGCCGCAGGGCTCGCCGAGCGCGGCCTGCCCAGGCGCTCCGCGTACTACGCGATCGAGGTTTACAACCTGTTCGCGGCGATGCCGGACGGCGCAAGTGTGCAAGCGCTTGCACAACTCGGCGTCACCAAGGCGATGGCATTCGCCTCCTGGGCGCATGACGACGTGGCTGCCCTGGCACACGGCGAGGAAGTACACGGTCTCACGCTCGAAGCCGTCGCCGATGCCACCACTCGCGAACTCGAAACCCTCACCAAGCAGGCCCTGCAAAAGGGCGCTGAGGTCGAGAAGCTCAAGACCGAATCGGCCAACCTGAAAACCCAGCTTGAAACCGCCCGCATGGAGCGGGACCGCGCGCTCAAGCAGGCCAAGTACCTGCTCGCCGAAGAGGACATGCCGCACTTCGCGTTGACCGCCCGGCAAGAGGCGATGGCGCACACCGAAGGCATGACCCTGGCGCTGGACATGCTGGCCGATGTCAGTGCCCAGGCGGTGTTCACACAGATCACCCATCCCGAGGCCAACCGCTTTCAGCCCATCGTCGCAGCGACGATCTACTACGCGCTCGGCGGCGTGCTGGCCCGCGTCGTCGACCAGATGCACCTGCTCGAAGAGCGGTTCGATGCGGCAGACCAGGTCGCTTTGTCCGGCATGCCGTTCAATCCCGGCGAGCTGAAGCTCTTTCATGAGACCCGCGAGCGCATTGCCGGCCGCATGGAATCAGACGCCCGAAAGCGCGACGCGAAGCGCGAAAACAACCGGCCGGGCAAGGTCGGCCGCAAGCGGAACGAGGGCTAAGCAATGGCCGCTCTGCTCAAGTTCCCAGGCCGCGACGCCCCCATCGCCGAGCGCGTCACAGATCCGTTCCTGGCGATGCCGCTGGCCGCCCGCGAAGAGGCGCAGCGCTGCCTCAGCATCATTCGCCCGGCGCTCACCCGCATCAGCCAGCAGGGCGTCAGCATTCGCGCCGCTGCGGCCTGGCTGGCCGCGTCCTTCGCGGAAGGCGAGCCCAGCGCCCGCACGCTGGCCCGCTGGCTGACGCAGTACCAGACCGGCGGCATCGTCGCCCTGGCGCCGCAGTACAAGGGCCGGCCGCGCCAGGCGCGCGGTTGGGAAGCGCGGGCCATGCACCTGTTCGCCCAGCCGCAGCGGCCGAACTACGCCACGGTGGCCTTGTGGCTCCGGCAGGAAGGCTTCGAGGACGCCAGCGAGCATCTGGTGCGCCGCTACCTCAAGAGCCTTCCGAGTGACGCCAGCGACACCTCGCGCAAGCGGGTAGGCGCCCACTACTACCAGCAGAACATCAAGCCGCATGTGGTGCGCGATAGCAGCGTGCTGCCGGTGGGCTTCGTGTACGAGGGCGACGGCCACACCTGCGATGTCTACGTGGCGCACCCCGCCACCGGCCGCGCCTACCGCCCGGAGCTGACGGTCTGGGTGGACGTGCGCTCGCACAGGGTCGTCGGCTGGTGGCTGAGCGAGAGCGAATCCGCCGAGACCACGCTGTTCAGTCTGAGCCACGCGCTGATCGGCCATGACCACACGCCGTCCTTCGTGCACTGCGACGTAGGCAGCGGCTTCAAGGCCCGGCTGATGACCGACGACGTCAGCGGCTTCCTTCGCCGCTTCGACATCGCCCCGATGTTCGCGCTGCCCGGCAACGCCAAGGGCAAGGGCCTGATCGAAGGCTTCTTTCACTGGTTCGAGGAGCGCTGCGGCAAGCGCTTCAGCACCTTCTGCGGCCATTGCCGCACGGACGATGCCTTGCGCCACCTGCGCCAGCGCGTCGAGAAGGGCGTGGTCAAGCTGCCGTCCCTGGTCGACTACGCCCAGGCGGTGAAGGACTACTTCGACTTCTACAACGGCAACCCGCAGCGCGGGCTGGACGATCTCAGCCCGAACGATCTCTGGCAGACGCTGGAACGCGTACCGCTGGAAGTGCCGAGTGTCGCGGTGGTGCGCCCGCGCGAAACCCGCAAGGTGGTGCGCTGGAGCCTGGCGCTGCACGGCCGCACCTACCGCGCCGACGAGCTGGCGCAGTTCGAGGGCCGCGAGGTGCTCGTCGAGTACTCCCTGCATGACGACAGCCTGGTCTGGGTGTTCGATGAAAAGGGCCGCTTCATCGTCGAAGCCCAGCTCAACGAAAAGATGCCGTGGCTCAGCGACAGCCGCATCCAGGACGGCCTGGAGCGCCGCGCCGCCGGCCAGCGCAAGCGCCTGCAGGTGAAGCTGGACGAAGTCGACGCCCGCAGCCGCAAACCGATCAGCGCGGCGTCAATGCTCGATGCCCTGGACGCGCCTGCAGCCACACCCAGGGCGATCGAAATGCCGGACAGCCGCAGCCCGATCCCGGCACTGCCGATGCCTGCACCAGCCGTGTCGCTGCAGATCGTCCGGCCGCTCGATCAGGCAGCCCACGCGGCCACCGTCGCGGCCTGCGAAGCCGCACCGGTGCCGATGGAAACTCAGTCCCAGCGCTTCGCGCGCTGCCTGCAGCTCAGCGCCCGGCGCGATGCCGGCCTGCCGCTCGCCGAGGCCGATGCCGCTTGGCTGGCGATCTACGAAACCACGCCCGATTACACCGCCGCCCGGATGGTGTTCGAGGACTTCGGCTCGCTCTCCGGCGTGCCTAACAACAACGAGGGGAACCCATGAAATCCAAGACGCTGCCGGTCAAGAACATCACGCGGCTTGCCACCGCCACGGAAGCGCTGATGACCCGCGCACCGGGTGCGCCCGGCATGGGCCTCGTCCACGGCCATAGCGGCTTCGGCAAGACCACCGCCATCGCCTGGATGAACAACAAGAAAAACGGCGTGTACGTGCGCGCGCTCGCCACCTGGACGCCGAGCGCCATGCTCACCGCCATCCTTCGCGAGCTACGCCGCAGCCCGCGCGGCAGCTGCTCGCTGATGACCGAGGACATCGTCGAGGAGCTGGGCCGCACGGGCCGGCCGCTGTTCATCGACGAGGCCGACTACCTGGTCAGCTCGATGAAGCTCACCGAGACCCTGCGCGACATCCACGACATCTCGCTGGTGCCGGTGGTGCTGGTCGGCATGGACAAGATCGAAGACCGCCTGCGCCATCGCAAGCAGCTGATCGGTCGCCTGGCGCAGAACGTCCGCTTCGAGCCGGCCGATGCCGAAGACGCCCAGCTGCTAGCCAGCCAGCTCTGCGAAGTCACCGTGAAGCCGGACCTGATCGGCCTGCTGCACGACAAGAGCGGCGGCAGCGTGCGCAACATCGTCGTCGGCCTGGCGCGCATCGAGCAGAAGGCGCGCGCCCTGGGCCTGGGCGAGATCGACCGCAAGCAGTTCGGCACGTCCGAGCTGTTCACCGGGGCGCAGTGATGCCGAAGCCGGGGTCATCTGGTTGAAGAAGGAAAAAGCGGCGGTTTGCGATTCGATATAAATCAATAACTTACAAGCATTATTTTCAGATAACCTATAATAATCAATAGGTTATGGTGGCTCCCCAAGTTTGCGCGCAAGCGAAGCCCACAGACTGGCCGGCTCGAAGACCGGACTGGGTTCAGTATTTATTCCCAGAGCGCGCTGATAAATTCGGGCAACTCCGTCACAGGGGATGTCAATGTCGCAGTGGAAAGAACGGTTTCTTGGGATCGATGAACTGCCTGGCGAATTGACCCCCTTCGAGATGGAGGAGTTTTTTACGCTCGTACCCAAGGACATCGAGGCGATCTGCGCGGGGTTCAACAAGCAGTTCAGGATTGCTGTTGCGATCCAGCTTGGGTTTGTCCGGCTGTCGGGTTGCCGACTCAACTCCTTCAATACCCTCCCTCGACCGCTGCTGAAGTTCGTTGGTGATCAGCTGGGCTTGGAAGCGCCGTCTATCGCTTCAATTCGAGGGATCTACAAACGTAAGAATACCCGCATTCAACATCAAGCCTGGGCGATGACCTATCTGGGAATCCAGGCCATTACCAAAAGGCAGGAAGCCATGCTGCTCGCTGCCATGCGGGCTGCGAGCAATGGCACGAGTTCGGTTGACCGGCTGATAGATCTCGCCTGTCGATGGCTGGTGGATCGCAAGCTGCTGATCCCTGGTCTTTATGCGATTCGGGAACTTTGCGTCCGAGCTTCAAGTGATACCGAGCAGTCCATCTACGTCACGATCTGCAAGGTGACGACGCCGGAGCAACGCCAAGCTTGGGAAGACGCACTGCTCGCCAACCGCAAGGACGGTCGGTCTAGCCTGGAGTGGTTGCAAAGTGCGCCTCGGCGACGCTCTCCGAAAAATGTCGCGTCGATGTTCGAGAAGATCGACTTCCTGACCGGCCTTAGTATCCACACGGTTGATCTGCCCGACGTTTCCTCGCAGCGGCTGCAGGACTATGCGCGCCTGATGCAGCAGCGAAGCCCGCGAAGCTTCAGGCGTCTGAAGCCGGAATCGCAAATCCTGCAGCTGGTGTCGTTTCTCAAGGTCAGCCTCAGCCAAGCCTCAGATGCCGTGATCCAGTTGACCGGAAAAATGACCTCCGACATCGTCAGCCGCGCAGCCCAAAACGTCAAAAAGGCCGATGCCACCACCGTCGTGAGCTATCGCGAGGCGCTCACCGCCATCTTCGGCATGGCGAACGACGAAAAGCTTGGGGCAACTGCGCTGCGCGAGAAGATTCTCGAATTTCAGCAGACCTTCGGCGACAAGGTGTTCCCGACTCGGGCTGCAGCGGTGCGTTCGGAATTGGTTGATCAGAACAAGTCGATCCGCCCACTTCTCAAGCGGCTGGCCAATCTGGATGTCAAAGGCAACGACGACGACAAAGGTCTCGCCGGGCTCGGCACCCTTCGCGATCTCTACGAGAAAAACCGCACGGCCCTGCCGGACAATGTAAAAGGTCATTCCAAACTCTGGGAACCCCTGGTTGGCGAGCAAGCGGATCGCGAGCGCGCGATGCGCGCGTTCGAGGCAGAGACCCTTTTGAATCTCAGGAAAGGCTTCCGTCGTGGCAGCTGCTGGGTGGACTACAGCAACACTTTCCGCGATCGCGACCATCTGCTGATTCCGGCTGCCGACTGGGAAAAGCAGAGGCGCCGCCACTATGGCCTGCTGCGTCTCCCCAACAACGTCGACGACTATCTCAATCCCTTGATCAAGGCCGCTGAGCAAGGGCTTAAAGCAGTCGCTTCGGCGCTGAGGCGCGGCGAGCTGGACATCAAGGAAAACGACATCAGCCTCGACCGTCTTGAGGCCGAGGGAGAGGCGCCCGAAGTCGCCGCAGTGCGCGTCATGATCGATCAGGAGATCGGTAGCATCCAGCTGCCCGAGCTGATGCTTGAGATGGATGTGCTGACGCGGTTTTCCAAAGCACTGCAAGGCCGGCTTCCGAGAAGCGATCGCGAGTTGCTCCTGAACTATGCCGGCGTCCTGGGTTTGGGTACGGACATGACAGCTTCGGGTGTCGCCATGATGGTGACGGAGCTGTCTTCAGTGGATGTTGCAGGCGCGATGAAGGGCTTGGAGTTCGACAACGCCATCGACAGGGCCAATTCCCTTGTCCTTGAGTTCATCAACCAGCTGCCGATCATCGCGATGTGGGGCGACGGCAAGTCGGCGTCCTCGGACATGATGAGCCTGACGACCTCTCGGCATCTCTGGAACGCAAGACTTGATCCGCGTCGCCAGACGCCTTCCGTGGGCATGTACACCCATGTGCATGATCGCTGGTCGATCATCTACCACCAGCCAATTGTGCTCGGCGAACGCCAGGCTGGTGTCGCCATTGAAGGCGTCATCCGTCAGACGCAGCTGGACCTGAATCGTCTGGCTGTTGATACCCACGGCTACACGGACGTGGCGATGGCTGTTTCCCACGGTCTGGGATTCGACCTCTGCCCGCGCCTCCGCAACTTGCGCGAGCGGCGCTTGACGGTGCCGCGAGGCATGGCCGTTCCTGAATCCATCAAGGAAGTGGTCGATTCGACCCTCAATCTGGAGCATGTACGCGCCCACTGGGACGATCTGGTGCGGGTTCTGGCTTCCATCAGCAATGGAACGATCAGTGCCGTCACTGCTTTGCAGCGATTTGGGTCTGCGGCGCAGGGCGATCCGATCTACCGGGCCGCGCAACAGTTGGGGCGTCTGTTGCGGACAATCTACCTCTGCGACTATTTCACCAATCCGACATTCCGGCGTGAAATTACGAGGCTTTTGAATCGGGGCGAGCACGTCCACACGCTACAGCACGCCATCCATCTCGGGGCGGTGCGGCACGACCGCGGTCGCCGACCCGATGAGATGATTGGCATCTCTGGAGCCCTCACTTTACTTTCCAACCTGGTGATCGCTTGGCAGGCGAATCGCATGCAGGCTGCGGTCACATCGCTGGAGGCAAAAGGGGTCTCAGTCAGCAAAGAAGTGTTGCGCCACATCAGTCCGGTTCGGTATTCCAGCGTCAATTTCCGGGGCACATTCCGTTTTCCGATCGACCGCTACCGGCAGTCGCTGATCATCGATGGAACACCGAGCCTCAAGGTAGTTCGGTCCAACTAGAAGCCCGAGGTCGATCCTCATCACAGTTTGAAGCCTCCGAGAATCCTTGGGCGGTTCAGGACCGGGTATCGGTCGCTTCGATCAATTCAAGAATTCCCAGAAGAAGGACGGAATGCACGACCCAATTGGCCATTGGGATGCCCAGCGCATCCTTGGTCGTCAAGCCATGGGCCAAGTGATTGCGAAGATTGATTCCGCGCGGTTCGCAGTACAGCGCGCGCAGGTGGAATCGGATGTCCTTGGGGACACCTTCCACGAACCTGGGGTGATTCAGGACTGCCCCCATGCCGATCACCTCAAAGCCGCCGGTCAACGGGTTGAACTTGCGGATTGAGCCTCCGGTGAAATCCAGCAAGTCGCGGCAGGCAGCTTCGACTTGCGGTACAAGAACGTGAATCGCCTTCACGGCGTCGGCATCGAACCAAGCCATCAAGCCCTCCCGTAGTAGCGGTTCACGATGCAACGCGAACCACGGAACTGATCGGGCATGTGCGAGAAATGCCTCGATGTCCAGCCCATGTCTCCCTATCGTGTGATGAAGAAGCAGATGCAGTAGCTGCGCTCTCTGCGAAAACTGTTCCGCCGCATGTTTCAAGGTGTGCCCGGCGATATCGTCCTTCACCGAACCGATCGTGGCTTCTGTAAACCCGTCTCGGCCCATGATCGTCGTCGAGAACAAGGACATCAGCGGCGCATGCGCCATCATGGTTTCGACAGACCGCTGCGAACTGTCTTCGGTCAACAAGCACGACTGCGCAACACGACTCAGTGCGTGGTCCGCGGTTTCCCCCGCGACTACGTCGATCCACTTCTGAACCTGCTCCGCCGGGATTTCAACCGTTACGGAGTGGCGAGACATTTCCTGCTTGGCGTCTTTCGCACGCGATACAATCGTGTTTTCTACCCGTTTGGCATCTTCAGTCAGGCCCATGCTGCGGTAGCGCGGCATCAAGTCTTCAAGCCACGCGATTGCGAGCATTGCCGATGCTTTCGCTGCCGCCGCCTCGTAAGCTCCGGCTCCCACCTTGATTACCCTCTGGACTTCTTCCGGGCCGTCAGCCAACAGTTTCGCCAGACGATCGGCCGCTTGCATCGCGGCATGCGGATCGAACGATTCGAGGTTCTCAAGGTTGGCCGAACGGGTCAACGCTTCCTCAAGGCCGGCGATGATCTCCTGAAGTTCTTCGTCGCTGAGATTCAGTTGTCGACGCTTCGTCCGGGTCAGGTCATCCAGACGCCACCACAAGAACCGTTCAGGGCGTGACACGAGAAGGCGTTGGTAGTTGAAGAGGGCTACCTTGGCACGTGCCGTTCGCACCGAGTCGTTGATCGTCAGCGAGAGCTGGACGGCCCGATCAAGGTATTCCCAGCAGTCGTGCTCATCCCTGAGTTGACCACCCTCGACCGCATCCAGGTAGCCATCAATCGCGATGCTGGCAAGCGCGCCAGGATTGCCGATCAGAAATGCCCGTTTGGCGGGACCATCGGCGTCGCGTCGCCGCGCGTTGCCGATCTCCCACGCGAGATCCGCGTAGCGCGCCCTTAACGCTGGGTGTTGCAGCGATAGCGCACGATTCACCCAGTGCTGAATGATGTCGGGGTCGATGTCGACGATATCGGGATTATGGAAATCCGTGCCATCTGCCATCTTTCCTGAAGCCAGCGGCGCCCAGTAGATGCCCCAGGGTCCGGAGTTTGGGTCCGATGACCGCATGAAACGCCAAGCGTTTAACTCGGCAACGACGCCGCGACGTTCGAAATCGGAACAGCTTTCCGACGGTGGTGCAGACGTTACCAGTTGGCTCCACAAGACTTGCTCGTCGAACGGCTCTGTCGAGATATCGGCGGCGTGGATCACATCCTCTAGCGAACGAGGGACTGCAAGCGTTGGATCAGGCTGGGAGGGAATTTGCATAGCGAATTCAATCGGCGAAGAGTTTGGATCGGGATTCCTGCGCACCACTTACAAGGCGTCTACCTGTCCAACCTGCGCAGTGCCTGACCTAGTCAATCGACGATACGGATAGGACGAAACTCGATGCAAGCCGCCGTCAACCGCTTGACTCTGGACTACGGTCCAAGGTTTACCATGCCGTTATGGCGTGCGAGCTAGTTCATCCGCTCGGTGGCGGTCTAGCCACCGCCGTCAATCTTGAACGTCGTTGCACACCCTGCCGATTTCGGTTCAGACTGTTCACATGCCCCTGTTTCGCACCTTGCTGACCGTGCTGTTGGCCTTGAGCTTCTCGCTCCAGGCTGCCGGCGGTATGGCCCGAGGCAAGTGCGATCACACGTCGAGAACGTCGCACCAGGGAGTTGCGGGTCACATAGCTCTTGCCTCGGCCGATGACCCTCACCAGGGACATCACATGACCGGTCACGTCATACCTGACGACGGTGCTGCCAAGGCAAACACAAAGAGTGACTCCGGCTGCAACTGTGATTGCTCGTGCCAGGTCGGTCATTGCGCCAGCCATGGCACGATCTCGGTGGCCAAGTCATCTCAATTCGTTTTGACAGGTCTAGGCGACGATGTTCGCCTACCGCTGATCGTCGTCAATCTGACCGCCGCACACGGGTCAGGTCTGTTGCGTCCACCCAGTATCGCCTGATGTGAAGCCGCGGTCGGCGGCGACGGGTTTCCGTTGCCGTTCGACGCCTTGCTCACCGGGTGCTCCTTGTTTCTCCGGAGCCCCGTCGTCAGGTTGGTCTGGAGGTTCTTGTGTTTTCCATTCGATTTTCCGCGTCCGCGAGCCTGCTCGCGTTGACGCTGGCTGGCTGTGCCAGCCTCCCCGCGGACTGGGGACGCCCTGAGGTCGCGAAGCTGACTGCCGACCGCGGTCGAGCGCTTCCGCAGCCCTCAGATATCGCAGCATTCAACCGCGAGTTGCTCGAAAAGCCGCTGACAGCCACCGCTGCGGTGCAACTGGCGCTGGTCAACAACCCGGCAGTCCGGGCCGAGACCGCACGGTTGGGCTTTGCGGCCGCAGATGTCTACGAAGCGGGCCGTCTTGCCAATCCGGTGTTCTCGTTTGCACTGTTAACCCCGGGGCCACCCGATGCGGTCGCGCGTCAGGTCACGCTCGGCGTCGCCGTCAGCTTCATCGACCTGCTGTTCCTTCCAGCCCGTCAGCGCTATGCCGACACTCAGTTCGAAGCCGCGAAGCTGTCGGTCGGCTCCGTCGCCATCAATCTTGCTGCCGACACCGAGCGCGCCTGGTACGAAGCTGTCGGTGCCCAGCAGCTCGCCGTGATGAGGGAAACCGTTTCGAAGGCGACCCGCGCTTCGGCTGATCTGGCTCAACGATTCGTCGACGCCGGCACCTTGTCCAAGCGAGAGCTGGCGCTGGAACAGGCTGCTGCCAGCCAGGCCTATCTGGATCTGATCGGTGCTCAGGCGAAAGCTGTGGAAACGCGTACGGCGCTCATTCGCCTGATGGGCCTACCAGCGGTCGACGACCGCTGGGTACTCGATGCCCGGCTCGCCGAGCCGCTGGTCGACGAAGACTCGACCGACGAGTTGCTGAAGCTCGCGGTCGACGGGCGGCTTGATGTTGCAGCCGCTGACAAGCGCGCTGCGGCGTTCGCCAGCCGTTACCGGCTGGAACGCCACTCCCGCTTGGTCGACAACATCCAGATCGGCTACCAGCGGCAGAAGGATTACGACGGCAGCGTCAACGACGGCCCGACGCTGTCACTCGGCATCCCGATCTTCAACTGGGGCAGCGGCCGTGTCGCTGCCGCGCAAGCCCAACTCCAGCAGGCGGAAGCCGAACTCGACAGTCTGGTGCTTGATCGCGCCAACGACATCAAGCTCGCCCAGGCGCAGGTCCTGGCAGCCAAGGCGCGTGCCACTGGCTACCGCACGCAGCTGATCCCGCAGCGCGAAGAAGTCGTCGCCAGGATGCAGCAGGAAGTGAACTTCATGTTCATCGGTATCTTTGAACTGCTGGTCGCCAAGCAGCAGGAATACGACGCCTACGCGGGGTATCTGGAGTCGGTACGCGACTACTGGATAGCCCGTGTCGAGCTGGCCCGCGCCGTCGGTCGGAACCTTCCGAGCAGCGCCCAAGCTGCACAGCCGGTGCTCGACCCGGTCCAGCTGATCGTTCCCAAGAGTGGCGGCATGGATCACAGCCAGCACTCGATGGGTGGCATGTCGAAGGACATGCCGGGTATAGACGGCATGAAGGACATGGACCACTCCCAGATGGGAAAGCCAGCCACTCCGGAGGCGGCGCCCGCTTCGAGCAATCCTCACGCCGGCCACAACATGGGCGGCATAACCGAGAAGGAGCCGTCTGCCGAAAAGATGCCTGGCATGGACATGAAGGACATGCCCGGCATGAAGGGCATGGACCACTCCCAGATGGGAAAGCCAGCCACTCCCGAAGCAGCACCGGCTTCGAGCAATCCCCACGCCGGTCATGACATGGGCGGCATGGAGATGAAATCGGAAGCGCCGCCGGACTGCGCGGCCATGAGGAAGATGAACCTTTCCAAGCTCGACCCGACGGTCGTCAAAGCGATGCGCGAACAGTGCAAGGGCTCAGGAAAAAACGGCAGCGCCGCCCCCGTGAGCCCCGATCCGCATGCCGGCCACGACATGAAAGACATGCCGATGAAAGGCATGGATCACGGCACCCCGGACGACGGCGAACCGGCAACCACACCGGAGACCTCGCATGAACACTGAAGCTTTCATCCCTGGCGCATCGCGCCGATCCCACTGGAGTTTTGCCATGAACCACAGCACCCGTTTTCTCTCGATCCTCGTGCTGAGCGTGTCGATGCCGCTCGCTTACGCCCATGACCCCAAAGAGCACGCCAAGGAAGCCGCGGCAGCCAAGGCGGCCCCCGACTGTGCGGCGATGAAGGACATGGATCACTCGAAGATGGACCCGAAGGACCCGGTCATGAAAGCCATGATGGCCAAGTGCAGCGGT
>NZ_JAHFRY010000077.1 GCF_023266035.1 Nevskia sp.
ATTTCCGCCGGGTGGCGGTCGGCCAGGTCGTCGATTCCGCGCTCGATGAAGATGGCAAGAAGATCACCGTGAAGGTGTTCGTCGAAGCGCCATACGATCGCTTCGTGACCCGCAATACCCGGTTCTGGAATGCCGGTGGCGTTGATCTCGCGGTGTCGTCAGAAGGGCTGCGCTTGAACACTCAGTCACTGGCCACCGTGCTTGCTGGCGGCATCGCCTTCCAGGCACCGGACCCGAACAATCCCGGCGAGCGGGCGCCGGCCGAGCAGAGCTTCGAGCTGTTCTCGAAGATTGCCGATGCGCTGGCGCCGGTCGATGGCCCGTCCGTGAACGCCTTGCTGGTGTTTCGCCAATCGACGCGCGGCCTGTCGGTGGGCACGCCGGTGGACTTCTCCGGCGTGGTCATCGGTGAAGTCAAATCGATGCAACCGCAATATGACAGCGTGCGGCAGAGCTTCTACACCGACGTGATGATCGAGCTGTTCCTGGAGCGCCTCGGCCCGGCCTACAAGACGCTGACCGCGCTCGACAGCGGCGAAGGCCGTCCGCCGCTGAAGGTGCTGCAGCGCTTCATCAACCAGGGCCTGCATGCCCAGTTGCGCGCCGGCAACCTGCTGACCGGGCAGCAGTACGTGGCGCTGTTCTTCAAGCCGGGCAGCACCAAGAAAGTCAGCATCTCGCAAGACAGCATGCCGGAGATTCCGACTGCGCCCGGCAGCCTCGAAGAAATCCAGACCCAGATCGAAAGTATCGTCACCAAGTTCGACAAGATTCCGTTCGAAGCCCTGGCCGGCGATCTGCGCAGCACGCTGAACAACGCCAGTTCCTTGCTCAAGACACTCGATCAGGAAGTGGCACCGCAGGCCAAGAAAACCCTGGCCGAAGCCGGCGCTGCAATCAAGTCGCTGGACCAGAATCTGGCCTCGCCAGAAGCACCGCTGCAGCAGGACGCGCGGCGCACGCTGGAACAACTGAACCGCACTGCGGCCTCGCTGCGGACCCTGACCGAATACCTCGAACAGCATCCGGAAGCGCTGCTGCGCGGCAGGCCGGTCGAAGTGGAGCCACAGCCTCAGCCAGGGAAAGCGACCGATGCGCCACGGAACTGATCCGATGAGAAACCCGAGCCTCGCTGCACTGACCGCCCTCACCCTGCTCGCCGGCTGCCAGAGTGCGGCGCCGATCCGCTTCTACACGCTGCTGCCGGCCGCGACCCGCGATGCCGCCCCCGCGCAGGACCCGGCGTTCCGCATCGAACTTGGCGCGGTGACGATTCCGTCCCAGGTCGATACGCCGAAGATCGTGATCCGCGAAAGCGCCGGCCGGCTGGCACCGGTCGAAGGCCAGCGCTGGATCGCACCGCTGGCCGACGAGGTTCGTGCCTCGCTCAGCGCGGCGCTGACCCAGAAACTTGGCGTACCCGACATCGGTTACGCCAGCGCCAGCGAAACCAAAGGCCTGCCGCTGTACCGGGTCCGGGTAAGCCTGCGGCGCTTCGAATCGATCCTGGGCAGCCAGGCGCTGATCGACGCAACCTGGACCGTGAGCAGCGCCAGCGATGCCGCCAGGAGCGCGACTTGCGACAGCCGCGTCGAATCAAGCATTGCCGGCGGCTTCGATGCGCTTGCCGAAGGTCACCAGCGTGCCTTGGCCGTGCTGGCCGGACGCATCGCCCAGGGCCTTGAAGCGCTGAACGCCGGCAAGGCCAGCAATGTCTGCGTGGCGGCTGAAGCGGGCTGAACCATGCTGTTCGTCAACGACAGGCTCAGCATTCCGCTGGCCGAAATCGAGCTGACCGCCACCCGCTCGCAAGGCGCTGGCGGCCAGAACGTCAACAAGACTTCGACCGCGATCCATCTGCGCTACGACATTCGCGCGTCCAGTCTTGCTGACGAGTTGAAGGAACGAGTGCTATTGCGCGCCGATCAGCGCATCACCCGCGATGGCGTGGTGGTCATCAAGGCGCAGCAGCATCGCAGCCAGGAAGCGAATCGCGATGCCGCACTGGCGCGCCTCGCCGATCTGCTGGTCCGCGCGCTGCATGTGCCGGTTGCCCGCCGGGCGACCAAGCCCAGCCGCGCATCGAAGCGACAGCGAGTCGACGACAAGACCCGGCGCGGCGGCTTGAAAACGCTGCGGCGCAGCGTCGACGACTGATCGCTACAGAATCAGCTCGATCAACTCCGCCTGCACGCCGCCATCAGCAGCGATGTGCAGCTTCGCAACAGTGACCGGCAGGCTGAAACGACGCGGCCCGGCACTGCCCGGATTGACGTACAGCCGGCCATCGCGCGGCTCAATCAGCGGCCGATGGCTATGGCCGGTGACGATGACCTGAGCGGCAGCCGCATCATCGGCCAGCAGCAGCTTCAGATCGTGCAGCAGATGGATTGCGATGCCCCCAACATTCAACGTCGCCGTTTCCGGCACGGCCTCGAATGCAGGCTCGCGATCGTTGTTGCCGCGCACGGCGGTGACCGGCGCGATCTTGGCAAGTTGCTCGAGAATCGCCGCATCGCCGATGTCCCCGGCGTGCAGGATCGCGTCGACGCCGGCGAGCGCAGCAAGTGCCTGCTCGCGCAGCAAACCGTGGGTGTCTGAAATCAGGCCGATGACGGCAGGTGGAAAAATCATCGCGGCAGTGTAATAGCCTTGTCGGCAAGGGCATGCCCGGCATGCAGGCGGCATGGTTTCTGGATCACAATGTCGCACTCTCGACCTTGGTCCACGCATGTCCGGCAACACCGTCACCCGTCGTTCCGCGATCCACGGCAATGGGGTTTTTGCCGCCAAGCCGCTGGCCTCCGGCATCGAGGTGATGGAGTACACCGGCCGCCTGCGAACCCACGCCTACATCGACAAGGTCTATTCGGACACTGTCGAATCCGGCCACACCTTTCTGTTCACGCTGAACGAGCGTTACGTCGTCGATGGCAACTTCGATTCCAACGATGCGCGCTGGATCAATCACAGCTGCGAACCGAACTGCAAGCCGTACGTGATCGAAGACCCGGGCAAGAACCCCAAGCTCGATCGCATCGTCATCGAAACCCTGCGCGACATCGACCAGGGCGAAGAGCTGACCTTCGACTACGGCATCCGCCTCGACTGCCGCCAGACCGCGCGCCTGAAGAAGATCTGGGCCTGCCGCTGCGGCGCGCCGACCTGCACCGGCACGATGCTGAAGCCGAAACGCTAGGCGCAGCGGCTGGAGATGGTCGCCAGCAGGCGACTCAAGCTCAGCAGATGGGTGCCTAAGATTGCCTTCCCGGTGGTCAGCAGTCCGGCAGAGATATGCCGGCGTGGGTCGGCCCAGCCAAGGATGTTCATGAACCCCAGGTGGCCGAAGGCGTCGGCGGTGTCCGGGCCGTACATGCCAGCGGGTTTGGCACCGAGCATCATGCCTTCGCTGTAGCGCATCGGGATCATCAGGGTGCGATCGAAATTCATCCGGCCGAGTGGCCGGGCGATGCGAGCAACAGTCTCGGCTTTCAGCAGTTGCTGGCTGTTGGCAACGCCGCCATCGAGCAGCATCTGGAAGAAGCGGCTGGTCTCGTCGGCGGTCGCAAAGATATTGCCCGCCGGAATCACCGCCTGCTTGAAGCTGTCGGTATTCGAGGCGCGCACCACTTCCGGAAACGGCACGAACAGCGCCCGCTCGGCGACCGTCGAGATCGGGAAGCGCACCAGCGCACCGGCTTCGTAGTTGATCGCCACTTCCGGCCAGTACTGCTTGCCGATGCCATAGGTGAAGTGCTTCATCTTCAGCGGCTTGCGGATGTGCTGATCGAGATAGCTGGACAGACTCGTGCCGGTCACCTGCTGCAGCACTTCGGCGAGGATGAAGCCGCCGGTGATCGCGTGGTAGGACATCTGCTTGCCCGAGGTCGGCGGGGCGGCGCAGATCAGGCGGATGATCCGATCCCAATCCTCCATCAGCTCGACCTTGCGCTCGATCTTGGCGATCTTCATGGTCGGGAAGCCGCCGCGATGGGCGAGCACATCGCTGATCGTGGTGTCGCGCTTGCCGGCCTGCGCGAATGCCGGCAGGTAGTGGCTGACCCGCTCTTCGAGCCGGATGCCGCCGTCTTCGGCGAGCTTGTGCAGCAGCACTGCGGTGACGGCCTTGGATGCCGAGAACAGGCAGATCGGCGTCTCGGGCGTCAGCAGACGCTTGGGCACGGCAGCGCTGTCCGCCGGGCCATTGCCCTCGGCGTGGCCGATCGAACGGTTGAACACCAGCTCGCCGTGACGCCGCAGGCAGAACGCGATGCCGGGATAGGCGCCGCTGCGGTACAGGCTTTTCAGCGCGGCCCAGATCGCCTTGGTGTCGGCAGCGCTCAAGCCCCCACGCGGCCCGGCCGCTTCGACGTCATCGGCAATCGTGGTGATCGGATGCAGGTCGCGCGCGATCTGCACCTTCATCGGCTGAAATAGGACCATCTGAACGGGGCTCCTGCCCGGCGCGGCTGATGGCGTGGGCCTGTAGTCATGAGTGCGGCCGGGTGGCCGGCGTGTCGCAAAACCTTAACAGAACACTTGTGTTGTTTGATGCCGCTAGAGTGCGCCATGAACACCAGCCATCGTTACATCCACTTCGACCGACCGGGCGCTGCCGAAGTCATGCGGCTGGTCGAAGGCCCCCGCCCTGCGCCTGGCCCGAACGAAGTGCTGATCAAGGTTGCTGCCGCCGGCGTCAATCGCCCGGACCTGCTGCAGCGCCAGGGCGTCTATGCGCCGCCGCCGACGGCCTCGCCGATTCTCGGGCTGGAAGTGGCGGGCACGATCGCGGCGCTGGGTACCGAGGTTGGGGGCTGGCAGATCGGCGATCCGGTCTGTGCGCTGACGCCGGGCGGCGGCTACGCCGAATACTGCGTGGCGCCTGCCGCGCACTGCCTGCCGATTCCTGACGGGCTCAGCCTGATCGAAGCTGCGGCGCTGCCGGAAACAGCGTTCACGGTCTGGGGCAACCTGTTCTCGCGGGGCCGGCTGAAGGCCGGCGAATCGGTGCTGATCCACGGCGGCACCAGCGGCATCGGCACCACCGCGATCCAGTTCGCGAAAGCCTTCGGCGCCACCGTATTCGCCACCGCCAACGGTGCTGACAAGTGCGCGGCCTGTCGCGCCCTGGGCGCTGATTTCGCGATCGATTACGCCAGCAGCGATTTCGTCGCCGAGATCCAGCGCGAAACCGGCGGCCACGGCGTCGACGCCGTGCTCGACATCGTCGGTGGTGATTACACGCCGCGCAACCTCGCGGCACTGGCAGTCGATGGCCGGCTGATCCTGGTCGGCTTCCAGCGTGGCGCGGCGGCGACCATCGATCTCACCGCGATCATGCGCAAGCGCCTGGTCATCACCGGCTCGATGCTGCGGCCGCAGACGCATGACGAGAAAGCCGCCCTGGCGGCCGCGCTCCGGGACAAGGTCTGGCCGCTGATTGCCGATGGCCAGATCAAGCCGCTGATCCACGCGACATTTCCGCTAGCCGCTGTCGTCGAAGCACATCGGCTGATGGCATCGAGCGCCCATGTCGGCAAGATCGTGCTGACCATCGACTAACTGACCGCCCAACAAAAAACCGCAGCCGAAGCTGCGGTTTTTTGTTCACCGCATGGCGATCACGCGGTCTGCCAATGCAGCGGCTGCATACGCTGGCGCTGCTCGCGCAGGCGATCCTCCAGCACCAGCAACTGCTGACGCATGTCGCTGTGCTGCCACTGGTCAGCAAGTTTGTCGCGCGCCGCTTCGATACGCTGGCTCTGCAGATGGCTCCAGGCGTTGACGGTGGCCTTGAAGGTTTCCAGCTCGTGCTCGAAACGCTGCTGAAGCACGGCGACCCGGCCTTCGTTGTTGCAGCCGGTGAGCCGCTCGCGCACCTGATCGAACTGCCGCTGCAGCATCGCGCGCTGGATGCGGAACTCCGGCACCCGGCGTAGTTCGCGGGTGATGCCCACCCAGGAGAGCGAGGCGATCAGCCACTTGGTCGGGTCGTACTGCCACCAGCGCACGCCGTTGCGATAGTCCCACTGAAACAGGTGGTGGTAGTTGTGATAGCCCTCGCCATACGTCAGGAAGGCGAGCAGGTCGTTGTCCCGCGCGGTGTTCTCGATCGTGTACGGACGACGGCCCCAGTAATGGGCCAGCGAGTTGATCAGGAAGGTCACGTGGTGGTTGACCACCAGACGCAGCAGGCCGGCCACCATCAGGTAACCCGTGACGTCGCCCATCGCCCAGCCCAGCAGCAGCGGGAAGCCGATGTTCATAAACAGCGCCAGCGGCAGGCAATAGTTGTGCTGGAACATCACCAGACGATCGTCGAGCAGATCGCGAGCGTTCGAGTAATCAGTGCGGGCACTCGGGTAGTCGCGCAGCATCCAGCCGATGTGGGCATACCAAAGGCCACGGTTGATCGAGTACGGATCGTGATCGACATCGTCGACGTTGGCGTGGTGGATGCGGTGGGTCGAAGCCCAGACCAGCACCGAGTTCTGGAACGCCATCGCACCAAACAGCAGATAGAACGCCTTCAGGCTCCAATGCGCCTGATAGGCGCGATGCGCCCACAAGCGGTGATAGCCGCCAGTGATCGACAAGCCGCAGGCATACAGCAGCGCGACACCGGCCACCCAGGCGCTGGCGCTGACGTCATAGTTGAACAGGTACCAAGGGAAAACCGTCAGCAGCAGCGCCGTGCTGATCGTGAACATCGCGTAGGCAGGCTTGTTGATCGCCGGCCGGGAAGAAGCAGGATTTGCAGCAGTCATCGAGCAGACTCGTTGAAGGGCTATTTCGCTTTATCGGCAATCCAAGGACCATTCTGCGACCGCCCTTGCAGGCCAGGCAGCCCGGAAGCGAGAGACCGGGAAGCTCAGCATTTTCACCTATTGCTGCCGAGCCCGTCTCTTTGATGACGGCGAGCGGCGTCATTCTCAAGACCGGTGTCGAAAGCGGACATGGTTACGCGTTCAAGCTGCCACAACCGCCGAACGTCAGACATAAAAAAACCGCAGCCGAAGCTGCGGTTTTTCAAATACGCGCGCTTATTAGAGCGGGCGAATCTGGGTGGCCTGCATGCCCTTCGGGCCGCGCTGCGCCTTGTACTCAACGCGCTGACCTTCTTTCAGGGTCTTGAATCCGGTGCCCTGGATTTCCTTGAAGTGCGCGAAGAGATCTTCGCCGCCATCGGCCGGGGTGATAAAGCCGAAGCCCTTGGCGTCATTGAACCACTTAACGGTGCCCATCGAGTCTGACATTGCTACATTCCTTTAACGGTGAATTGACAAAAAAGTACCGACACCAGAGGTAGTGTCGTATTTGCGGGCGATCAAGAAATGTAGCCGGGATACTGACAGCACCCGTTTGTAGCGGGGAAACTGACCACGGTAAATACCTTGCTTGAAACGACTGCAGCCGCACTGTACGCGCTAATTCCGCTGCTGTCTAACAAGCCGGACGGAAGTCTGCAACACGCGTCCCAATTGAATTTTGACGTTGCGTAGCAGCATTCGCAGCCGGCTTCGGGCCACCGCTTTATCACGAGCGACACAATTCAGCGTCCTTGCTGACCCGCCCATATCGAGCCCCTTGCGAAACAGTGGCAGTCACCTTTTATGCATCGGGTTTCGCACGGATTCAAATGTGAGTGGGCCTTGCCCGGAACCATCAGGGAGTCGGCCGTTCGCGAGCGGACAAACGGTTGGCACGCCGGCCTCATGCTGAGGCATGCAAATTTGCCCAAGCGAAGCTTGGCGGCCAATACGCCAAATGTGCCTGTAAGTCTTGCAGCAACGACGCGGAGACCCCGTCACGACAAGGTTCATCGATCCGATCAATCAGGAAAGCGTCCGACCGGACAAACCGCTTTTGTGCACCGTGTATCGCAAGCCTCCGAGAAGCGCCTACTAGATGTTGTGTTTGATGTCCAGCGATGACACTATTGGATGTGACTTCGTAATTGTCAGCGAGAGGCGTTGATCAATCGGGTCATTTCCTTGAATGTTGGGAGGTTCCCATGGCTGTTAAGAAAGCTGCTGCCAAGAAAGCCGTCGCGAAAAAAGCGGTTGCCAAGAAGGCTGTTGCGAAGAAAGCAGTCGCAACGAAAGTCGTAGCCAAGAAGGCTGTCGCCAAGCCGGCGGCTGCCAAGAAAGCAGTTGCCAAACCGGCGGTTGCCAAGAAGGCTGTTGCGAAGAAGGTTGCTGCCAAGAAGGCCCCGGCAAAGAAGGCTGCCGCGAAGAAAGCTGTTGCCAAGAAGCCTGCGTAACTAATACGGCGGTGTACATTGCCGGGCTCGGCGTGTTCCATGCCGAGCCTTTTTTGTCGGCGACGTCCGGCAAAACACTGAGATAACAACCGCGTCGAGCCGCCTCCATCAGGAGACTTTGCTCAGGCCGCCTCGGCGATCGCCGAAGGTTCCGGCTCGATTCCGAAGAACTCGGCCACTGCCTGCCGCTGACGCAGCGCACAGGTTTCAGCGCTGATCTGCCGCCAGAAGTCATCGGCACCGGGATGATCCTCGCAGTACCAGCGGACATGCTTTCGGCCGATCCGGGTGCCCTGCACCTCGCCATACAGATCGGCCATCGCCGCAAGATGCTCGACCAGCAGATGGCCGATCCATTCCCGTGAGGGCTCGGCCAGCAGGCTGCCAGTGCTCAGGTAATGACTGATCTCGCGGAAGATCCACGGCCTTCCCTGCGCCGCGCGGCCGATCATCAGGGCGTCCACGCCGGTTCGCAGCAACACCTGCCTCGCCTGCTCAGGCGTGCGAATGTCGCCATTGGCGATCACCGGAATGCTGACCGCCTGCTTGATCGCAGCGATGGTGTCGTACTCGGCTTCGCCTTCGAAGCGATCCTCGCGGCTGCGGCCGTGCACGGCGAGTGCCGCGATGCCGCAGTCCTGAGCGATGCGGGCAATCGCCACACCGTTGCGCTCGGCCCGCGACCAGCCGGTGCGGATCTTCAAGGTCACCGGCACTGGAACTGCCTCGACGACCGCCCGGCAGATTCTCGCCACCAGCGCCTCATCGCGCAGCAGCGCCGAACCGGCGTCGACCCGGCAGACCTTCTTCGCCGGGCAACCCATGTTGATGTCGATCAGGTCGGCCCCGTGCGCAACGTTGTGGCGTGCGGCAGCGGCCAGCAAGGCGGGATCGTGCCCGGCGATCTGCACAGACACCGGGCCGGGCTCGCCGGCGTGGTCCATCCGGGTGCGCGATTTCTCTGTTTTCCACATCCGCGGATCGGAGATCGTCATCTCCGATATCGCGAGCCCGGCGCCCAGGCGACGGCACAGCACGCGGAACGGCCGATCGGTGACGCCGGCCATCGGCGCCAGGATCAGGGCGGGTTCGATCAGATGCTTGCCAATTTTCACGGCGCCATTTTCGCCGATTGCCGTCGCCGACGTGCAGGGACGCGTCATAGACTTCCATCGGTCACGTCATTGTCGGCGTGGTCCTTTAAGATGCCCCATGAATTCGACTGTCAACGGTTCGCGCCTCAGCCGGGCTGACGCCTTTTCGCTGTTCGCCGCTGTCGCCGCCATGGTGGCCGTGCTCTACCTGCACCTGCTGACGGCGCTGCTTGCCGGCCTGCTGGTCTATGAACTCGTGCACCTGCTGGCTGCACGCCTGCGTGTGGCCTCGCTGGGCCGCGAGCCGGCCAAGCTGGTTGCCGTCGCGCTGCTGACCATCATTGTCGTCGGCCTGCTGACGGCGGCCGTGCTCGGCATCGGCAACTTCCTTCGCAATGGCACCGACAGCGTGCCGGCGCTGCTCGAACGGCTGGCTGAAGCGATCGACAACTCGCGCAGCCGCCTGCCGGCGTGGATCGTCCAATCGCTGCCCAGCGATGCCGAAGCGCTGCGCGGCGATCTCGTCGTCTGGCTGCGCGAACATTCGAGCGTGGTGCAGGGCTTCGGCCGCTCGTTCGGCCGCGGCCTCGCCCACATCCTGATCGGCATGGTGGTCGGCGCGATGCTGGCCTTGCGTGAAGCCACGCCCGGTCATACGCGCGGACCGCTGGCGCGTGCGATCGTCGAGCGCTCGTCACGGCTCGCCGAATCATTCCGCCGCGTGGTGTTTGCGCAAACCTGGATCGCGTCGATCAACGCGCTGTTCACCTGGATCTATGTCGGCGTGGCCCTGCCGGCGTTCGGCGTCGATCTGCCCCAGGTCAAGACGCTGGTGCTGGTGACCTGGATCGCCGGCCTGCTGCCGATCCTCGGCAACCTGATCTCGAACACCGTGATCGTCGCCGTCAGCATCGGCCATTCGCTGGAACTGGCGTTCATCTCGCTGGCTTACCTGATCGTCATCCACAAACTCGAATACTTCCTGAATGCCCGCATCATCGGCTCGCAGATTCGCTCCCGCGCCTGGGAACTGCTGATCGCAATGATGGTGATGGAGGCGGCCTTCGGGCTCAGCGGCATCATCGCCGCGCCGATCTTCTACGCCTACCTCAAGGAAGAGCTGACGCGCCTGCGTCTGACCTGACTTCCCCAACTGAAACTACCGAAACCCATGGTCAGTGCCCACGATCCGGCCACCGTCGGCGAGCCGCCGCATCCACACGATTTTTCCGAGCAACTGATCACCCAGTTGTACGAGGATCTCGACGGCTATCTGTTCGAGGACGGCACGGCGATCGACCACGCCTGGCCTCTGGTCATCGAAGCCGTCCGCCATGCGCGGACGCGCGGTGCAGTGCTGGTGGTCTTCGCCCGCGCCACGCTGGCGGCCCACCATCGCCTGGTGTTCGACGAAACCCCGCCGGATGACAGCATCGCACTTGATGAAGCCTGCGCCGCCGTCGCCAGCTTCGTGCCGGAAGCACTCGCCCAGTTGCCGGCGCTGAAATCGCATGCCGAACGGCTGATGCGGCACATGGCGATCGCCGAGCAATCGCCGGATGCGATCCACGTGCCGCTGTCGAATGCGATCAGCCGTTTCTATGCCGCGCTCGCGGACGAGAACGCTGCCGTCGGCAGCCGTGCGCTGATCGAAATGCGCTCGATCATCCTGCATCTCGACGCCTGCGCCGCCGCGCTCGATCGTGCCGAATCAGCGCCGGAGCCGGTGCGGGTGATCCGCCCGGATCGCTTCCACGATTACTTCATGCACTACGCCAGCCTGGCCCAGAAGCCGGAAGCATCGGCCGGCAGCGAGCATGCGGTGGCCACCCTGAGCCAGGATGGCCGGATCACGGCGGTGATCACCGAAGATACCCATCCGCTCGAAGCGGCGGCCCGTGCGGTACGGCCGACAATCCTTGGCGACGACGTCACCCGCGATCACACGCTGGTGCGCATCCGCTCGCTGCTCGACGTGCTCGACGGCCTGCGCCACGCGCCGAATCCGCTGATCGGCGATGCCCTGAACGACACCACGGTGCACCTGAGTCTGGTACTCGCCGCGGCGACTGCCCCGCTGCATGCGTCCGGCGGTTTCTCGTTCTCCGCGATCGCCCAGATCGCCCGCTACAACCAGCAGTTGCTGCGCAGCGCGGCCGCCACCCAGCACTGAAGCCAGGCTTGGGGACTCAGGCCGGACCGACCCAGTCGGCCAGCAGCGGCGCGTGCAGTACCGGCGTGAACTCGACGAAACGATAGCGGGCAAAGCCTTCGCGGACGTAGGGATCGGAAGCGAAGAACTCCTCGACTGTCGCCTGCGAATCGGCCCGCGCCAGAATCAGGCCGCCGACGCCGCTCGCCTGCGGGCCGGCGAACAACAGCAGGCCGTGATCGATGCCGACCTGCATGTAACTACGATGTGCCGGCCGCACGGACAGCAGCTGTTCGGTGGCGACGAGATAAGTGCTTTCCAGCAGGAAGTGCTTCACGGCGGATGCTCGGCTAGGTTGAGGGCCGGCAGTTTAGCCGCGCCGGGCGCGCGTGCTCACAAGGTCCGCGCAGCGTGAACGCTCAGCAGCACCCAGCCGACCAGGAACAACAGCCCGCCGATCGGCGTGATCGCGCCGAGCACGCGCACACCGCTGAGCGCCAGCGCATACAGGCTGCCCGAGAACAGCAGGATGCCGAACGCGAAGCACCAGCCGGACGCACTCAGCAGCGGTCCGGGCCGGCTCATCGCCAGCAGACCGACCGCCATCAGCGCCAGCGCATGCCAGAACTGGTACTCGACGGCGGTGCGATAGATCGCCAGCAGGTCCGGCGTCAGCCGCGCTTTCAGCGCATGAGCGCCAAAGGCACCGAAGCCGACGCCGAGGAAGCCGAACACGCCGGCCAGCATCACCATCAGTTTCGCGCTCATGCCGGCTCCACGGTGCGGAAGATCAATCCAGAACGCTGCAGTCGCTTCAGCAGTGCATCGCCCATCGCTGCCGCCGGGGTCAACTGGCCGGCGCGCTTGGGTAGCCGATCGAACGCAAGGCTCAAGCCGGACTCGCCGAGCATCCGCGCCGTTTCGTCGTAGCCAGGATCGCCACCACGCACTTCGGTGATCAGCCGCCGATCGCCGGCCACGGCATGAAAACGGACACGGAACCAGCTGGCGCTACGCTTCGCCTCGCTGGGTCCTGCACCTGAATCCTTGCGGCCGAGCAGCCAGTTGCGCGCCGGTTTCAGCTGCGAGGCGACAGCCACGGCGCTGACGCCGCCGATCAGTTTTGCGACCTGGGAAAACGTATCCATCTGCAGGAAATGTCCGTAGCGAAAATCGGGGCCGTAGCGTTCCAGCGTCGTCGCCGAACGCTTGACCACCTGGGGATCGATGGTCGGAAACGGCACCACCCAGGTGCCGAGTTCGGGATGACGACGCAAGTGCTGCGGACTGCTGCCGATGCAGCGATCGATCAGCGGTGCTTCACGCCGCCGCCGCTCCATCGCCACGCCGGCGTACTGCCCGGCGCGGCCGAACGCATTGATCGCCGAATGGTAGGTGCCGGCCGAGAACTCGGCATCGAGGCTGACATAAGCGTTGATGCGGATCGGCACATCATCCGGCAGCTGCAGCACCGTGTAGTAGACGCCGAGATCGTGCGGGATGCTGTCGAAGCCGCAGCAGTGCACCAGCCGTGCGCCGGTCTGCTTCGCGGTTTCATGATGCTTGAGCCACATGCGATCAACGAACTCCGGCTCGCCGGTCAGATCCGCGTACTGGGTACCGGCGGCGGCGCAGGCCGCGACCAGCGGCTCGCCGAAGTGCACGTAAGGGCCCACGGTCGTGATCACCGCCTTGGTCGATTCGGCTAGTTGCAGCAGCGATGCGGTATCGCCGCTGTCGGCCTCGATCAACGGCAGCTTGGCGCAAACTGGGTTGATCGCCGCCAGCCGCGTGCGTACCGCATCGAGCTTGGCAAGGTTCCTCCCTGCCAGCGCCCAGCGCGCCGTTGCCGGTGCATGCCGAGCGAGGTATTCGGCCGTCAGCCCGCCGGTGAAGCCCGTGGCACCAAACAGGACGAGATCGTGGCTGCGGGGCATGGCGGGCACCGGTTGGTGGGGCGTTGACGCAGGAATTGTGCGCGTTTTCCGAAGCCAGTTTGAAGAACGCTAGTGCTGTGGTGATCAGCGCGGATCGTCGTAACCGCGACCATCGTCCTCGATGTCCACGACCCGGCCGTTCTCGAGCAGCACGCGCCGCAGCAGCGAGCGCGCTCCGAAGTTGTAGACCCATTCCTCGCGATAGATCGCGGTGACGAATTCGCCCTGCTGGCTGCGCCGGCCATAACGGCGAATCTCCGGGCTCAGCAAACTCATCTCGCGACGCTCGACCGGCTCGCCGCAACGCGCCAGCAGCCGGTATTTCGACAGGCCGTCGACCAGGTCGTACGGCGTGCAGCGCGGGTTCTCGGCCGGCACGAAGCCGTAGCCATCGGTGTCGATATCCACCAGCCGGCCGCCGCGAAAACGCAGCAGGCGCAGCAACTGGTTGCTGCCGAAGTTGTAGGTCCAGACCTCGGTATCGTTGAAGCTGCGGCCCCGGCGCGGATCGAACTGGGGCTGGACATCGCGCAGCGACGGCTCGCCGCAGGCGGCGCGCACTTCGCTTTGGGTGTCCTCGGTGGCGACGATTCTCGAACCGCAGCGCAGCGTGTCGCCAGCACTGACATCGCCGCAGACCAGGAACAGCAGCAATGCGCCGGAACCGAGCCGGCAGCAGGCTGTCTGTAAGCTTCGGGCGCCTGCGTACACTGTCGCGTTCCTCTGGTTTTCCGGGCTCGGTTCCGGATTTTTTGCGGGCCTTTCTTCAGGTTTCCATGCGCGCTCTACCGTACACCACCATTCTCGTAGCGCTTGCGGGCGCCGCCTTTTCCGTCTCCGCGCAAGCAGCCGCGGTGAAAACCGAGCACGTCGAAGCCGAACTGGTTTCAGAAGCAAATGCCCTGGTCAGCGGTGCCGACAACAGCCTGGCACTGCGCATCGCGCCGCAGAAAGGCTGGCATGTCTACTGGCGCAACCCAGGCGACTCCGGCATCCCGACCTCGATCAGCTGGACCTTGCCGGAAGGCGCTGCCGCCAGCGACCTGCAATGGCCGTATCCGCACCGCGAAACGCTGGGCGACATCGTCAACTACGGCTACAGCGAAGAGGTGTTGCTGCCGGTCACGCTGAGCCTGGCGCCAGGCCTGACGGCCGACGCGCCGCTGGTCCTGAAAGCGAAAGCAAAATGGCTGGTCTGCAAGGACCTGTGTGTTCCCGGCAGCGCCGACCTGGAACTGAGCCTGCCGGTGGTCGCCAACAGTGCCGCGACCGCCATCAAAGAAGAACATCGCGCCGGCTTCGCAAAGGCACGCAACGAACTGCCGCAGCCGGCCCCGGCCGACTGGACCTTGAACTTCCAGGTCTATGACAGCGGTAGCCAGAAAGACCTTGCGCTGGCCGTGCGCCGCGGCGCGATCACCAGCGACGGCGAGGTTTCGTTCTTCCCGTACGCCGGCGATCTGATCGGCCATTCTGCCGCGCCACGCTGGGCCAAGGATGCCGATGGCAGCCTGCGCCTGTCGCAGACGCTCAGCGACTACTACACCAAGGCGCCGGACAAGGTCGACGGCGTGCTCGTCGTCCACGATGGCGATCGGGACAAGGCCTGGGAGATCAGCGCCAAGCCGGGCAAGGTCGCGCTGGTGCCGGCCAGCGCCGCGAAGCCGGTCGAGGAACTTCCGCCTGCCGCGGCACCGTCACCGAACTACTTCCTGGTGCTGCTGTTCGCGCTGCTCGGTGGCGTGGTGCTGAACCTGATGCCCTGCGTGTTTCCGGTGCTGTCGATCAAAGCGATCAGCCTGGTCGAAGCCCGTGGTGCCACCGCTGCCCGCCAGCGCGCCCATGCGCTGTTCTATACCGCTGGCGTGCTGCTCACTTTCGCCGGTCTGGCTGGCCTGCTGCTGGTGCTGCGCGGTTCAGGCTCGGTGATCGGCTGGGGCTTTCAACTGCAGCAACCGGCTTTCGTCGCCGCGCTCGCCTATCTGTTCTTCGCGATGGGCCTGTCGCTGTCCGGCGTCGTCGAATTCGGGACGCGGCTGATGGGCGTCGGCCAGTCGCTGGTCGGCAGCGGTGGCTATCGCGCCTCGTTCTTCACCGGCGTGCTCGCGGTGGCCGTCGCCAGCCCTTGCACCGCGCCATTCATGGGCACCGCGCTCGGCTATGCGCTGGCACAGCCGGCGGCGGTTGCCATCAGCGTGTTCCTGGCGCTCGGTCTCGGCCTGGCCCTGCCATTTCTCGCGATCGGCTTCTTCCCAGTTCTCGCCAAGGCCCTGCCCCGCCCCGGTGCCTGGATGGAAACCTTCAAGCAGTTCATGGCCTTTCCGCTGTACCTGACGGCGCTCTGGCTGATCTGGGTGCTCGGCGGCCTGACCGACCGCAACGGCATGACCGTGGCGCTGCTCGGGCTGCTGCTGATCGCCTTCGCGCTGTGGCTGTGGAAGCGCACCGGCCTGGTCAGCGGTGCTCTCAAGCTCGCCGCGATCGCTGCTGCGCTGGCCCTGCTGGCGAGTCCGATGATGACCAAGATTGCCGCGACCCACGTCGCTGCGCAGGGCGTCGGCTACGAGCCGTACTCGGAAGCGCGGCTCGCCGAACTGCGCGCCGAAGGCCGCACCGTGTTCGTCAATTTCACGGCAGACTGGTGCATCACCTGCAAGGTCAACGAGCGCGTGGCCTTGGCCTCCGATGCCGTGAAAAACGCCTTCGCCGAACGCAAGGTGGTCTGGCTGGAAGGCGACTGGACTCGCGAAGATCCGCTGATCACCCGCACCCTGGAACACTTCGGCCGCTCCGGCGTGCCGCTCTATCTGGTCTACGCCGGAGCCGCCGAACCCATCGTGCTGCCGCAGTTGCTGACGCCGGAAACGGTGCTCGCCGCCCTGCCGGCCCCGAATCCCTAACCGCTGTCACCACTAAGGAGGTTTGAACATGCGTCTGATGAACAATCTGGGAATGATCGCAGCCGGCCTGGCGTTCTCCGCAGCGGCCTGGGCGGCACCGAGTGTCGGTGCGCCGGCACCGGCGTTCAGCGCTGTCGACAGCGACGGCAAGACCGTGTCGCTGGCCGACTACAAAGGCAAGCACGTGGTGCTGGAATGGACCAACGACGGCTGCCCGTTCGTGAAGAAGCACTACGGCAGCGGCAACATGCAGAGCCTGCAGAAAGAGTTCACGGCGCAGAACGTGGTCTGGCTGTCGGTGATCTCGTCGGCTCCCGGTCAGCAGGGTTATGTCGATGGCGCCGCGGCCAACAAGCTGACCGCCGCGCGCGGTGCCGCACCGACCGCCGTGCTGCTCGATCCGAAAGGCGATATCGGCCGCCTGTACGGCGCCAAGACCACGCCGCATCTTTTCGTGATCGACCCGACTGGCAAGCTGGAATATGCCGGTGGCATCGACAGCATCGCCAGCCCCGATCCCGCCGATATCGCGGGCGCGACGCCGTTCCTGAAAGTCGCGCTGACCGAAGCGCTGGCCGGCAAGCCGATCAGCACGCCGGTGACCAAGCCCTACGGCTGCTCGGTCAAGTACGGCTGATTTCCGCAGCTGCACGACACGACGGCCGGTGCTCGCGCACTGGCCGTCGTCGTTTTAGCCGCAAGCCGAAGCCGATCAGTGCGTGCCGACCACCGGCTTGACCGACGGCGCAACCTCTTTTGACGGCACTACCGAAGCTGGCAACGACGACGGCAACGGCGTGGTGATAGTCTTGCTCGGCTTCTGTTCGGCGACCTTGCCGATCGCCGCCGTCACCATTTTCTGCAGCGCGGCTTCGACCGGCGTCTTGCTGAACGCACCGAGCACACCGGGCAGCGGCACATAGCCGAAGCCGCTGCCGTAGACGCCCTGCAGATCGAGGCCGTAGCTGGTGTTGCGGCCTTCGACGGCGGTCGACGCGACGATCCGGCCAGTGGCGGCATCGATGATGCGCAGATCCAGTGCCGCGAAGCCGCGCTTGAAGCTCAGCGACATCACGCCGAAGCTGGAAAAGTTCTTGCCGAGCGGTATCGGGATTGGAATCGCCGCGCCGCTCAGACCGGCATCGAACGCGGTCAGCGCGCCGACCACCAGCAACTCCGCGCCTTCCAGCTCGCCTCGCGGAATCCTCGTTTCATCGCCGACCCGCGCCGACTGCGAGAATTCCTGCTCGACGATCGCCACGTTCAACGCATCGCGTTCGAGGACGATGAACTGGCCGCTATTGAACAGCTCGGTGACCAGCAGATCGCGAATGCCGGCGGTGATGCCGGACACTTCAAGCTGCTGATCGGCCGGCCGCTTGGCATTGAGCGCGATCACCTGCTTGACCACCGATGCTTCCTTCAGCGGATCGGTCTTGTCGATGATGTTGCCGACGGCGATGCGGTACTTCGGGCCGTCGTAGCGCTCGGCGCGCGCCTGCTCGATGGTCTGGCCGTCACCGCGCACCACCTTGCTGCCGGTGCAGGCCGCGAGCAGGCCGGCGGCCGCAGCAACCGCTGTCAGCAGGATCGCGGTTCGGAGCGAGGGCTTGCGCATGGCAGGTTCACCGGCAGCGCACTGCCGGCGGCCGGACTCAGAGCTTGGTGTTGGCGATGTGGTTGACGGCCAGTTCGATGGCGTTGCGGATCGCGTTTTCCAGCGGCGTCTTCGAGAACGCGCCGAGGCCGACCGGCAAGGCGCCGCCGGTGAAGATGATGCCAACGCTGTTGTTCGCCGACGTGGCATTGACCGTCGTCGCGTTGACCACCCGGCCGCTGGCGGCATCGATGATGCGGATGTTGAGCGTCACGCAGGCCTGCTTGGCCGAGACGATGATCAGCGAACCGCCCTTGCAGCTCGACTCGAACGAAGTGATCGCGCCGCGAATGATCAGCTGCGCGCCTTCCAGCTGGCCGATCGGCGCGGCGGTTTCCTTCTTGAAGCGGCTGGAGTTCGACAGATCCTGCTCGGCCGTCACTTCGTTCAGCGCCTGGCGTTCCAGCACGATGAAACGATTGGTATTGAACAGCGCATTGCTGAGCATGTCGGCCATGCCGCTGCCGATGTCCGGATTACCGGAAGCGCGGTATTCGAAGTTGGTCACCGCGATGCGGTAGCGCGGCCCGTTGGCCGGCTCGCTCTGTACTTGCTGGATGCTCGGCGCGCCCGGCGAATCGACCACAGTGGCGGACGTGGTGCAGCCGGCGGCGATCAGTGCGACCGCGGCGACGACAGAACGGACAAGCACGGAAGAACTGCGCATGGATGAGCTCCGGAAAGGTTGCAGCACGAGTCGGGTGCGCCGACGCTACGCGGCTGGTCTGAACGATAGCTTAACAGCGGCTCCATTCCGTTCCCGGTCCCGTTCTGGCGCGCCAGTCATGGAATCACGGCAAGATTCGCGCATGAACCCGACCCACAATCCCAAGCTGATCCGCTTCGCACTGCACGGCGGCGCCGGCGATCTACCGGCCGACGCCGGACCGCAAACGGAGCAGCGCACAGCACTGCGCGACATCACCGAAGAAGCTGCGCGACTGCTGCGCGACGGCGGCAGCGCACTCGATGCCGTGACTCTGGCCGTCGAACGTCTCGAACAATGTCCCCTGTTCAACGCTGGCGTCGGCGCCGTGCTGAACCGCGACGGCCAACCCGAACTCGATGCCGCAATCGCCCGCGGCGAAGATCGCGGCTGTGGCGCGGTGGCCGGTGTATCCCGCGTGGCGAGCCCGATCCGCCTCGCCCGCGCGGTGATGGAACAGACACCGCACGTGTTCTTTGCCGGCGCTGGCGCCGAACGGATCGCCGAAGAACTGGGTCTGGCGATGGTCGCGCCCGAGCACTTCATCATTCCGCTGCGGCTGGAACAGCTCGCCTCCGCAAAAGCATCCGGCTCGATCGCGCTCGACCACGTCGATGACGCACCGCCCCGCGATCCCGATGCCGCGTTCGGCACCGTCGGCGCCGTGGCTCGGGACGGCTACGGTCATCTCGCGGCAGCAACCTCGACCGGCGGCTTGACCAACAAGCTGCCGGGACGGATCGGCGACAGCGCGGTATTCGGCGCCGGCACCTTCGCCGACGATGCCAGCTGCGCCGTGTCCTGCACCGGCACCGGCGAATCCTTCATCCGCGCGCTGTTCGGCCACGCCGTGCACGGGCAACTGCTGGCCGGACGCTCGCTCGCCGAGGCCTGCGACGCAGCGCTCGCCGATGTCCGCCGCTATCAGGGCGTCGGCGGCTGCATCGCGATCAGCCATGACGGCGCGCTGGTCACGCCGTTCAATGCCGGCGTGCTGTACCGGGCCTGGTTCGATGAAGCGGGTGCGGTGAAAGTCGCGATCCGTCGCGACGATGCGTCCTAGATCGCAGCGGGCAAGGCATACAGGCTGACCGGCTCGGCAAAGCCCTTCACCGCGACCGGCGGCCGCGACTCCAGCGCGATGTCGCCGGCCAGTTCCATGGTCCGAGCGTCGACCAGGATTTCACCGTGCAGCGCCTGCTCGCAGAGCCGCGAGGCCAGATTCACTGCGGCACCGACCGCCGTGTACTCCAGCCGCGATTGACTGCCGATGACGCCGACGGTGACGAAGCCGCTGGCCACGCCGATGCCGATGCCCAGCGCGTGGCTGTCGCTGGACCAGCGCTCGGTGACCACGGTGACAGCATCGCGCACGCGATGAGCGATGCGCAGGCCGACCACCGCGTGATCGCGGATCGGCAGCGGCGCGCCGACCAGCATCAGGATGCCGTCGCCGGCGTAGTCCTTGATCGTGCCGCCGTACTCGCCGACCACCTTGCCGACCTCGTCGTAGTAATCGCGCAGCACGTCGATCACTCGTGAACTCGGGTTTGCCTGTGCGTAGGCCGTGAAGCCGCGCAGGTCGCTGACCACGACGGTGATCTCGAGAAAGTTCTGCTCCATCGCGTGCTTCATGCCGCGCTGGCGCACCAATTCGGCGACCTGGAACGACAGGAAGCGCGACATGAACTGGCCGCGCTGGCCCTGCAGCACGTGATAGTGCACGGCCCCGATCAGCAGCATCATTTCGCCTATCAAGGTGCTGATCGCCGCCGCCTGTTCGGACAGCACGAAAGCGATCATGAAGAACGGCATCGCCACCGCGAAACCGACGATGCGGATGCGTTCCGGACGGTCCGGCTGACGGCGCATCAGCAGCAGGGTCGAAATCAGGCCGGTCAGGCCGGAGAACAGGATCGGCGCGGCGAACAGCCAGAAGCCGAAGTGGTGGAGCGCCCCCGGACGGCTGGCGGCGAACTGGAATTCGCTAGCGCGGAGTTCGGGTGCGGCAATCGCGAAGACGCTGTACAGCAGGCCGGAAGCCTGGCCGAGACGGAGCATGCCGTCGCCGCCACGGGTATCGAGCACACCGGCGGGAATCGTCCGGCGCACGCGCAGCAGCCATTCCAGCACCGTGATGATGGCCAGTGATTCGGTGATCGCCAGCCAGCCGCCAATTCGCGCCCCGGCCGAAGTCCAATGTGGCGACAGTTCCAGCCAGCTCGAATTGACGAAGATCGCGATGCCGATCCAGGCCAGCGAGGCCGCCAGCGCACGTGAAGTCGGCGATTCGCGATCGGCCGAGATGAACGCCAGGGCCATGCCCAGCGCGACCAGGGACACCAGCACCTGCGGAATGATTGCGGTCATCGTGGCTGGATTATGCGCGGCGGCGCCCGGTCCGAACGGACATTTGCGAGCCCTCGCGATGAGACGCGCAGCGGCGCCATTGGTCGGCCGATCGCCGCCGTTCATTTCCGCCGCCAGCCCGATCGAACCCGCTTGTTCCGGTATCGGTGCCGGTCATCGGTGGCGGGGTTCGCAGCCTCTTCGCCTGCCGACAATGGCCGGACCGAAAGAGGATTCCATGTACAGATCGTTCGACATTTCGCTGCTCATCGCCACGACCTGCATCGCAGTCGTCGCGGTCGGCTGCGGGATCGATCTGGCCAGCCGGACACGCGCTTTCAACAAGCTGCGTCGGCTGATCTGGCAGGTGCTTGGCGCTGCCGCGATCGGCGCCAGCCTGCCGCTGATGAATCAGGTTGGCGATCTGGCGATCGGCCTCGGCGTCGCCACCGCCGCCACGCCCATTTATGCCGTGCTGGCCTGGATCGCGTCGTTCCTTACCGCACTGCTGGCCATCGTCATGATCGGCCGCAGCCCCTTGAATCTGGCGCCGCTCCCGAAGACCGGTGCCGCGCTGCTGATCGGCGCGCTGTTGAGCAGCCTGCAGTTCGCCAGCATCGAATCCACCGGCCAGGCGCTGGCGGGTGCCGAAGCCGGAATCGCTCGTGGCCTGATGCTGGCCTCTATCGCCATCGGCGCGATGCTCGCTGTATTGATCGCGCTGCGTCTCGACCAGCGTTGGCTAGAACGCCGCGCCCAGCGCGAAGTCGAGCAGGCCGAAGTCGAAAGAGTGCATCGCCTCGCCTACTACGACGGTGCAACCGGCCTGCCGAACCGCAGCCTGTTCACCGAGAAGCTGCTCAAGCAACTGGTCGACGCCAATCGCCGCGACGCCAGCCCGTTCGCCCTCATCTATGCCGAACTGCGCGATTTCCGGGTGCTGCTGCAACGCCACGGTGATGCGCGGATGAATCGCGTGCTGAAGCTGCTGGCCGAACGTCTTGGTCAGGAACTGGCCAGCGACGACATGCTGGCCCGTCTGTCCTATGACGGCCTGATCCTGTTCGTTCGCGAACAGGGCGAGCGCGACACCGCCGCAGCCGTCACCGGTTTCTGCGGTCTGCTGTCGACGCCGATCGTCGAGGGCGGCGACAGTTTTCGCTTCACCTGGGGCATCGGCCACAGCCGCTATCCGGATCAGGGCCAGTCGACCCAGGCACTGATCCGCACGGCGATGACGGTACAGCGCCAGATCGGCACCGAAGCACCGTCGATCGCTTCATCGAACCATCCGCGCTACGCACTCGCTTCCTGACCCCGGAAAACCTGGCCGCCCCTTTTCTCCGCTGCAAACGCAACACCGCTGCATTGTTTCTCCTCCAGACCCTGAGCCTTGAGCCGCGACGAGCATTGCTCTCGCGGCTTCTTTTTTTGGAGGACCGTTTTGTAGAAGTTTCGTCAATTCGCCGCTTTTTCGGCAGCGAGCGCGTCGGCTTCGAACAATTGTTCGAGCTCCTTCGAGAACTCCTTGGCGGTCTGCACCAGCGCCTGCTCGTCGCGATAGATCGCGTGCTGCTTGAGCAGCGTTTCCTGATCGAAATGGCGGAAGCGCTCCAGCTCGCGCTTGATCTGATGTTCCGGTTCGCCCAGCGCTTGCAGCAGCGAGCCAGCGGTTTCCAGGCTGGACGCATAGCTGCGCCGGATGATGTCGGTGATGCCGAGATCCATCAGCCGCATCGCATGCGGCCGGTCGCGGGCACAGGCGAAGATCCGCAGGTTCGGGAAGTGTCGGCGGACCACTTCGGCGATGCGCAGGCTCTGCTCGACATCGGCGATGGCGAGCACGAAGTAGCGTGCCTTGTCGGCCTTCGCCGCGCGCAGTACCTCCACCCGTCCGGCATCGCTGTAGAAGATGGTGTTGCCGAACTGGCGCACGAAATCCACCTGCCGCGCATCGCGCTCGAGCACCGTGTACGGAATCCGCTTGACTCGCAGCATGCGGCCGACGATCTGGCCGAACGGCCCGAAACCGGCGATCAGGATGTCGTGCTCGGGCGCGTCGATCGGATCGTAGGCCGGCGGTTCGGCCTTGCCCTGACTCCAGCGCGCGATCAGCGCGTACAGCGGCGGCGTGGCAATCATCGACGCGGTGACCACGACGATCAGCAGATCCTTCATGCCGTCCTGCAGGATGCCGGCGGTGGCTGCGACGCCGAACAGCACGAAAGCGAATTCACCACCCTGCGGCAAGGCGAAGGCCAGCTTCAGCGCCGAATCATTGGCCAGGCCGGAGACGCGGCCGATGAAGTACAGGATGCTGCTCTTGACCGCGATCAAGCCGAAGGTCAGGCCCAGCACCACCAGCGGCGCGAGCATGACCAGGCTCAGCTGCGCCGACATGCCGACGGCGATGAAGAACAGTCCGAGCAGCAGGCCCTTGAACGGCTCGATATCGGCCTGCAGCTCGTGGCGGTATTCGGAATCGGCCAGCAGCACGCCGGCCAGAAACGCGCCGAGCGACATCGACAGGCCGACCGCCTCCATCGCCAGCGCCGTGCCGGTGACGATCAGCAACGCGGCAGCGGTGAACACTTCGGGCATCTCGACGGCCGCCAGCCTGCGGAAGATCGGCCGCAACAGATAGCGACC
>NZ_JAHFRY010000171.1 GCF_023266035.1 Nevskia sp.
CCAGGCTGACGCCATCCGGGCTCAGCGCGTGATCGCTGATGCAGCGCCAGCCGGCGCGCCGTGTTTCCAGCGCTTTCAAGGTCCGGGCATCTGGTTCGGGCAGCCGGTGACCACCGAGCACGAACCGAGTCGGAGCACTACCGGGCGGCCAGCACAGGCTGATCGAAGAGCCCCCCCGCGGCGACTGCAATCGGACCTCGTAACGCAAGCCTCCGCTGTCAGCGGAGGTGCCGAGCAGGTGCAACTCGGGCGCAGGCAGCCCGGTTTCGGGTGCGTCAGCACGCCAGACCTGACCACGGCTCCACGGGAAAACCGGCGCCGGCCTGACACTGAACGCAGCGACGTCCGCCAGCTCTGACGGCAGCAGACCGGAATCCGGTCGCGCCAGCCATTCGGCAGCACCGTGATCGGTATCGAGCAGGTATTCGAAGTTCAGGCGCTGGGGCGAAGCCTCGCTGTACATCGGCAGCCAGGCCGCGATCGCAGCGCAAGCAAGCACCGTTGCCACGGCTGCGGCCAGCAGACTGCGCTGCAACCAGACGCCCGCGGATCCGATCAATGCGAGCAGCGGCAGATAGACCCAGACCAGCAACGCAGCGGCCACGACCAGCGCATCCGGCCCCAGGCTTTGATGCAGGAAGCCAATGGTGGGAACGAAGACGCTGGTCGCCACCAGCGCGGCCACGACCAGCGCCAGAATCAGCGCCAGAATCAGCGCCCGATCACTGCCCAGTCGATTCAGCGCCGCCGGCCCCGCGATCAGCAGCAGGACAATCAACGGCAGCTGGAAGGCGAACCCCAGACCTGGCAAAAGCGTCGCACTGGCGAGCGTGGCCAGGGTCAGCAGCAGTCCGGTCGCCGACCACCAGGCCGTCAGATTGACGCGGGCCTTCAGCAATCGGGCGGCGATCAGCAAGGCCAGCGCGGCCAATGCCGCGTTGGCGATATCAAGCGGCAGCGGGTGCGCGCTCCAGTGATAGCTGGCAGCCGCCGGCGGTATTGCCGAAACGCTGCGCAGCGCCAGCAGCAGCGCCCAGTTGGCGAGCGCCGCCAGCAGCATGGCCAGGATCGAAACAGCTATCGCCAATGCCAGTTCGCGCAAGCCCAACCGACGATAACGAAGCTGGACACCGACGAGCAGCGCCCAGATCAGCGCGCTGCCAATGGCAATCGGCAGCGCCAACGCCGCCGGCCAGGCCAGCAGACGCTCGGCGAACAGATCGACATACACCGCGTCTCCCGCCTGCGTCGCGCCGGAGGTTTCGCCGGCCGGCAACGGCGCTTCGGCAAGCGCCAGCAGCATCGACAAGGCGTTATCGCCGTGATGCTGCAGGCTATCCCGCGAGAGGTTCGCCAGGCTGTCGCGCGGCGTGTGGTAGTGCTGCACGTTGCCAGTCAGCGCGAAGTTGTAGCCCTCCCAACCGGCGGCCTTGAACACGGTGAAATCGGTGTCGTTCGGCAACAACTGGTAGGCGGTGTAATAGATCGAGTTGGTAATCGGCCGCGCGACGCTTCCCTGATACAGCGACATCGCCCAAGCGTTGCGCCGGCCGGTTTCGAACATGAAGCTCGGGCCGTCGTTGCCGCGCGCTTCGAGGTTCACCGCCGCGCGCACTTCCTTGGCCCAGGGATGCTCGTCGACGAACACCCGAGCGCCGAGCAAGCCGGTTTCTTCGCCATCGGTGATCAGCAGCAGCACGCTGTGTCGCGGCTGCGGCTGGCCGGCCTTCAGCAGACGCGCGATCTCCAGCACCGTCGCTACGCCGATGCCGTCATCGGCCGCACCGGGCCCGGCGCCAACCGAGTCGTAATGCGCCGTCAACGCCACCGCCGAGCCGGCCTCGCGGCCATCGAGCCGCGCGACGATGTTCTCGACCACCGCGCAGTCGCCCCATTCATCGCAAGAGCGGCCGCTCTGGATCTCCGGCGCATAGCCCAGACTGGTCAGCCTGGCGATCAGGCGGTCACGCACTGCGTGGTTCGCCGCGCTACCGGTCGGGTGTGGGCTTTCATCGCCGAGCACGATGGCCAATGCATCGATCGCACGCTGCGCCGAGAACATGTTCTGCGGCGCATCGGCGGGCAAGGCTGGCGACGGCCGATAGCGCTGCGCCTGAAACGCAAGCAGCAGTGCGGTCAGCAGCAGGCTCAGGAGCAGAGCAAGGCTGGTTGAACGAGAACGGCCGCTGACCTGCGGCTGCGAAGGATCGGTCATGAGTCGAATTCGGGCGGAGTGCCCCGAACAGTAACCGACCAGGAGCGGCCAGGATCCCTGTTCCTGACCTCGATCGCGGTAACAGCCCGCGCCTCCGGGAGGAAGAGCGGGAAGCCCGCCAACCGGTCTGCTGGCTATCGAAATCCTTGATCGGCGATCCGCGCGATCGATGCCTCGAACCACCCCGCCACTGCAGGAGATCGCGGTTCACGGCAATCAGGAGCGTCCTTGCCGGCTGTCGATAACATTCAAGACGGAGTTCCGCGCCCCAACCGGACATCGTCCTGAAAAAGCCGGACGACAGGCACAAAAAAACCCGCACTCGGCGGGCTTGTTTGCTGAACCATCATGCGGATGGTGGGTTGCCCCGGACTCGAACCGGGAACCTACTGATTAAGAGTCAGCTGCTCTACCAATTGAGCTAGCAACCCGCACGACTTGCCGAAAATGGGGTGGACGATGGGACTCGAACCCACGACCTCTGGAATCACAATCCAGAGCTCTAACCAACTGAGCTACGCCCACCATAACTGCAATTACACCGCAGTTCGGTACCGACCTGAACTGCTCGCAAGGCTTCCAGAATCTTCAGGTTCTGCCTCGAACCGTCAAAGTGTTCTGTACTTCATTGCGGCGCGCAGTATACCCGTCTGTTGCCAATGTGCCAGCACTTTTTCACGATCGCCGATCATTCATGGCTGGCGATAGAACTTGTCGGGGTTGAACAGCGCATCGGGCAGGACTTTATCGGTCTGCTCGGAGCCCAGCCTGATCTCCGATCGACTGCCTTCGCGCAGGTCCTGCATCAGCACCCTGCCTGCCCGCCAGCGGCCATCAACCCGAGTCACCGTCGCCTGATCGACGATCAGCGTTTTCCATGGCACGCCGCCGTACAACTCGGCTTTCACCGGCAGGCACCAGAGATCGTCGATGACCAGATCGGCGCGGTCATAGAGGATGTCCGGATCGGTGGGCGGCACATAGCGCCAGCGTTCACCGCCGCGGCCGCTGACCTTGTCCGGTCCCACATAGCTGAACTGGCCACCGCTCAGGCCACTGAACAGGAACTTCAGGTCGAAGGCCGACAGGCCGCTGCCGAACAGTGATTGCGCCACCGTGGCGCCGACCACCTTGCGCACTTTCCGCACGCTCGGCAGGTAGAGATAGAACGCTTCCCGGCCCGACTTGCGCAGGAACAGATAGGACGCGCCGGCTAGATCGGCCGGTGCGGCCAGCTTCAGCATCGCCTGCTGATCCGGCGTGCCGCGGCGCCAGTACCAGCGGCCGGACAGACGCTTGATCGCGCCGTTGGCATCGGTCTGGGTGATCGCGATGTCCTGCGCCAGGCTGGTGGCCGAGGCATTCGCCGCGAGGCAGGCGCGCAGCGCTGCTTCATCGCGCGCCGCTTTTGTCGGCCAGGCAAACGCCAGACAACACAGGGCCGCCCACCGCGCGATGCGCAGCCCTGTGAAGCTCATTGCAGCAGCGACAGCGCAGCGTCGACCACCGGCGCCTTCTTGGCGAGATGTTCCATGATGAACACCTGCATTTCGCCGACGATGAAGCCGAGCGAAGCGCCAACGGCGATCAGGATCCATTCATCCTGCTCGAAGGCCGGATGCAGCAGGCCTTCGAATTCCTCGACCGACAGTTCGGTCATCTTGGTCGCCAGCGTGTCTTCGATCGCCATCGCATCGGCGGCGTATTCCTCGATGTGCTTCAGGGTCGCCGGCAGGCGCTTCATGATCTCTTCGGCGACCAGGCGCTTCATCGCCTGGTACTTGCTGCTGCCGACGGCGAACACCACGAACGGCTTGGCGATGCCCGACTGCTCATCGACCACCTTCTGCACCTGCTTCTGCACCATGGTGAACAGCTTGTCGGACAGTGGCCCCTTCAGCACCGCATCGATGATGTTGTGCGGCGTGACGATTTCCTTGGCGATCAGGCGTCCGTACTCGGCCGACACTTCGGCACGGCGCTTCAGGAACAGGCCCTGCCATTCGACCAGGCCCATGAAGTACTTGGTCGGATGCTTGGGGTTGAACACCATCTTCAACGCCAGCCAGTCGGTGAACCAGCCAGTGAACAGGCCGAACAGCGGCATCACCAACGGGTTCTGCGTCACCGCCCAGGTCACGGCCTGGACGATGCCGATGATGAAGCCGAAGTAGATGCCGGAATTGCGGATGAACTTGAATTCGCCGCTGCCCGCTTCGAGGAAGATGCGATTCAGCAGCGGTTTGTCGCGCAGCAGGTTCGATACCACCATGTCCTTCAGATCGAACACCGAATCGATGTTCGATTTGATGTCGATCATGATCGCCCGGACGATGTTCGGCGCCTCGTTCTGGATGCGGCTGATGATCAGCCGCTTGACCGTTTCCGGCGCCGCTTCCCAGAGGCCCGGCGAGTAGACCGCAGCGACTTCGCGGGTGATGTCTTCCACCGCCGCCAGCAGCGGCTTTTCGATTTCCTTGGCGATGCGATCGGGATCGAGCTTGTTGAAGATGTCTTCCGGCCTGATCAGCCGGGAGGTCATCGTGTCGCAGGCGATCGCCGCCATCGTTGCCGCCTTGCGCGGCACGATGCCCTGCCAGCCGAGGAACGGCTTGAAGCCGATGAACTCGATCGGCTGGAACATCATCTTGATCGCGACGATCTTGGTGACATAGCCGATCGCCGCTGCCACGAAGGGCATCGATAGATACAGCCACCAGTTCAATTGCACGTCGGTAATGATTTGTGACCAGCTTTGCATTGCCTTCTCCCCCTTGCTTCCGCTTATTTATTCTACGAATCCGGGTTTTACGAACCTGGCGCTGCGTTATTGATTCCGCCGCTCAATCTTCGGTGATCCGGCAGGCTTCCCAGAGGTTGCGGCCCAGCTCGGAAATCTTCAGGGTCTTGCGCTTGATCTGGCTGCGCTGGCCGGCGGCTTTCATCTGCGCCATCAGCTTGCGCAACACGTCATCGGTTTCGAGAATTTCGTACTTGGTGGTCTGCGTGTAGTCCTCCGGCCCGGTCTCCACCAGCCCCGCAGCAGCCAGCCGCTGCAGATAGCCGCGGGTCATCTCCGGCAGCTGCACACCGGCGGCACGGCCGACATTGCAGGTGTATTCGAGCACCGTGTGCGACACCATGCCGAGCTTCGACAGCGCGACCAGCGAAATCATCGGATAAGCCGTTCCATCCGAGAGCGCCGACAGGATGCGCGCCTCGTCCGGCAACAGATTACGCACCAGCAGGCTGTAGTAGGCCAGCTCGGCCTGCTCCTTGGTCTGCTCGCTCGAGGCCTGCAGCAGCTGCCGCAAGGTTTCGCCGGGGCCCCGCAGATCGCGGGTCGGCGCGTGGGTCTTGTCGATGCTTTCCATCGAGAAGGCGACCACCTGCACGGTCGTCGACTGCTCGCCTTCGAGACGATCAAGTCTGGCTTTCAGTTCGCCAAGCACGCGCTTCTCGGCCTTGCCGAGTTGCTCCTGAACGATCGCCCCGCCGGGCATCTTGGCGAGGATGCGATTGGCCAGTGCCGAACCCGTCGCGCCTTCTTCACCGGTTGCCGCTTCGAGCGCGCGTTGCCACAGCGAAGGATTCTTCTTGTTGCTCATGATGCGGGCTCTCCGGCCGTGGATGGCTCTGTTCGATGGCCAGGTTGGGGCCGCTGGGGCAGCAGGATGTCGGGGGCTTTTTCGAGCCTCAGCGTATCGGCTTTCAAGAGCAGATCCGAGCGCTGGATGATGACCGGGATGGCCTCGGCCGGGGAAGTTACCTCGAGCCCGAATCTGGCCAGGATCGGTGTGGTCACTTCGCGCTGCGCCTTGATCCGCGTATGCAGCACGGTATCGACTGGCGCCTTGATCGTCTGATTCAGCTTGAGCCCGATCGGTCCGTGGAATTTCACCCGCAACGTGGTGTCGATCGGCACCACGAACTTCACCGGCTGCTCGAACTGCAGCGGCACCCGGCCCTTGAACGCCACGTTCCGCAGCCGCTTGACGTTCTGATAGACGAAATCGGTGCGGCCTTCGATATCGGCGAAGGTGTCGACCGGAATCAGGCCGTTGTACTCGATGGTGAACTTCACCGGCACCACGGCATCGAGATCGATATCGGCGGTGTAATCCCCCTCGATCGGCAGATCGAGGGTCTGCTTGAACGGCACGATCGCATCGATGAAACCGTCGAGCTTGATCGTCACCTTGTTCGTTGCCTGGGCGTAGGCCACGAACTTCGGCGGCAGCGTGATCATGCCGGCCTGATCGGTGATCGTCAGGCCGAGGAACAGATTGGCGTACAGCCAGAAACCAAGCGCAGCGGCCGCCAGCGCAAGTGCGCCGGCAGCGACCAAGCCGACAGCCCACTTGAATAGCCCGCCGATCACGCCCGGCTTGCTCATGGAGCGGGAATGGGGGCTGGAACGGGAGCCGGTGCCGCCGCCGGCGCTGGATTGCCGCGCATGCCGAGCAACACGGTGCGCAGCGGCAGCAGCAGATCGGATTCAACGATGACGATCTTCGCCGGATCGGGAATGGTGATGATCGCTTCGAGCGCCGATTTCACCGGCACGCTCATCTGGCTCTTGATCGGAATCGTCGTCGTGATGTCGGCCTTCAACGGCACCGTCAGCGCCTGCTTGAGCCGGGCCTGTACCGGCGCCCGGAACTTGAGCCGCACCAGTTGGTCGACCGGAATGTTGAGGCTGACCGGCACGATCGCCTTGACCGGAATCTTCCCTCTCAGCGGCAGGTCGTGCTGGTCGCCGAGGATCTCGGCCTTGATCACCGTGTCGATGTCGAGAATCTGGTTGATCTGGATCTTGTCGCGCACCGGCACCGTCATCTTGATCGGCACGTCGCCGTCGAAATCGGCCATCACGTTCAGGGTTTCGGCGATCGGAATGGTGATCACCTGATCGATCGGCACCGTGGTCTTGATGCTGGTGTCGAGTTCGATCTCCAGGTTGTTCAGCACCTGTGCCGACACGCGCAGCGGCTCCGGAATGATCACCGTCGCCGGCTGGTTGCTGAGCAGCAAGCGGGCATCGACATTGCGGAACACCCAGACGCCGATCAGCACGCCGGCAATCACGCCGATGACGGCGATCAGTCCGATGAAGGCCAGAACATTTTTCATCAGCGTGTCGGCTCTCAGAACGTGTAGGCAATGCTGGCAGCGACGAAGTCGCGATCCGCCAGCGTGTTGCGGCGGCCCCCGCCGAAAAAGAAGGTGCTGACCAGATTGACGTCGAAGTCGCCGTAACTGAAGCGGAAGTCGCCGACCATCAGCTTGCGGCCTTCGAGGAAATTCTCCGCCAGCCCGGGCGAGACGCCGTAGATGTCATGCGTGAAGACCAGAAACGGGCTGACATCGAGCCCGGGAATCAGGACATCGGTGTAATGCAGCAGCGCGCCGAGCCGGTAGCCGGCGGAGAACGGGGTGACATAACCGCCGGTGTTGCGGATCGGGTTGATGATGATCGCGTTGCCAGTATCGAAAGCACCCTGCCCGGCATGGGTATCGGTGCCCGGCGCTTCGAACTGCAGCCGCGAACGTGACGGCAGGTTCGGCACCCAGATGTTGGTCAGTTCGAACAGCAGGGCCGAGTCCTTGGTGCCAAGGAAATGGGTGTTGCCGAAGATCCTGGTCAGGCCGATCGAGCTTTGCTGCACCGCCAGCCGCTGATAGCCGCGAATGTAGGCGCCGGGTGCGACCTCGCCGGGAATGCCGCCGCGATAGCCGG
>NZ_JAHFRY010000078.1 GCF_023266035.1 Nevskia sp.
ACTTCGCACCGGGCCAAGCCAGCGGCACCATTGGCGTCGTCATCAATGGCGATACGGCGGTGGAGCCGAACGAGACCTTCGTGGTCAACCTCAGCAGCCCGGTCGGCGCGACGATTGCCGATGCGCAGGGTCAGGGCACCATCGTCAACGATGATGCCGCTGCCGCATCGACCTTGAGCATCAGCGATGTCACCAGTGTGGAAGGCAATTCCGGGACCAGAACCTTCAGCTTCGTAGGCACCCTGAGCCCGGCGTCCACGGTGCCGGTTTCGGTGGTCGCCACCACCGCTAACGGGACGGCGATTGCCGGCAGCGACTACACCGGCGGCAGCCTGACCCTGAACTTCGCGGCCGGACAGACCATCGCCACCGCCGGCCTGCCGGTCCGTGGCGATACCACGGTTGAGCCGAACGAGACCTTCTTCGTCAATCTCAGCAACCCCACCGGTGGCGCTGTCATCGCTGATGGCCAGGGGCTCGGCACGATTCAGAACGACGATTGAGCTTGTTGTCGCTTCCTCTCCTCTCCCGGGGGGAGAGGGGGGAGGCGTGAGGGCTTTCAGAATGTAGGGCAGCCCGTGGCCGCCGGCTTCGCGCGACCGTTCGGGCGGAATCGGCGGCCATGGGCAGCCCTACGTTGCGCAGAGCGCATTTTGTCGGCCGTCGTCACGAGACGCGATAACACCGTAAAATCCGCCACCCGTTACCGCCTGCCTCGAGTGCCATGACCTTCGTCGTCGTTGAAAACTGCATCAAGTGCAAATACACGGACTGTGTCGAAGTCTGCCCAGTGGATTGCTTCCATGAAGGCCCGAACTTTCTGGTCATCGATCCGGAAGAATGCATTGATTGCACGCTGTGCGAACCGGAGTGCCCGGCCAACGCCATCCTTGCCGAGGATGATGTGCCGGAGGACCAGAAACATTTCATTGCGCTGAACAAGGATCTGTCGGCCGAATGGCCGGTGCTGACCGAGAAGAAGGACGGCCTGCCCGGTGCCAAGGACTGGGACGGCAAGCCCGACAAGTTCAAGCTGCTGGAACGCTGACACTCGCGCTCCCCCTGAGCCTCCTGCGCCGAATTCAGAAACCCCAGCCCGGCGCGTGAGTCCTTCCCGCACGCCGCTGCTGCTGTTCGCGCCAGGAACCGCGTTCGTCGATCAGGTCGCCCAGCGGCTGATCGATGAGCATCGCCAGCGCTTGCCGGACCTGTCCGGCCTGACCTTGGTGGTCGCCACGCCGCTCCTGGTGCGGCCACTGCGCGAAGCGCTGGTTCGTGCCGCCGGCGCTGCGCTGCTGATGCCGCAGCTGCTGAGCCTCACGCAGCTGGCGGCGCGCTATCGAGCCGGCGATGCGCCGGCACCGCTGTCGGCACTGGCGTGCCGGCTGCAACTCGCCGAGTGGCTGACTCGATTGCGCAGCGTGTTTCCCGGCCGCGATCCCATGCAGGTTGCCGACGCCTTGTTCCAGCTGTTCGAGGAACTGGCGCTCAATGCTGTGCAGCTGCCCGAGCGGCTCGAGGACTTTGCCGAACAGCTGCGCCTTGCTTATGCCGCGCCGGAACTGGACGCGCTGTCGCGCGAAGCCCAGCTGGTTCATCAGCTGTGGCGGGCCTATACCGAGGAGATCGGTGACCGCGCCCCGGCCGTCGCCCATCTGCGGGCTCTGCAAGCTGCCTGCCTGGGCCTCCGCGACACCTGGCTGATCGGCCATGACCACTTGAGCCGCGCCGAGGCCCGTCTGCTGGCGCCGCCGATGGCCGAGGGACGGCTGGCGCTGTGGTCCCGGGGCCGCAGCAGCGGCCGTGATGGCGAGGCGCCGAACCGACTGGCCAGCCTGCTCGATCTGCCGGCGATCGAAGTACCGGCGCTGTCGACGGTGCGCGGCCGCCTGCTCGATGCGCTGTTCGCGCTCGGCGACAGCAGCCTGGCCGAGCGCGCCCGGGCGCTGGCTGCCAGCGGTCCCTGCGGCATCCGCCTGGTCGCCGCAAGCTCGCCCGAGCACGAAGCGCGGATCGTCGAACTGGCGGTGCGCGAAGCCCTGCTCGCCGGCCATCGCGAGGTGGTCGTGGTCAGTGGCGACCGTCGCCTCGCCCGCCGCCTGCGCGCCTTGCTCGAACGCGCCGGCATCGCGCTCGACGACCGCATCGGCTGGACCTTGTCGACCAGCCGCGCCGCGGCGACCCTGTCAGCCTGGCTCGAATGCCTGGAAACCGGCTTCCACTACCGGCCGCTGCTTGATCTGCTGAAATCGGGCTTCTTCCGCGGCGAGCCGGTGGAACGCCCGGAGCCGCCGCTGGCCGCGCGGCTCGACCAGTTGCTGCACTTCCCGCCACGCGATCTGACCGCGGCGCCACGCGCCGGCCTCGCCGCTTTGCAGAAACTCGTCGACGACCGCTGGCCGGCGCTGTTCGAGCGCCTGCAACGCGCCGGCAGCGAGTTGCCGGTGAGCGGCCCACCACGGCTGGCCGTCGAGTGGGCGCGGGCAACCCTGGCCAGCTTGAACGTGGTCGGCCTGTCGGCCGGGCTTGCCGATGACGATGCCGGTTCGCAGGTGATCGCCGCGCTGCGCCAGCTGGAACAGGCGCTGGACGGCCTGCCGCTGCGGCTGCGCTGGTCGGAGTTCCGCGCCCTCCTCGACCGCCATCTGGAAACCTCGACCTTCCGGCCGGAAGTCGATCCCGGCCTGCCGCGGGTGCCGCTGCTGACCTTGGACCAGACCGCCGGCCTGTCGGCCGACGTCATCGTGCTGGCCTCGGCGACGCGCGCCGCGCTGCCCGGTGCCGCGCCCGGCGAAGTGCTGTTCAACCACGCGGTGCGCGCCGAACTGGGACTGGAAGGCTGGCCGCTGCGGCAGGCGCTGGGCCTGAGCCGGCTGCGAGGCCTGCTCGAAGCGGCACCGACGGTGATCGCCAGCTATGCCGCCGACGAGGACGGCGACACGCCGCAGCCCTCGCCCTGGCTGGAAGCGCTGGCGGCGCAGGCACAGGCCGCCGGCCACGACACGCTGCACGACAGCGCACTCGCCGCCCGCGCCGGGCTGGCCGCGACCCGGATCGCGCCGCGCGTCGCCGTCGATCTGCAGCCGCAGACCATGCCCGCACCGATGGCCTCGGCGGCGCTGCTGCCGACCCACCTGAGTGCCGGCAGCCACCAGCAGCTGATCGAATGTCCCTACCGCTGGCATGCGGCAAAAAACCTGCGTCTCGACGCCGGCCAGGACCCGGACGCCGAGCCGGATCGCAGCGACTACGGCGATCGCGTGCATCGCATCCTGTGCGCCTTCCACGAGCAACGCGACGCCAGCTTGCCGCCGCCGTATGCCGGCCCGGCTGCAGTCGAGCCGATCGCCGCCTATCTCGAAACGCTGGCCGAGGCCGTGTTCGCGCCCGACCTTGCGAGTCGTCCGATGGCCGCGGTCTGGCAGCGCGAATTCGCCAGGGTCCGGCCCTGGCTGGCCACGCAACTGGCCGAACGCAGCGATGCCCGGGTGCAGGTCGAAGTCGAGCTGCCCCGCGAGCGCGCCGGCTGGACGCTAGCCGGTCTGGTCGATCGCATCGAGCACCGCGCGGACGGTGCCACCGTCGTCGACTACAAGACCGGCAGCCGGGTGCCCGATGCCAAGGCCATGGTTGCCGGCGAAGCGGTGCAACTGCCGCATTACGCGCTGGCGGTCGAAGATCCGGCGGCGATCGAATACTGGAAGCTCGGCGGCGATCTGGCCGCGCACAAGCGCATCGTCGGCCTGCCGGATGAGACGCTGACACCGCTCTTGTCGGCCATCGAAACCCGGTTGCAGTCGCTGCGCAGCCGGCTCGAAGCCGGCCACCCGCTGCCGGCGAACGGCGCGGCTGCGGTCTGCGAGCATTGCGATCACAGCGGCCTGTGCCGGCGTGGTAGCTGGGTGGTGGCCTCGTGAACCTTGCACTCGATCCGAACCGCTCGGTCAGCGTCGTCGCCTCGGCCGGCAGCGGCAAGACCTGGCAGCTGGTGTCGCGGGTCGTGCGCTTGCTGCTGGCCGGCAGCGACCCCGGCGGCATCCTCGCGCTGACCTTCACCCGCAAGGCCGCGGCCGAGATGCGCGAGCGCGTCGAAAGCCGGCTGCGCGAGCTGGCTTTCGCCAGCGACGAGGTGCTCGATCGCGAGCTGATCAAGATCGACCTACAGCCGGACGATGCGCTGCGAGCGCTGGCGCGCAGCCAGTACGAGCGCCTGCTGCAGGCCCCGTTCGGCCTGCGCGCACTGACCCTGCACGCGTTCTGCCAGGACCTGCTGACCCGCTTCGCGATCGAGGCCGGCATTCCGCCCGGATACACGCTGCTGGAAGACGAGCGCGAACTGCTGGCCGAGGCTTGGACCACGCTGCTAGCCGCACTGCATCGCCAGCCGGACAGCACAGAGGCCCGCGCCTTCAAGCAGCTGATCGACGACGGCGCCAGCGAACACCAGCTGCGTGCCTGGCTCGATGGCTTCATCCAGCAGCGCAGCGACTGGCGCGCGCTGGTCCAGGACTGGCCGGACGAGGAGCAGATCGCCAGCTACTCGGCCATGCTCGCTGACGAACTCGGCGTCGATCCGGACGACACAACACCGCCGGAAGCGGCGCTGATGACGCCGGAATTCGTCGAGCAACTGACGCTTGCCTATGACCTGCTCGTCGATTTCGGCGGACTCGGCCATCTGAAGGCCGAGGTGCCGGCGACGGCACTGGTCGCCACCGATGCCCTGGCTCGCTTCGCGGCCGCGCAGAAATTCCTGACTGATGGCGAACGTCGCAAGCTGAAGATCAAGGCCAAAGTCAGCCAGGCCGAATTTTTCCGCTTCATGGCGGTGTACGAGACGATCTGCACCACGCTCGTAGCGATCAGCTCCGCTCGCATCGCCCGCCGCAACTGGCAGCGTGGTGTCGCTGCGGCGACGCTCGGCATCCGCCTGCTGGCCGCGCGCGACGACGCGTTGCGCGCGCGCAATGCGCTCGGCTTCGACGATCTCGAATGGCAGGCCTGGAAGCTGCTGCGCGGGCCGGACCGCGACTGGGTGCAGTACAAGCTCGATCGCCGCATCGATCACCTGCTGCTCGACGAATTCCAGGACACCAGCCCGACCCAGTGGTCGCTGCTGCTGACCATCCTCGACAACATGGCCGACGACCGGGAACGGCCGCGCAGCGCCTTCGTGGTCGGCGATCCGAAGCAGAGCATCTACGGCTTCCGGCGCGCCAATCCCGAACTGCTGCAGCGAGCCGGCGAGCATCTGCGCGATCGTCTGGCCGGCGCCTCGATGCCGCTGAACCAGTCGCGCCGCAGCGCACCGGCGGTGATCGCTTTCGTCAATGCGCTGTTCACCGGTGCCGACGGCGCGGCGATCGGCTTCGAGCCGCACGCCACCTGGCGCAGCGACGACTGGGGCGCGGTCGAAGTGCTGCCGAGAGTCGTGCCCGAAGCCGAAGCGCTGGCCGCCGCTGCAGCCGACAAGCTCGACCGCAAGCAACTGGTCGTCGGCAGCTTGCGCGATCCGCTGACCGAGGCGCTGGCCGACGAGGAGCAAAGCCTCGCCGCCCGCGAAGGCGCCCAGGTCGCGGCGCGCATCCGCGCGCTGATCGATGCCCGGCTGCCGGTCGCCGTCGATGGCCAGCCGCCGCGTGCGCTGGTCTATGCCGACGTGATGATCCTGGCCCGCGAGCGCACCCATCTGCGCGCCATCGAACAGGCGCTGGCCGACGCGAGGATTCCGTTCGTCGGGTCGGCGCGCGGCGGTCTGCTCGATACCGTGCTGGCGCGCGACCTGATGGCCCTGCTACGCCTGCTCGACAGCCCGCAGCGCGATCTTGATCTGGCCCAGGTGCTGCGTTCGCCGATGTTCGCGGCCAGCGACGATGATCTGGTGCAACTGGCCCTGGCTCGCGACGACGGCCGCGATTGGTGGAGCCGCTTGCAGGCGCTTGCCAATCGCGATGCCGGGCGCGATGCCCTGCGCGAACCGCTGGCTCGCGCCGCCACGGCCATCGCTGCATGGCTTGCGGCGGCCAGCCGCCTGCCCGCCCACGACCTGCTCGATCGCATCGACGGCGAGCTGGACCTGGCATCGCGCTACGAAGCGGTGATGCCCGCGGACCGGCGCATCCGCGTCAATCTGGGCGCGCTGATGCAGCTGGTGCTGAACATCGACCAGGGCCGCTATCCGACGCTCGGCCGTCTGAACCAGGCGCTGGCCCGGCTCGCCGCCGCCGGCAAGGACGCGCCGGACGAAGCGCCGCCCGCCACCGCCGACGCCGTGCGGGTGATGACCGTGCACGCCTCGAAAGGCCTGGAAGCGCCCGCCGTGTTCGTGGTCAATACCGCACCGACGCCGAGCAGCCGCGATGCCGGCTGGCTGGTCGACTGGCCCTCGGACGCCGATCGGCCCAGCGCTTTCGTGTTGATCGGCGCCAAGCCCGAGCGCGACGCCCGCAGCGAGGAACTGATCGACGCGCGTCGCGAAAAACAGGATCGCGAAGTGCTGAACCTGCTGTACGTCGCCACCACCCGCGCCCGCCAGTACCTGTTCGTGTCGGCGTTCGCGCAGAAGCAGGAAGACCGGCTGCGTCGCTGGCACCAGCACGCCGTCGACGCGATGCAGCTGCTGGTCGCCGAACACGGCGCGCAGCCGCTGGCCGATGCGCCGGAAGGCACGCTCGGCATCCGCCTGGGCCATTTCCCGGTGATCCCGGCAGCGGCCTTGACCACCACTGCGGCAGCGCCCGCCGAATCACCGCGTCTGCGTGAACGCCTGCCGGCGTTGCTGCGCACGGGCGTGACACCGTCCGGTCACGGCGCGGCACGCGATCCCGATGCCGTGCTGCGTGGCCGGGCGATCCACTGGCTGATCGAGCAACTGGTGCGTGGTCTCGCACTCCGTGCAGACGGTCTGGTCGCCCAGCTGGAAGCCCAGTTCGGCGAGATCGTCGACCCGAGCCTCACTGATGGCTGGCTGGCCGAAGCGCGAACCGTGCTGGCCAGCCCGGCGCTGGCGATGCTGTTCGATCCGGCACGGCTTGTGCGGGCCTGGAACGAAGTGCCGGTGCAGTGGCAGGCCGATGACGGCACGCCGCGCAGCGGCATCATCGACCGCCTGATCGACGACGGCACGCAGCTGTGGGTCGTCGATTACAAGACCGCGCCGCGCCCGGATGTCGCCAGCCTCGCGCAGCAGCATCGCAGCCAGATGGACGCCTATGTCGATGCTATCGGCAAGGTGTTTCCAGGCCGTGCGATCCGCGCCGGGCTGGTGTTGACGGCGACCGCGAGCTGGCTGCCGATGTCATCAGACCGGATTGCCGACTGAACCGCTGCAGGCTTTACGCTGTCCCTCGTGTTGCTGCCTCGACACCCATCGATCCACTTTTGTCGGCTTCCCAATGATGCTTCGCGCCCGCCTCGCCCTCGCCGCCGTCGTTCCGCTGTTGCTGCTGAGCGGCTGTGCCTCGTCATCCCGCTTCATCGAAACCGCGACGGTGGAGCTTGGCCATGCACCGGGCGCGCGGGTTTCCGAACTCGGCGAGGACGGTTATCTGCAGGTGCAGGTGTCGAGCAACATCGGTGACGACGCCGAGCGGCTGAAGTTCTATGGCAGCGATGCGCCGAAGCTGATCGTGGTCACCGCCAAGCTGCAGCCGCTCGCCGGCCCGGGCCGTGACGCGGTGGCGCCGGAAGTGCCGCTGCTCAGCTACGACGTCGACAAGGCGACCAGCGAGGATCTGACCGCCCGCACCCTGGCCGGCGGCATCGTCGTCAAGGCCGGTTCGCTGACCGGTGCGGCGACCTTGACCCTGATCGTCCGCGGCGTCACCGAAAGCGGCGCCGCGACGCTCGGCCCGCTGATGGAAACGATCAAGAAGACGCCGGCGGCGATCACCGGTGTCGCCACTGTGCTCGGCGGCGTGCCGATCACCGCGTTCCAGACCTTCGTCGTGCCGATGCTGGAGAAGTCGGCGACCAGCGCCAACCGCAAGTGGGAGCGCAAGAAGGAATACACCTTCCAGGTCTCCGACACGCTCGATGGTCTTGATGGCCGCGTGGTCGCTTTCGTGCTGCTCAATGAAGACAAGAAGCGGCCGCCGGTAGCGACCGAAGTCGATCTCTGCAGCCTGGAAATCGAGAACCCGAAGCTCTGCGTCCAGAAGGATGGCAAGAGCGTGCCGTTCACCACGCCGTATCTGCTGTTCGATCTCAGAGTCAGCGACTACCGGCCGATCGATGATCTGGTCGCCCAGGGCGGGCCCTGCGCCACCGATCGCGCCACCCTGGCGAAGACCGCCGATGCCATTGCCACCGGCGCGCTGACCGGCCGCCAGGCGTTCCTCGAAGACCTGCTGCTGAAGCGGCGCATCGTGCTGGCCGACATCCGCGAATCCGGCGGTTCGATCGATCGCCTGTCGCGCGCCGCCTGGCGTTATCAGCGGCTGGCGCTGCCCGGCACCGACAGCCCGCGCTACAGCTACTGGCAGCGCTACATGGCGGCCCGTTCGACGCGGCTCGATGCCTGCCTCGACGAAGCCCTGGCCAGCGCCACGCCAACCACGCGCCGTACCTGGGCGACCTTGCTCGATGGCTTCCGGGCGATCGACGCCGTCGACACCGTCGTCCATCGCTATGCCGACGATGACGACGCCCCGAGCAGCGAGGACGCCGCCCAGACCGAACTGGCGCTGCGCCGTCTGAACACCGCCGAAGCGATTCCGGCGATCGACGCCGAATCACGCGCCTACCTGGTCGCCGGGGTCAGCAATGCCTCCGGCCTGCTGGAGCGCTGGTATCGCAGCGAAGTGCTGCGCATCACCGGCAGCGCCAGCGGCCCGGACACCGCCAATCGCGATCTGAAGAAGCTGCTGGTGAAGACGCGTTGCACCAGCTGCGCGAGCATCGTCAATTCGGCGATTTCCTCGCTGCAATCCGGTGCCAGCGTCAAGACCACCGAAGCCGCGGTGCGCCGCGACAGTCTGGTGGTCGACGCGGTTCGCTCCGGAGCCAAGGTTGACGCGGCGCAGAGCCTGTCCGAGACCAGTGCCACCCCGGTCATCGAACAGGCCCCGCAGAAGATCGAGCCGCCGCGCGAGGCCGAGAAGACGACGGCGGCGCCGGTCGAGCGCGCGCCCGCGCCGTAAGAACTCTGGTCTCCCCTGTCCCAGGAGAGAGGGCTCAGCGCCGCCAATCGATTGGCGCGCTCCTACGCAGAATGACGCGCCGCCCGCCCGATCTTTACGCGTTCTTTATTTTTTCCACCCGCGCGACGTCTCGAAACCCAACGGCCACCCGGCGCCCAATGCACGGGCCGGAGCTTGCCGGCGTTGGAGCGATTTCGATGACGATGTTCCTGCTGCTGCTCGGCGTTGCCGGTTTCGCGGTACTGATTTCCTACGTGCTCTTTTGCGATCGCATCTGAGGGCACGAGGATGAGCTTTGATCATTGGCTGGGGGCGTTTGCCGTCCTGATCCTGCTGGCCTATCTCGGCTATGCCCTGCTGAAGCCGGAGAAATTCCAGTGACGGCTTCGGCGACCCTGGACGGCTGGCTGCTGATCGCGCTGTTCCTGCTGATCCTGACCCTGGCGACACGGCCGCTCGGTGGCTATCTGAAGCGGGTGTTCGACGGTGAACGCACCTGGCTGTCGATCGTCCTCGGGCCGGTAGAACGCGGCTTCTACACGCTGGCCGGCGTTCGCAGCGACGAGGATCAGACCTGGATCCGCTACGCGACGGCGATGCTGATCTTCAGCCTCGGCGGCTATCTGCTGCTGTTCGCGATTCAGCAGTTGCAGGGCTGGCTGCCGCTGAATCCGCAGGGCTACGGCGCGCTCACCGGCGATCTCAGCCTGAACACGGCGGTGAGCTTCGTCACCAATACCAATTGGCAGAGCTACGGCGGCGAATCAACGATGTCGCACGGCACGCAGATGTTCGGCCTTGCGGTGCAGAATTTCCTGTCGGCGGCCACCGGCATTGCGCTGGCGATCGCGCTGATCCGCGGCTTCGCTCGCGAGAAAGGCAAAGGGCTGGGCCCAGGATTAGGAAACTTCTGGGTCGACATGACCCGCGCCACGCTCTACGTGCTGCTGCCGCTGGCGATTCCGCTGGCGCTGTTTCTGGTCTGGCAGGGCATGCCGCAGAACTTCATCGGCGCTACCGAAGCCACGACCTTGGAAGGCGCGAAGCAGTTGATCGCCCAAGGGCCGGTGGCGTCCCAGGTCGCGATCAAGATGCTCGGCACCAATGGTGGCGGTTTCTTCAATGCCAATGCCGCGCACCCGTTTGAGAACCCGACGGCGCTCGCCAACTTCGTGCAGATGCTGGCGATCTTCCTGATCTCGGCCGCGCTGACCAACACCTTCGGCCGCATGGTCAAGAACGAGCTGCAGGGCTGGGCGATCTACAGCGCGATGGCGCTGCTGTTCCTGGCCGGCGCTGGTGCCTCGTTCTGGGCGGAAAGCGCGGGCAACCCGGCGTTCGCCGCGATGGGCATCGACCAGACCGCCAGCCTCGTGCAGTCCGGCGGCAACATGGAAGGCAAGGAAGCGCGCTTCGGCATCGCCGCCTCGACCCTGTTCGCGACAGTGACCACCGATGCCTCCTGCGGCGCGGTCAACGCGATGCACGACAGCTTCACGCCCCTGGGCGGCGCGGTGCCGCTGGTCAACATCATGCTCGGCGAAGTGGTGTTCGGCGGCGTCGGCAGCGGCCTCTACGGCATGCTGCTGTTCGCCATCGTCGCGCTGTTCATCGCCGGTCTGATGGTCGGCCGCACGCCGGAATACCTGGGCAAGAAGATCGAAGCGCGGGAGATCAAGCTCACCGTGCTGGCTATCCTGAGCATGCCGCTGGCGCTGCTCGGCTTCCTGGCCGTCGCCAGCGTCTCGCCGGTCGCCCTGAAAGGTCTGGCCAATGCCGGCCCGCATGGCTTCAGCGAAATGCTCTACGCCTACACCTCGGCGGTCGGCAACAACGGCAGCGCCTTTGCGGGCCTGACCGCCAACACCCCGTTCTGGAACCTGACGTTGGCCGCCGCGATGCTGATCGGCCGCTTCGCGGTGATCGTGCCGATGCTGGCGGTGGCCGGTTCGATGGCGATGAAATCGAAATCGCCGACCACCTCCGGCAGCTTCCCAACCGACGGCCCGCTGTTCATCGGCCTGCTGGTGGCGATCGTGGTGATCGTCGGCGGCCTGACCTACTTCCCGGCGCTGGCGCTGGGGCCAGTGGTCGAGCACCTGGCGATGCTTGCCGGTTCCACGTTCTGAATCATCCCTATCGTCATGCCGGCGGAAGCCGGCATCCAGAGTCGGAGCGGACGCTCTTCGCTGGCTCTGGATCCCGGCTTTCGCCGGGATGACCGTTCGAGATAAATGGCAATGAAAACTCAGTCAACCCAACTCTTCGCCCGTGCTTTGCTGATACCAGCGCTGCGCGACGCCTTCATCAAGCTGCATCCGAAGAGTCTGGCCAAGAATCCGGTGATCTTCATCACCGCGCTGGTGTCGCTGCTGGCGAGCGTGCTGTTCATCCGTGATGCCGCGATCGGCGCATCGACCGGCGCGCCGCTGCTGTTCTCGGCCCAGGTGATCGTCTGGTTGTGGTTCACCGTGCTGTTCGCCAACTTTGCCGAAGCGCTGGCCGAAGGCCGTGGCAAGGCGCAGGCCGCAAGCCTGCGGCTGACCCGCACCCAGACCGTCGCCCGCAAGCTCAGCGCCAATCGCACCGACGAGATCAAGGTGCCGGCCACGGTGCTCAAGGCCGGTGACTGCGTGGTCGCCGAAACCGGTGATCTGGTGCCGGCCGATGGCGAAGTGATCGAAGGCATCGCGACCATCGATGAATCGGCGATCACCGGCGAATCGGCCCCGGTGATCCGCGAAGCGGGCGGCGATCGCTCGGCGGTCACCGGCGGCACGCGCGTGCTGTCGGATCGCATCATCGTGCGGATCACCGCAGCACCCGGCTCGGGCTTTCTCGACCGGATGATCGCCCTGGTCGAAGGCGCCTCGCGCCAGAAGACACCGAACGAGCTGGCGCTGAACATCCTGCTCGCCGGCTTGAGCCTGATCTTCGTGCTCGCCGTCGCCTCGATCCCGAGCTTCGCCAGGTACGCAGGCGGCGACGTGCCGGTGATCGTGCTGGTCGCACTGTTCGTGACCCTGATTCCGACCACCATCGGCGCCCTGCTGTCGGCGATCGGCATTGCCGGCATGAACCGCTTGGTGCGCTTCAACGTGCTGGCGCTGTCCGGCCGTGCGGTGGAAGCGGCGGGCGATGTCGACACCTTGCTGCTCGACAAGACCGGCACCATCACCCTGGGCAATCGTCAGGCTGCCGAGTTCGTGCCGGTGCCTGGCGTCACCGATCGCGAACTGGCCGAAGCAGCCCAGCTCGCCAGCCTGTCCGACGAAACCCCGGAAGGCCGTAGCGTGGTGGTGCTGGCCAAGGAGAAGTACGGCCTACGCGGCCGCGATCTGGCTGGCTCGGGTGCCCGATTCATTCCGTTCACCGCGCAGACACGGATGTCCGGCATCGATATCGACGGTGCGGTCATTCGCAAGGGCGCGGTCGATTCAGTGATCGACTACGTCAGCCGTCTCGGCGGCAGCCGCGCCGTGCCGGCAGAGCTGAAAGCGATCGCCGAACGGATCTCGAAACTCGGCGGCACGCCGCTGGCGGTGGTCCGCGACGAGCGCGTGCTCGGCGTCATCCACCTCAAGGACATCGTCAAGGGAGGCATCAAGGAGCGCTTCGCCGAACTGCGCCGCATGGGCATCCGCACGGTGATGATCACCGGCGACAACCCGCTGACTGCGGCGGCGATCGCTGCCGAAGCCGGTGTCGATGACTTCCTCGCCCAGGCGACGCCGGAAGACAAGCTGGCGTTGATCCGCAAGGAGCAGGCCGGTGGCCGTCTGGTGGCGATGTGCGGCGACGGCACCAATGACGCGCCGGCGCTGGCCCAGGCCGATGTCGGTGTCGCCATGCAGACCGGCACCGTGGCGGCGCGCGAGGCCGGCAACATGGTCGATCTCGATTCCGATCCGACCAAGCTGATCGAGATCGTCGGCATCGGCAAGCAATTGCTGATGACCCGCGGCGCGCTGACCACGTTCTCGATCGCCAACGACGTCGCCAAGTATTTCGCCATCGTGCCGGCGCTGTTCGCCTCGTTCTATCCGCAGCTGGATGCGCTGAACGTGATGGGCCTGCACAGCCCGCAGAGCGCGATCCTGTCGGCGATCATCTTCAACGCGCTGATCATCATCGTGCTGATTCCGCTGGCGCTGCGCGGCGTGCGTTATCGCCCGGTCGGCGCCGGTCAGCTGCTGGCCCGCAATCTCGCGATCTACGGCGGCGGCGGCCTGATCGCGCCGTTCATCGGCATCAAGCTGATCGATCTCGCCATCACTGCGCTCGGCCTGGCGTAGGGCGGGCCGCGCCCGCTTCACCGACACCATTTTCGGATACCAAGCCGGCGGCCGAGGGCCGCCCGAACTCAGATTCAAGGAGCACTTCCATGCTGCAACAACTACGTCCCGCCATCGTCCTGCTGGTGCTGTTCACCGCACTGACCGGCATCGCCTACCCGCTGGCGATCACCGGCCTTGCCCAGGCGCTGTTTCCGCATCAGGCCAACGGCAGTCTGATCGAGCGCGATGGCAAGGTGATCGGCTCCGAGCTGATCGGCCAGAGTTTCGCCGGCGAGCAGTACTTCCATGGACGGCCGTCGGCGACCTCGCCTGATCCCTACAACGCGTCGTCGTCGAGCGGCTCGAATCTGGGGCCGACTTCGAAAGCACTGCTCGACCGGGTCAAGGCCGATGCCGACAAGCTCGCTGCGGAGAATCCGAATGCCGCGGTACCGGTCGATCTGGTCACTACGTCCGGCAGCGGGCTCGATCCGCAGATCTCGCTGGCCGCGGCAGAATTCCAGTTGCCGCGCATTGCCAAGGCTCGCAAGCTCGATGCGCAGAAGCTGCGTGACCTGGTGGCCGCCAAGGCCGAACACGATGCGCTCGGCCTGATCGGCGAGCCGGTGGTCAACGTGCTGGTGCTGAACCTGGCGCTGGACCAGCTCGCGCCGATCGCCGCTGCCCAGCCCTGAACCGTTTCATACCTCGATCAACCCACTGGGAGGCGATTCCTCCGAACCAAGAAATCCTTCGACATTGAGCCCGCGTCGGCCATGACAGGCCTTTGTCTAGCGGACGATATACTGCCCCCGGCCTCCATCCTGGGGTATGCCGCACGGTCTCATGTCTTCATTCGACAACGCGTTGCTGGTCGCATTGGCACTCGCGCTCGTGGTGCTCAACGGCTTCTTCGTCGCCGCAGAATTTTCGCTGGTCAAACTGCGCTCGACACGAGCTCAGGAGCTCAGCGCCCAGAACGGCTGGCGCGGCCGCATTCTCGGCAAGGTGCACGGCCAGCTCGATACCTATCTGTCGGCCTGCCAGCTCGGGATCACGCTGTCCTCGCTCGGCCTCGGCTGGGTCGGCGAACCGGCGTTTGCCAGCCTGCTCGAACCGCTGCTGACGATGGCCGGCATCGACAGCGAACGTACCGTGCACACGATCGCGTTCATCGTCGCGTTCACGGTGATCTCGTTCCTGCATATCGTCATCGGCGAGCTGGCGCCGAAGTCGATGGCGATCCGCCAGCCGGAAGGCGTGTCGCTGTGGACGGCGGCTCCGCTGTACGCGTTCTACTGGCTGATGTATCCGGCGATCGAACTGCTGAACCGCAGCGCCAACATCGCGCTGAAGGCGGCCGGCCTTGAAGGCACCGGCGGCCACGATGCCAACAACAGCTATACGCATGACGAGCTGAAGATGATCCTGCATCTCAGCCATGCCGCCGGCGACAAGCCGGAGTCCAACCTCAACATCATGCTGGCGCATACGCTGGAACTGCAGGATCTGGTCGCCAGCGATCTGATGCGCACGCGCCGCGAGATGATCGGCCTGGATCACGACTGCAGCCACGCCGAGGTGCGCCGCATCGTCCAGAAGTACGGCTACAGCCGTTATCCGCTGCTCGATGAGGACGAGGCCATCGTCGGCGTCGTTCACGTCAAGGATCTCCTGCTCGAACCAGCGGGCGACGATTACGGCTTGCGCCTGCGCCGCCTGGCGCGCGACATCCATCGTTTCCGCGAAGACACGCCGGCACTCGAAGTGCTGCGCCGCTTCCGCCAGGGCGCGCCGCATCTGGCGCTGGTCGATGATTTCGAAGGCACGATGGATGGCTTCGTGACTCTGGAAGACGTGCTCGAAGCGATGCTCGGCGAGATCGTCGACGAGTACGAGCCGCGCCGCGCTGGTCAGGTCGATCGCCGCATCGTCCATCTTGCCGATGGCAGCCTGCTGCTCCGTGGCGACACGCCGGTCTACCGGCTGGAGCGCGTGCTCGGTGCCGAGATCGATGGCAGCGAGGATGTCGATACCGTGGCCGGGCTGGTGATGCAGAAGCTCGATCGCATCGCGGTGCGCGGCGATCTGATTGTCATCGGTGCGCACGAGATCACTGTGCAGAGAGTCACCGGCCCGCGCATCGAGCGGATCAAGGTCATGCGACGTGTGCGCAGCGAAAGCTGAACGATGAGCGCCGACGAGCGGGAACGTCCGTCACCGGAAGCGCTGCTGGAAGCGACGCGGGACGCAACGCGCGGCCAGTTGCGGATCTTTCTCGGCGCCGCACCCGGCGTTGGCAAGACCTGCGCGATGCTGAAAGCGGCGCATCGCAAGCGCAGCGAAGGTGTCGACGTGGTCATCGGCATCGTCGAGACCCATGGCCGCCGTGACACGCTGGCGTTGACCGAAGGCCTGGAGCTGCAGCCGCGTCGCGACATTCCCTATCGCGGCCGGATGCTGCAGGAGATGGACCTCGACGGCCTGCTGCGCCGTCGCCCGCAGCTGGTGCTGGTCGACGAGCTGGCGCACAGCAACGCCGAAGGCTCGCGGCATCCGAAGCGCTATCAGGACGTTGCCGAGCTGCTCGCTGCCGGCATCGATGTCTGGTCGACCCTGAACATCCAGCACATCGAAAGCCTCAACGATGTGGTGACCCGGATCACTCGCGTGCGGGTGCGCGAGACGGTGCCCGACCAGGTCTTCGATACCGCCGACGAAGTCGAGATCGTCGATCTGACGCCGCAGGAATTGATCGAGCGCCTGAACGACGGCAAGGTCTACGCCGAAGCGCAGGCGCAGGCGGCGCTGAAGAACTGGTTCAAGCCGGGCAATCTCACCGCGCTGCGCGAACTGGCACTGCGTCGTACCGCAGAGCGGGTCGATGACCAGATGCGCGCCTACATGCGCAGCCACGCGATCCGCGGGCCCTGGGCGGCTGGCGAGCGGCTGATGGTCTGCATCAACGAATCGCCGGCCGCGGCTGAAGTGGTGCGGCGGACCAAGCGCATTGCCGATCGACTGAACGCGCCCTGGTTCGCGCTGCATGTGGAGACCACCCGCACCCGGTCACTCGGCGAGAAGGCGCAGACGCGGATCGCCGACACCCTGCGGCTGGCCGAATCGCTGGGCGCGGAAACACTGAGCCTGCCCGGCTCGCGGCATATCGCGGCCGACCTGCTCGGCTGGGCGCGCAACAACAACATCACCCAGATCGTCGTCGGCAAGACCACGCGACCCTGGTGGTTCGCCTGGCGGCACGGCTCGGTGGTCACCGAGTTGCTGAGCGATGCCGGCGGTATCGACCTGCACATCCTGGCCGAAGATCCGGCAGCAGTGCCCGGCACCGACGAGGGTGACGGCACGCCGGTCCCTCGGCCAAGGCGCCCGGCCAGCCGCGAGATTTCCGCCTACGTCAGCACCGGCTTCATGGTTGCCACGGCGACCCTGGTCGGCCGCGTGCTCGATGCGCTGGTATCGGTGCCGAACATCTCGCTGGTCTATCTCGCGGCCGTGCTGTGGAGCGCCACCCGCTATGGCCTTGGTGCGTCGATCTTCGCGTCGGTTTCCAGCACGCTGGCCTACAACTTCTTTTTCACCGAACCGCATTACACCTTCAATGTTGCCGATCCGAGCCAGGTACTGGCGCTGATCTTCTTCTGCGCCGCCGCGGTGCTGACCAGCACCTTGACCGCACGCGAGCGACTGCATGCCGAAACCGCCCACGATCAGGCGCTGACCACGGCCGAGCTGCTCGCCTTCAGCCGCAAGCTGGCCGGCATCCGCAAGCTCGACACGCTGATGGCGGTCACCGCCGCGCAGATCGCCAACATGCTGGAAGTCGACGCGCTGCTGCTGCTGCCGGATGCCAGGGGCCGGCTGAAGACGATGGCCAGTTCGCCAGCCGAAACCGTGCTCGACGAGGCCGATCTCGCCGCCGCGAGCTGGTGCTGGGATCGCAACCAGCCGACCGGCCGCGGCACCGATACCCTGCCCGGCGGCCGCTGTCTGTTCCTGCCGCTGCGTACCGGCCAGGGCACGCGCGGCGTGGTCGGCATCAGCCGCGCACAGCCGGATTTCCGTCTGACGCCGGATGATCGCCGACTGCTCGATGCGCTGGTCGATCTGGCGGCGATCGCCACCGAGCGGATCCGGCTGGCCAAGGATGTCGATCAGGCGCGGATGCTGGCCGAGACCGAAAAGCTGCGTGCCTCTCTGCTGACCTCGGTATCCCACGATCTGCGCACGCCGCTGGCCTCGATCATCGGCACCTTGGCGAGCCTGCGTTCATTCGGCACCCGCTATGACGAGGCGACCCGTGACGAGCTGCTGGGCAGCGCCCAGGACGAAGCCGAGCGGTTGAACCGCTATGTCGCCAATCTGCTCGACATGACCCGCATCGATGCCGGCGCGCTGGAAGCGCGGCGCGAGCCCTGCGATCTCGCTGATCTGATCGCCGCCGCGGTGCGCCGCTGCCAGCCGGCGCTGACCGGGCACAAGCTGAAGCTGAGCATTCCACCCGGCCTGCCGATGCTGCTGCTCGACGAAGCGTTGATGGATCAGGTGCTGGTCAACCTGCTCGACAACGCGGCGAAATACACGCCGGCCGGCAGCACCATCGAGGTCGGCGTCAGCCGCCATCGCTTCAGCATCGTCATCGTCGTCCGCGATGACGGCCCTGGTCTGCCCCCGGCTGACCTCGATCGCATCTTCGACAAGTTCTATCGGGTGCGCGAAGACGCCGACCGCGCCCGTGCCGGCACTGGTCTGGGCCTGGCGATCTGTCGCGGCTTCGTGCTGGCCATGGGTGGCCGCATCCATGCCCGCAACCGCAACGAAGTCAGCGGCGCGCACGGCGCGGAGTTCCTGATCGAGTTCTCGCCAGAACTGATTGCCGAAGCGCCGGCACTGCTGCCCGACGCGATCCCATCGCCATGAGCCTGGACCAAGGCCGCGTGCTGATCGTCGACGATGAACTGCCGATCCGCCGGCTGCTGCGCAATACGCTGCAGGTCAACGATTACAAGGTGCTCGAAGCCGGCAGCATCGCCGAGGCGCTGGCGGTGGCAGCCAGCGAACGGCCGGACCTGATCCTGCTCGATCTGGGCCTGCCCGATGGCGATGGTCTGAAGGTGATCGAGGTGCTGCGCGCCGATTCGGCGGTGCCGATCATCGTGCTGTCCAGCCGCACCGACGATGACGGCAAAGTGCGCGCACTCGATGCCGGCGCCGATGACTACGTGACCAAGCCATTCAGCGTCGACGAACTGCTGGCCCGCATTCGTGCCGCACTCCGTCACCGCATGCAGAGCCAGGGCACCCCGCCGCTGTTCGTGCGAGAGGGCCTGAGTGTCGATCTGGTGCGCCGGGTGGTGCTGCGCGATGGTGCCGAAGTGCGGCTGTCACCGAAGGAGTACGGAATCCTTCAGCAGCTGGTGATTCACGCCGGCAAGGTGCTGACCCATCGCCACCTGCTGCGCGAGGTCTGGCAGCAGGACGATGCTGGCGACGTTGCCTATCTGCGCGTCTACATCCGGCAGCTGCGCGCCAAGCTCGAACCGAATCCCGAGCAGCCGAGCCTGATCGTCACCGAGCCGGGTGTCGGCTACCGCATGAGGTGAAGCCGCTGCGATCGGCTTTGGATCAGCCCTTCGGCTTGGCGCTCACTTCGGCCAGCTTCTGTGCCAGCGCCGTTGCCGGGATGTAGCCGGGGAACACTTCGCCGTTCGGGAACACCATCATCGGTGTGCCGCGAATGCCGAGGTCCTGAGCCAGCTGATACTCCTCGGCGATCGGGTTGTCGCAGAGCTTGCCCTTGATCGTCGCGCCGGTCTTGGCTTGGGTCAGCGCCTTCTGCCGATCGGCCGAGCACCACACTGCTTCGGCGGTACGCCAGGAATCGGTATCCGGGCCCGAGCGCGGGAAGAACGCGTAGCGGATCGCAATGCCCTGGGCGTTGTACTGGGCAATCTCCGAATGCAGCTTGCGGCAGTAGCCGCAGTCGACATCGGTGAACACGGTGATCGTGTACTTGGCGATCTGCGGCGGTGCCGGCGCGAACTCGATCAGCTTGTTCTGGGCCAGCTTGCCGATCACTTCGAGGCGATCGGTGCGGCGATGCACCTCGGTCAGCTCTTCACCGGTTTTCAGATCGACGAGATCGCCACGGAGCAGATAGCGGGCATCGGCGGTGACATAGGCAAACTCGCGCTCGTGCTGGATCTCGTAGACGCCAGCGATCGGTGATGGCCGAATGTTCTCCGCCTTGAGGCCGAGCTGCTTGGCAATCTTCTCAGCGGCAGCGTCCCCCGCGTGTGCCGGTACCACAACGGCAATGAACAGCAGAGCAGCAGCAACGAGGGTCGATTTCATGGGTTCGGCAGCGGGCTTCAATGAGGGCGCGAGTATGACAAAAAGGTCTGGCTGCAGTTCCCGCACCTGCGCAATAGCGCTGGCGGGAGAACGGGCCCCGCGTCTGTTCGCTGCACACGGCCGCTCGGCGCAAGGCTGATTTCATCAATTGCTGCAGTCTGTGCACGATCGCCCGGTTTGCTGGCGCGCGATCCGCTAGCATCTCCCTGAAGGCAGCCATCCGGCCCCGCCCGTCACCAGCACCCGCCGTCCCCGATGGAAGTCGCAAGCCACAGCATTCTCGTCGCAGGCACGCTGTTCCTGATCAGCATCCTGGCGACGGCGATCACGCCGCGACTGGGTGTGCCGCTGTTGCTGGTGTTTCTGATCGTCGGCCTGCTGGCGGGTGAAGACGGCCCCGGCGGCATCAAGTTCGCCGACTATTCGGCGGCCAATCTGGCCGGCACTGCGGCACTGGCGCTGATCCTGTTCGACGGTGGCTTGCGCACGCCGCTATCCAATTTCCGTGTCGGCCTGAGGCCGGCGCTGATGCTGGCTACCGTCGGGGTGCTGATCACCACGGCGATCATCGGCGCGGTTGCCGCCTGGCTGTTCCATCTGCCGATCGCCGAAGGCCTGCTGATCGGCGCGATCGTCGGCTCGACCGACGCCGCCGCGGTGTTCTCGCTGCTGTCGACCCGTTCGGTACGTCTGAACAATCGCATCAGCTCGGCGCTGGAGATCGAGTCCGGCACCAATGATCCGATGGCGGTGATGCTGACCATCGGCCTCGTTCATTACGTGCTGGCGCCGGAGACCTACGGCGTCATGGAAGTCGCCGAACTGCTGGTCACCCAGATCGCGCTCGGCGTCGGCCTCGGTTATGCCGGCGGCTATCTGCTGATCCGCACGATCAACGAAGTCGAACTCGGCGATTCGCTATATCCGCTGTTGACCATGTTCGGCGGCCTGCTGATCTACGGCGTCACCGCTTCGCTCGGTGGCAGTGGCTTCCTCGCCGTCTATCTCGCCGGCCTGATGTTCGGCAACCAGCCGGTGCGCGCCTTCGCCAGCATCAAGCGCTTTCAGGATGGCATCGCCTGGCTGGCACAGATCGGCATGTTCCTGGTCCTCGGCCTGCTCGCCACGCCGAGCCGGATGGTCGACGAAGCGATTCCTGCGCTGATCACCGCCGCGGTGCTGATCTTCATCGCCCGACCGGTGGCGGTTGCCGTGTCCCTGCTGCCATTCCACTTCCCGTGGCGCGAACAGGTCTATCTCGGTTGGGTTGGCCTGCGCGGTTCGGTGCCGATGGTGCTGGCGACTTTTCCGCTGCTGGCAGGCCTCGAGAACGCGACGCTGTTCTTCGACGTGGCCTTCTTCATCGTGCTGGTCTCGCTGATCGTCCAGGGCTGGACGGTGGCGCCCGCCGCGCGCCTGCTCGGCCTGCAGATGCCGCCGATCACCACGCGCGTGCGCCGTGCCGACATCGACCTGCCCGGTACCCGCGGCTACGAGATGGTCAGCTACCGTCTGGCGCGGACCAGCGCCCTGGTCGGCAAGAAGCCGAAACAGCTGCCGATCGAGGATCATTCGCGCATCGTCAGCCTGACCCGCGCCGGCAAGCTGGTGCCGTATCGCGACTGGGGCACACTGAAAGGCGGCGATTACCTGTCGCTGATCGTGTCGAAAGCCGAACTGCCGGAACTCGACCAGCTGTTCCAGTCGACCAGCGGCCAGCAGGCCGTCGAACAGCAACGCTACTTCGGCGAGTTCGTGATCAGCCCCGAGGCGCAGGTCGCCGATCTGGTCAGCGCCTATGGCGTCGAGGTGCCGGAGTCGACAACTGGCTGGACCCTGTCGGCGTTCATCACCAGCGTGCTGCACAAGCCCGTGGTCGGCGACCGTCTGCGGCTCGGCGACATGGAACTGGTGGTCCGCAAGATGGACGGCATCAAGATCGTCGAACTGGGCCTGCGGCTGCCGCATGGCTGATGGTGGCGATGAACGCTGCAGAAACGAAAAAGCCCCTAGAAATAGGGGCTTTTTGTTTTACCAGAACTTTCTCTGGATACTTGTCTGGTGGACAGTACAGGGCTTGAACCTGTGACCCCCGCCGTGTGAAGGCGATGCTCTACCACTGAGCTAACTGTCCGAGGCGCGCATTGTAGGGATGACAACCGGTCGCTGCAATCACTTTTGAATGCGCACTTCGTTTGCCGAACGAAAAGCACGACTCCGATATCTCTCAGGGCTTGCGTGGCTGGAAATGCAGCGGTGCTTCGCCTGTCGCCGGCGATTGGGTTTTCGTCGTGCCACAGTTGTTGCAGGTGCCGCAGCCGCTGTCGCAGCCTGCAGCCGTACTCGGAGGTTCGGCGACCTTGAGCCCCAGCGCCCGGCGCAGGCCGTTGACCAGCCGCCGGTGCACCGACGGCAGCAATTGGCGCAAGCCACGCCAGGCGAACGCAGCGACGATCACCGCGACCACCACGGTTTCGACAAGGCCGCCGAATCCAGTAGCGGTCGCGGCGGCGCTCATGTCAGCGCGCTCACGATGCGGAAGGTGATCCAGGACGCGCCGTAGGCCAGTGCGAACAAATAGCCGGTGGCCAGCGCCACGATCTTCCAGGACTGGGTTTCGCGGCGGATCACGGCCAGGGTCGACACACACTGCGGCGCGAACACGTACCAGACGATCAGGCTGAGCGCGGTGGCCAGCGACCATTGCGCGGCGATCAGCGGCAGCAGTTGTCCGGCGGCTTCGTCACCGGTGGCCGATACCGCATAGACCGTCGCCAGCGAGCTGACCGCAACCTCGCGCGCCGCCAAGCCCGGAATCAGCGCGATGCAGATCTGCCAGTTGAAACCGATCGGCGCGAACAGCGCTTCCATGGCTTTGCCGATGCGGCCCGCATAGCTGTAATCGATCGCTGCGCCCACGAAGCCTTCGGGAGCGACGGGATAGGTGGACAGGAACCAGAGCAGCACGGTCAGCGTGAGAATGATGCCGCCGACTCGCTTCAGAAAGATGCTGGCGCGCTCCCACAGGCCGATCAGCACGTCCGTCACGTGCGGCAAGCGGTATGACGGCAGTTCCAGCAGCAGCGAATGCTCGGCCTTGTCGCGACGAACCAGCTTCATGACGTAGGCGACGGCCAGCGCCGAGACGATGCCGGCGACGTAGAGCGCAAACAGCACCAGACCCTGCAGGTTGAAGACGCCGCCCACCGTGCGTTCCGGGATGAAGGCGCCGATCAGCAGCGCATAGACCGGCAGCCGCGCCGAGCAGGTCATCAGTGGCGCCACCAGGATCGTCGCCAGGCGATCGCGCGGATCCTGGATCGTACGTGCAGCCATGATTCCTGGCACCGCGCAGGCAAAACTCGACAGCAGCGGAATGAACGAGCGCCCGGTAAGCCCGGCACCGATCATCAGGCGATCGAGCAGAAAGGCGGCGCGCGGCAGATAGCCGGATTCTTCCAGCACCAGGATGAATAGGAACAGCAGCAGGATCTGCGGCAGGAACACGACGACGCTGCCAGCGCCGAGCAGCATGCCGTCGACCAGCAGGCTGCGCAGCGTGTTGTCCGGCATCGCGCTGCGCAGCGCAGCAGCCGCGTAG
>NZ_JAHFRY010000079.1 GCF_023266035.1 Nevskia sp.
TCGCTTCGGCGATCAGGGTCGCATCGGTCTGATCATCACCCTGATAGCCGGGCACGCAGGGCACACCGGCCGCGAGCATGCGGATCTTCGAGGCGCTCTTGTTGCCCATCGCATCGATCGACGCCGGATCGGGGCCGATGAAGATCAGGCCGGCGTCCTGCACGGCGCGCGCGAAGTCGGCGCGCTCGGACAGGAAGCCGTAGCCCGGATGAATTGCTTCAGCGCCGCTGGTCTTCGCTGCGGCAATGATCTGCTCGATGACCAGATAGCTGTCCTTCGCCGGCGCCGGGCCGATGCGCACCGCTTCATCGGCGACGCGGACATGCAGTGCGCCGGCATCGGCATCGCTGTAGACGGCGACCGTGCGATAGCCCTGGGCCTTCGCACCCCGCAGCACGCGAACGGCGATCTCGCCGCGATTGGCGACCAGCACTTTGGTGAAACGCTTCATGGCAGGCATGTTCAAGCGGGCATTCCTTGGGGAGCAAAAGCTGCGAGCCAATCGGCACGGCGGCTTTCGAAGTACGCGAGCGGGCCGCAGCTCACGAGGTTCGGATGGGGAAACTGGCGGTCGGCCAGGCGCGTCAGACCGATGTTGCTCAGCACGCGCTGCGAGACGACGTGATCGAGATCGGTGATCGCGCTGATGACGTCGAGGTTCTTCCGCGTGTAGCCGTAGCGCATCAGCGCCAGCGCCATCTCGGTGGCGTAACCCTGGCCCCAGTGCGCTCGGGCGATGCGATAGCCGACCTGGATCAGCGGCTCGCCGTGGATGTGATTCAGGCAGTGCATGCCGATGATTTCACCGGACGTGCGCAAGGACGTTACCCAGATGCCGAAGCCCGGATGCTGATCGTAGTAGGCCGTGATCCGCTGCTCGTACATCGCCTGCGATTGCTCAGGCGTCAGCACGCCACCGAGATAGCGCATCACCGCCGGGTCCGCGTTCATCGCGACCAACGATGGCAGATCGGCCTGCGCGTAGCGCCGCAGCACCAGCCGCGCCGTGCTCAGGCCATCGCCGGCATCGGCGGGCAGGTGCACGGCCAGGCTCACGCCGGGTTCGCCCACTTCGGCTTGCGCTTCTGCACGAAGGCAGTGACGCCTTCCGGCGCTTCACTGCCGCGCACGGCTTCGGCGAACTTCTGCGCGGCGTCGTCGAGCACTACGCTCATCGACTTGTGGCCGACGTCGAGGAGGATTTCCTTGGTGACTGCGTTGGCCACCGGCGCGCAGTTCAGTACCTGCGCCAGAGTCGCGTCGAGCTTGGCGGACAGCTCCGCTTCATTGGCAAAGCCTTCATGCACCAGCCCTAGCCTTAGCGCTTCGGCACCGTCGAACAAGGCCCCGGTCAGGCACAGCCGACGCGCCTGAGTCAGGCCGATGCGCTCGACGACGAAGGGCGCAATCTGCGCCGGCAGCAAGCCGCGCACGGTTTCCGGCAGGCCGAACTTGGCATCGCGCTTGGCAAAGGCGATGTCCGAGACGCAGGTCAGGCCGACACCGCCACCGAGCACCGCGCCTTCGCAGATGACGATGACCACCTGCGGCGCCGCCTGGATCAGCTGCAGCGTTTCGCCGAAGACTCGCGAGTTCACCGCGATCGGATCGGTTTCGCCATCGACGATCGGGCTCACGCCGCTGGCGAGCATTTCCTTGAGATCACCGCCGGCACAGAAATGACCACCGGCGCCGCGCAGCACGATGGCCCGCACGCTGCGGTCATCGCGTACCGCCTCGAAGAGCGCGCGAATCGCCAGGACCATGTCCTGGGTCATCGCATTGCGCGCTTCCGGGCGATTCAAGGTGGCGTAGAGCACACCGCGCTCGAAGCGAGTGGGAAAGTGGGGGTGTTGCGGAATCGTCATCGAATGTCCTCCGGATGGGCTGCCCGTTGATGTCCGGCAATCCCTGTCGCACCTTGCCGCTCGATTGCTGCTGCCACGATGACGATGCTTCTCACGAAGCCTTCCGCTTGCCCCCGTACCCCAAACCTTTCGCCAGAATTCTCAGCATGATTTCATCGGCGCCGCCACCGATCGAGTGCAGGCGCAAGTCGCGATAGAACTGGGCGACCGACGATTCCCACATGTAGCCCTGGCCGCCCCAGTACTGCAGGCAACTGTCGGTGACTTCACGCGCCAGACGGCCACTCTTCAGCTTGGCCATCGAAGCCAGCATGGTCGCGTCACGGCCGGCGATGTGTTCGGCGGTGGCGCGGTAGGTCAGCGCGCGTAGCGCTTCCACTTCGGTAGTCAGTTCGGCGAGCCGGAAGCTGATCACCTGATTGTCGAGCAGCGAGCCGCCGAAGGCTTTCCGCTGACGCGTGTAGTCAGCGGTATCGGCGATCACCCGCTCCATCGCCGCGATGATGCTGGCCGACAGGAACAGGCGCTCTTCCTGGAACTGCTGCATCTGGTAGACGAAGCCGCGGCCTTCCTCGCCGATCAGGTTGCGCGCCGGCACGCGCACTTCATCGAGAAAGATCATCGCCGTGTCGCTGGAGCGCTGGCCGAGCTTGTCGAGCTTCTGGCTGCGATCGACGCCCTTGGCATCGAGTGGCACCACGATCAGCGATTTCGACGCGTGCTGGTTGACCGATGGATCTCCCGTATTGACCAGCATGCAGGCCCAGTCGGCCTGGGTGCCGTTGGTGATCCACATCTTCGAGCCGGTGATCACGTACTCATCGCCGACCTTGCGGGCGACGGTCTTGATGCCGGCGACATCGGAACCCGCACCCGCTTCGCTGACTGCAATCGCCGCGACCATATCGCCAGCAACGGCCGGTTTCAGGAAGTTCTCTTTCAGGTAATCGCTGCCGAAGCGCGCCAGGGCAGGCGTGGCCATATCGGTCTGCACGCCGATCGCCATCGGCAAGCCGCCGCAGCTGCAATGACCGAGCGCTTCGGCGAACGCGACTTGATAGCTGTAGTCGAGCCCAAGGCCACCAACACTTTCCGGCTTGGCGATGCCGAGCAGGCCAAGATCACCCATCTTTTTCAGCACTTCACGCGCCGGCCAGATGCCCGCTTCCTCCCATTCCTTGACGTTGGGATTCAGCTCGGTCTCGACGAACTTCTTGGTCGTGTCGTAGAGGGATTGGTGTTCGTGGGTGAAGTTCATGGGCATGCTCTCTTCAATGATTTGTCTTACCGGCGAAGGCCGGTATCCAGAGTCGAAATGGACGCACTCCACCGCACTGGATTCCGGCTTTCGCCGGAATGACGAGACTTTTGGGGTGTGTGTCTAGAACCGCGCAACACCAAAGCTGTTCGGCTTGACCGTCCGCCCCTGCGCTTCGCGGCAGATCGACAAGGTCATGCCGAGCACCTTGCGGGTATCGCGCGGGTCGATCAGGCCGTCGTCGAACAGGCGGGCGCTGGCGGCGAACGCCGTGGACTGCGCATCGAACTGCTTGACGATGTTCGATTCGATCGCCGCCAACTGCGCTTCCTCCGCGTCGCCGATCGCCTTGCCTTCCTTGATCCACTTGTCGCGGGTGACGATGCTCATCACTTTCGCAGCCTGCTCGCCGCCCATGACAGCGGTGCGCGAGTTGGGCCAGGCGAAGATGAACTCCGGGCCGAAGCCGCGGCCGCACATGCCGTAGTTGCCGGCACCGAAGCTGCCGCCCATGACGATGGTGATCTGCGGGACGGTGGCGTTGGCCACCGCCTGAATCATCTTCGAGCCGTGCTTGACGATGCCGCCCTGCTCGCTCTCGGTGCCGACCATGTAGCCGGTGGTATTCATCAGATAGACCAGCGGGATGTCCGACTGGCAGCACATCTGTATGAACTGGCCGGCCTTGGTCGCGCCTCGAATGGTGATCGGCCCGTTGTTGCTGATGATGCCGACCTGATGGCCGTGGATCACCGCGCGGCCGCAGATGGTCTGCTGGTCGTACTCGTTCTTGAACTCCAGGAACTCCGAGCCATCGACCAGGCGCGCGATCACTTCGCGGCAGTCGTAGGGCTTGCGGTAGTCGGCCGGCACCACGCCGCAGAGTTCGTCGATGTCGTACAGCGGCGCGCGGACTTCGCGCAGCACCGGAGTCGGACGGTTCCGGTTCCAGTCGAGGTTGCGGACGATGTCCCGCGCGATGCGGATACCGTCGGCATCGTTCTCGGCGAGGAACTCGCCGGTGCCGGCAACCTGGGTATGCATCTCGGCACCGCCGAGGTCTTCGTCGATGGCGATCTCGCCAGTCGCGGCTTTCAGCAGCGGTGGGCCGGCAAGGAACACCTTGGCGTTCTTGCGGATCATCACCACGTAGTCGGACAGGCCGGGCATGTAGGCGCCGCCGGCGGTGCTCGAACCGTGGACGATGGTCACCTGCGGAATGCCGGCGGCGGACAGCCGCGCCTGGTTCGCGAAGGTGGTGCCGCCGGGGATGAACAGCTCGGCCTGGTACATCAGGTTGGCGCCGCCGGATTCGATCATCGACACCACCGGCAGCTTCTGATCGAGCGCGATCTGCTGCAGGCGCAAGGTCTTCTGCACGCCGAACGGCGTCATCGTGCCGCCCTTGATCGCCGAGTTCGAGGCGATGACCATGCAGCGGCTGCCTGCCACATAGCCGATGCCGGTGATCATGTTGCCGCCGGCCAGCGAGCCGTCCTTATCGTCGTGCATCTTGTAGCCGCAGAGCGTCGACAGTTCTAGCCACGGCGAGCCGCGATCGAGCATCAGGTGCACGCGCTCGCGCGGCAGCAGCTGCTTGCGCTGGTGATAGCGGGCGCGCTTGGTTTCTTCCTCGGCGCGGCCCTTGTCCTCGATGGCCCGGAACTCGGCGATCTTCGCCAGCAGGTCCTCACGGTGCTGCTTGAACTGCGGGCTGTGGGTATCGACCTTCGATTCGATGACAGGCATGAGCGGTTTCCGAAGCGTTTTCTAATGGGCCGAGCGGAATCTAGCACAAGAAATGAAGTAATCTTCATTTCTTGAATTCCCAATCATTTGTAGACCTTTCCTTTGGCCTATCGCCGCTCTCCACTGATGGAAGAACGCCTCGCGAGCAATCGCGAGCGGATCCTCGAAGCCACCCGCGGCCTGATCGCCGGCGGTGGTCTGCGCGGCGCGCAGATCAGTGCCGTAGCCAATGTCGCCGGCATGTCGACCGGCGTGATCTACCGTCACTTCAAGGCCAAGACCGATCTGTTCGTCGAAGTGCTGGCAGCGGCGGTGACCTATGAAATCGAGATCCTCGATGCGATACGGACCGGCCCCGGCACGGCGACGGAGCGCCTGTTCGCAGCCGTCGAATCGTTCACTCGCAGGGCGCTGAACGGCCCGAACCTGGCTTATGCGTTCATTGCCGAACCGGCCGATCCGGAAGTCGACATCGCCCGCATCCGCGAACGCAAGCGCTTCGCCGACCTGATCCGCGCAATCCTGGCCGATGGCGTTGCCAACGGTGAATTCCCGGCCCAGAACCTCGACGCCAGCGCCGCCTGCATCGTCGGCGCCTACACCGAAGCGCTGGTCGGGCCGATCGGGCCAGCGCGCGAAGTGGTCAAGGACCGCGAGGCGCTGATCCGTTCGATCTGCGTGTTCTGCGTGCGCGCCGTTGGCGGAACCGAAGCGGCGCGCTGAGTTCGGGCAACAGACCGCTTTCGACTGACCAGGAGCACATTCTTCTTCCTGGTGACGGAAAAGACGAAGGCCGGTTTCCCGGCCTTCGTGGGTTCAGCTAGCGATGTTGCCGCGAATCAGACCTTTGATTCGAGTTCCGGCACCAGCGTGAACAGATCGCCGACCAGGCCGTAATCCGCCACTTCGAAGATCGGTGCTTCCGGATCCTTGTTGATGGCGACGATGGTCCGCGCGTCCTTGATGCCGGCCAGATGCTGGATCGCGCCCGAGATGCCGATCGCGAAGTACAGCTCCGGGGCGATGATCTTGCCGGTCTGGCCGACCTGCATGTCGTTCGGCACGTAGCCCGAGTCGACGGCAGCGCGCGAGGCACCGACGCCGGCCTTCAGCTTGTCGGCCAGCGAGTAAATGATCGAGAAGTTCTCGCTCGATGCCAGCGCACGGCCGCCGGAGACCACGCGGTTGGCGCTCTGCAGTTCCGGACGCTCGCTCTTCTGCGCTTCCAGCTTCACGAAGCGGGTGTGGGTCGGCAAGCTCACGTCGAGCGTCTGCTTCTCGATCGGCGCGGCAGCGGCGGCATCGCCGGCCGCCTGGAACGAGGCCAGACGGATGGTCGCGACGATGCAAGGCTCGGCCGGGGCTTCGACGGTGAGGATCGCGTTGCCGGCATAGATCGGGCGATCGAAGCTGGTGGCGCCGTGCACGGCCATGATGTCCGACACCTGCTGCACGCCAAGCTTGGCGGCAACACGTGGCAACAGGTCCTTGCCGAAGGTGGTGCCCGCCGCGAACACGTGGCTGTAACCGGTCTTGGCGAGGGCAACGATCTGCGGCTCGACGATCACGGCGAGGCCGTGGTCGTTCTCGGCCCGGTCGATCTGGATGACCTTGGTGACGCCGTCGATGGCGGCGGCCTGGGCGGCAGCGGCGCTGCCATCGGCTGCGAAGACGACGACATGGATTTCGCCGCCAACGGCCTTGGCCGCGCTGACGACCTTGGCGATACCGCTGTTCAGCTTGCCTTCGGCCTGCTGGCCGATGACGAGAATCTTGCTCATGGAAATACTCCTAAGGTGTGAAGACGGTTAGATCAGGCCTTTGCCTTTGAGCGCGGTGACCAGTTCGTCAACCGTCTTCACCATCACGCCCTTCGAGCGCTTCGGCGGGGTGGCGACCTTGACGCGCTTCAGGGCGGCGGCGGCGGTGACGCCGAGATCGGCGAGGCTGACCACTTCGATCGGCTTCTTCTTCGCCTTCATGATGTCCGGCAACTTCAGATAGCGCGGCTCGTTGAGGCGAAGATCGGTGGTGATGATCGCCGGCAGATCGATTTCCAGCGTTTCCAGGCCGGCGTCGACTTCACGGGTGACCGTGGCCTTGCCGCCGTCGATCTCGACCTTCGAGGCGAACGTCGCCTGCGGCAGATCGAGCAGCGCGGCAACCATCTGGCCGGTCTGCGCGGCGTCGTCATCGATCGCCTGCTTGCCGAGGAAGAAGATTTCCGTGCCTTCTTTCTTGAACACGGCGGCCAGCGCCTGCGCGGCGGTCAGCGACTGGATTTCTTCGTCCACCTTCACGTGCACGGCGCGGTCGGCGCCGAAGGCCAGCGCGGTGCGCAGCGTTTCTTCGCACTTCGCACCACCGACGGTGACGGCGATGATTTCCGTGATCTTGCCTTTCTCTTTCAGACGAACCGCTTCTTCCATCGCGATTTCGTCGAACGGATTGACGCTGTGCTTGACGCCGTCCGTGACCACGCCCGAGCCGTCAGGCTTGACCTGGATACGAACGTTGTAGTCGATCACTCTTTTGACGCTGACCAGTGCTTTCATCTTTTCTCTCTAGCGGGCAACGGGAATTGCGGGGGATTCTAGAATTTTTGGCAGCGCTCAGGCAGTCAGCCCGGGGACGCCATGTTGGCGCAGGCGCGCGAACTCAGCGGCGCTGCCGGCGTTGAAACCGGTCTCGCGGGCGAGGCCATTGTTGAGCCGGTAAACCCAGGCATGGACACGCACTTCCTGGCCGCGTTCCCAGGCATCGCGAACGATCGTCGTTTCGCAGACGTGGGTAGCCTGTTCGACCGCGTTCAGTTCGCAGAGCAGGTCAGCGCGGCGTTCGTCATCGGGCTCGGCAGTCAGCCGCGAGCGATGCCGGTGCGCGATATCGCGCACATGCTGCAGCCAGTTGTCGGCCAAGCCGACGCGGGTGCCATCCAGTGCCGCACGGACGCCACCGCAGCCGTAATGGCCGACCACCAGCACGTGCTTCACCATCAGCACGTCGACCGCGTATTGCAGCACCGACAGGCAGTTGAGATCGGTCGGCACCACGACATTGGCGATGTTGCGGTGAACGAACACGCCGCCCGGATCGAGGCCGATGATCTCGTTCGCCGGCACCCGGCTGTCGGCGCAGCCGATCCACAGGTATTCCGGCGCCTGCAGCTTGGCCAGCCCGGCGAAGAAGCCCGGGCGCGTGCGATCGATCTCGGCCGCCCAGCGGCGGTTGTTGTCGAGCAGATGCTGGATGTCGGACATCGGAGCGCCAGTGTGTGCGGCTTACATCGCCGCGTAGTTCGGGCCGCCCGAGCCTTCCGGAGCGATCCAGGTGATGTTCTGCGCCGGGTCCTTGATGTCGCAAGTCTTGCAGTGCACGCAGTTCTGGGCGTTGATCTGGAAGCGCTTCTCGGCACCGGTGGCGATCACTTCGTAGACGCCGGCCGGGCAGTAGCGCTGCGCCGGTTCGTCATACATCGGCAGGTTCTTGTCGATCGGGATCGAAGGATCGGCCAGCTTCAGATGCACCGGCTGCTCTTCCTCGTGATTGGTCGAGGACAGGAATACCGACGACAGCTTGTCGAACGTCAGCTTGCCGTCCGGCCGCGGGTACTCGATCTTGGTGCTCTGCGCTGCCGGCTTCAGGGTCAGATAGTCCGGCGTGGTGTCGTGCAGGGTCAGCGGAATCTTGCCGCCGAACAGGTTCTGGTCGACCCAGTTGAACGCGCCGCCGAACAGGATGCCGAACTTGTGCAGCGCCGGGCCGAAGTTGCGGCTGCAATACAGCTCTTCATGCAGCCAGCTGGCCTTGAACTCGGTCGGATAGCCGCTCAGCACGTCGCCGCCCTCGGCGCCGGCCAGCAGCACCTTGGCTGCGGCTTCGGCGGCGAGCATGCCGCACTTCATCGCCGTGTGGCTGCCCTTGATCTTCGAGAAATTCATCGTGCCGAGATCGCAGCCGACCAGCGCGCCGCCCGGGAACGCCATCTTCGGCAGCGAGTTGTAGCCGCCCTTGGCAATCGCGCGCGCGCCGTAGGAAAGGCGTTCGCCGCCTTCCAGATGCTGCTTGATCACCGGGTGCTGCTTGAAGCGCTGGAACTCGTCGAACGGCGACAGATACGGGTTCGAATACGACAGATCGACGATCAGACCGACCGCGATCAGGTTGTCTTCGAGGTGATACAGGAACGAGCCGCCGGTGGATTCCGAGCCGAGGCCCAGCGGCCAGCCGGCACCGTGAACGACCAGACCCGGCTGATGCTTCGCAGGATCGATCTTCCAGAGTTCCTTGAGGCCGATGCCGTAGTGCTGCGGATCGGCGTCCTTGTCGAGCGCGAAATCCTTGAGCAGACGCTTGCCAATGTGGCCGCGGCAGCCTTCGGCGAAGAAGGTGTACTTGGCGCGGAGTTCCGGGCCCGGCGCGAAATCGGCGGTCTGCTTGCCGTGACGATCGACGCCCTTGTCACCGATGGTGATGCCGCGAACGATGCCGTCTTCGATGATCACGTCCTGGGCGGCGAACTCGGGAATGATGTCGACGCCAAGGCCTTCCGCCTGGGTCGCCAGCCAGCGCACCAGCTTGCCGAGGGAAATGATGTAGTTCCCTTCGTTGTGCATGGTCTTCGGCACGAACAGGCCGGGCAGCTTGATCGACGCCGATTCGCTGGTGAACAGATAGATGTCGTCGCGCTTGACCGGCGTTTCCAGCGGCGCACCGAGCTCTTTCCAGTTCGGAAACAGTTCGTTCAGCGCACGCGGCTCGAACACCGCGCCCGACAGGATGTGAGCGCCCACTTCCGAGCCTTTCTCGACCACGCAGACGGAAATCTCGCCACCGGCTTCGGCGGCTTTCTGCTTCAGGCGGCAGGCAGCGGCAAGACCGGCAGGGCCGGCACCGACGATGACAACGTCGTACTCCATCACATCGCGTTCAACAGTCATTTTTAGCTCGAAGAAACCGTGGCTGGATGAAATTCAATGGGGCATTCAATAGACAATTGTACCGTGCGTGCCGCGCCGCAACATACAGTTCGGACAGAAAGTGGTATGCAATCATACTATTCGGCTTCCGAACCGTGTATCCCGACCGGGCGCCGCTTCCTCATGGCTTGGCAACTCCCCGCCCAACCACTGAACTCAGATTGCTTCCTGCAGCAAGCTCGCGGGGACCGACACCGGGAATTCCAGCAGCATCTGGGCAAAGCATTTGCCCTGCGGATCGCTGCGCAGGCTGGCCGCACCACCGCCACCGAGCGCGTGATGAAGCAGGAAATTCAGGCTCGATGAGCCCGGCAGATCCCAGCGCTCGACCTTGCCCGGCGCCGCCAGCAACTGGGCGAACCAGGCAGCCACGGCGGCTGCGCTGAGCGCCGCCCGGATCGCCGGCAGGAATTCGGGTTTGCGCGCGGCGACACCGATGTTGGCGTGATCGCCCTTGTCGCCGGACCGGGCGATCGCCAGCCGGATCAGCGGCACGGTCACCGTCTCGTCGCTCGACAGACTCATCGCGTCGCTGAGCTTCGACGGCCCGGGATGAACGAAGCCGCCGGCCGTCGGCACCGCGACCGGGAAGCGCTGATCGCCAATCACCACTTCGATCACCAGCCGGTCTTTCGCGACCAGCGTCGTGAACAGACGCGGAATCATGCTCGGCTCGGGCCGCCCGCCGCCGAAATAGCCGGTGTAGCCGGGCGCCATCGCCGTCGCCGCCTGGACGATCTCGCGGGCGAACAGGCGCGTCGCTTTCGGATTCGGATGTTGAACCGCGATCTTGACCACCACTTCACGGGTCGCCGCCGCTGCCCTGCGGGCCTGCGCGCCGTAGCTTTCCTCGGCGCCGATGCAGTGAATGTCGACGCCGGTGAAATCACCGAGCTTCTGATCGAGCAGTTGCCGACGCACTTTCTCGATGATCGCGTTCGCCGAGGCCCTGCCCTTCCTTGCCGCATCGATGCCGCCGATCATGAACAGCGCTGCGCAGCGCATGCCGGCCGGATACGTCGCGCTGACCTTGTAGCTCGCCGTCGGCGCCCGGCCGACCGCACCGCTGACCTGCACGCGATCCGGCCCGATCTGTTCGAGCACAACGTCCGAGAAATCGCAGGACACATCGGGCAGCAGATAGGCGCGGGGATCGCCGATCTCGTAGAGCATCTGCTCGAGCACGGTGTTCACCGAAACGAGGCCGCCGGTGCCTTCCGGCTTGGTCACCACGAAGCTGCCATCGGCGGCGCATTCGACGATCGGGAAACCCATGTCGGCGTAGCCTGGCGCTGCCAGTTCCCAGTCGGTGAAATTGCCGCCGGTGCACTGCGCACCGCATTCGATGATGTGGCCGGCGAGACTGCCGGCGGCGAGACGATCGTAATCGGTCTCGGCCCAGCCGAACTCGTGCATCAGTGGCCCGAGCACGACTGCGGAATCGACACAGCGGCCGGTGATGACGATGTCGGCGCCGGCGGCCAGCGCCTTCGCGATCGGTATCGCCCCCAGATAGGCGTTCATCGACAGCAAGCTCGCAGGCGCGGCGGCACCGGTTTCCCATTCGACCAGATCGGCGAAGTCTTTCTTGCGCGGAATCAGGTCGTCGCCGAGCACCACGGCGACCTGGAGCTCGACACCGGCCTTCACCGCTGCCGCTTCCAGCGCCGCCTTGCAAGCCAGCGGATTCACGCCACCGGCATTGGCCACCACCTTGACGCCCTGGCGCTTGATCTCCGCCATCAGCGGCGCCATCACGTGTTCGACGAAATCGGTGGCGTAGCCGTCGTTGGCATCCTTCATCCGCTTGGCGGCGAGGATCGACATGGTGATCTCGGCGAGGTAGTCGAAAACCAGGTAATCGAGCGTACCTTTGCTCAGCAGCTGAGCCGCTGCAGTGCTCGTGTCACCCCAGAACGCAGAGGCGCAACCGATACGGACAGATCGTGAGTTCATGTCGAAATTCATTGGGACAAACCCAAAAACCAAGATCGCCAATCTGCCGGATGTGGCGCGGGATTGCCATAACAACAAGGCTTACCGCTTGCGGTCGAACAGCAAGCTCATGCGAAGACGTGAAGAACAGCAAAAACGAAAACCCTTGAAAAGCCTTTCTTGGCGTCTTGGCGTCTTTGCGTGGGCCTGCTTGGCCGGGCAACTCAGCCCAGCAGCAGCAACCCGCCCCACAGCACGGCCGCCGCGAACACGCCGGCGACCAGATCGTCGACCATGATCCCGATGCCGCCCTGCATCCGCGCATCGAGCCAGCTGATCGGCCAGGGCTTCCAGATATCGAAGATGCGGAACAGCACGAAGGCCGCGAGCAGCCCCGGCCACAGTCCGTGGCGGTTCAGGGCCAGCACCGGCAGCAAGGGTGCGGCGGCGATCACGTAGCCGACGATTTCATCGAAGACGATGCCGCCGTAGTCGTGCACGCCGAGCCGGCGCGCCGATTCGCCACAGACCCAGCAGCCGAAGATCGACAGCAAGACCGTCAGCGCGGCGAAGACCGGCAGGCTCAGATGCATCATCGCCAGAAACACCGGAATGCCGACCACAGTGCCCGCGGTGCCCGGCCCTTTCGGCATCAGGCCGCTGCCGAGTCCGAATGCGAGCAGATGCACCGGCGAAGTCATGATCTCGCGGACGTTCGGGCGCCAAGCGTTGCGGGCCGATTTCGATTTCATGCTGAGCCTGCTCCGTCGTCTTCGATAAGCGCCTTTGCGTTGATCGCCCCGCCCCACAAGCGGCTGCCGACGCTGTTCATCTGCTCCAGCTCGCCCGAGCTGTACCAACGCAGCGAGCCCGCCGCAGCGGCGGAATCGAAGGCCGGCAGCAGGCTGTCGATTCTCCGCGCAACGGCTTCACCGGTATCGAGCAGCACCACGTCCGGCCCGACGATCTGTACCAGCGCTTCGCGCAGAAACGGATAGTGCGTGCAGCCGAGCACCAGCGTATCGGCCCCGGCGGCGAGCAGCGGCAGCGCGTACTCGCGCAGCAGCGCCACCGTGGCAGGGCTATCGAGATCACCAGCCTCGACCTGCTCGACCAAGCCCGGACAAGGCTGTGTGATCACCCGCACGCTGCCACGATGGCGGTCGATCAGGGTCAGCAGCTTGCTGCCCGCGAGCGCAGCGCCGGTGGCCAGCACGCCGATAACGCCGGAGCGCGTGCGGGCAACCGCCGGCTTCACCGCTGGCTCCATGCCGACGAAGGGCACCGAGTAAGTGGCGCGCAGGTATTCGACGGCGGCGATCGTCGCCGTATTGCAGGCGACGACGATCAGCTGCGCGCCCTGCGCGAGCAGGAAATCGGTGATCACCGTCGCCCGCTCGATGATCTGGTCGGCGGACTTCACGCCATAGGGGCAATGGCCGGAATCGGCGACATAGATCGCTGATAAATCCGGCCGCCTGGCGACGATCTCGCGCAGCACCGACAGGCCACCGAGGCCGGAGTCGAAGACGCCGATCACTGGGGATTTATCAGGGAGCTTGTCGGCGGTCATCGAAGTGCTGGTAGCTGAGCAATTCAGGTTTCAGCTGCGTGCCATCGGTCGCCCACCAGCGCAAGCCGGGTTCGGCGCTGATCGTGCCGATCACGGTCAGCGGCAGCGGCGCGATGGCCGTTCGTGCTGCGGCCAGACGATCTGGCGGCAGGCAGACACAGAGTTCGTAGTCATCGCCGCCAGCGGCCTGCAAGGCGAGACGGTCGCCCGCTTCGGCCTGTCGGGCGAAGGCTTCCGACACCGGCAGCGCATCCGCCTGCAGATCGGCGCCGACGCCGCTGGCCGCGAGCACATGGCCGAGATCGCCGGCAAGGCCGTCGGACAGGTCGATCGCGGCGTTGGCAAATCCTCGCAGCAGAAGGCCGGCTTCGAGCCGCGGTGTCGGCCGATCGAGCCGTGCGTGGAGTGCAACGAGATCGTGTTCGCTCTGCGCGCAGGGCGAGCGGTTTTCAGATCCGTTCAATTGCAGACCCAGCGCGGCATCGCCGAGCGTGCCGGTGACGCAGATCTGATCGCCGAGCTTTGCGCCGTCACGGCGCAGCGACGAGCCCGCAGGCACCGACCCGACAGCGGTGATCGTGATCGACAGATTGCCGCGCGTGGTGTCGCCACCGACCAGCGCAATGCCGTGCGTGCGGGCCAGGGTGCCCAGACCATCCGCGAAGCCAGCAAGCCAGGCTTCATCGGGCTGCGGCAAAGTCAGCGCCAGCAGGAACCACAGCGGCTCAGCCCCCATCGCCGCGAGATCGGACAGGTTCACCGCCAGCGCTTTCCAGCCGATGTCGTACGGCGCAGTGGTCAGCGGAAAATGCCGTCCGGCGACCAGGGTGTCGCTGCTCATCAGCAGCTCGTGGCCAAGGGGAGGAGCGAGGATCGCGGCATCGTCGCCGATGCCGAGCACCACGCCTTCGGCCGCTGGACTCAGCGGCGCGAAGTAGCGGCGAATCAGTGCGAACTCGTCCATCACCAGGCGAGCGGGCGCGTTACCTTCAGCCGCCGATTTCGGTGGCCCGCACCTGGCGCGCGATCTTGTCGAGCACGCCATTGACGAACTTGTAGCCGTCCTCGGCGCCGAACACCTTGGCCAGATTGACGGCCTCGTTGACGACCACGCGATACGGCACTTCCGGCCGGTTGTTCAGCTCGTACACGGCCATCAGCAGCACCGCGTATTCGACCGGATCGAGCTGGTTCAGCGGGCGATCGAGATGCGGCACGATCTGCGTGGTCAGCGTTGCGGCATCGGCGACGGTGCCGCGCAGCAATTCACCGAAATATTCCGGATCGGCACGGCCGAGGCCGTCCGGCATTTCGCGGAATTCCTTGATCAGGGTTTCCGGCGCGGTCTGATTGAGGATCCACTGGTAGACCGCCTGCACGGTCAGACGCCGGGCCAGGCCGCGGCGGCTGGTCGGGTTGACGCCCAAGCTGGCGGCGTTGCTGGCTGAACTGCCAGGTGAATGGCTGGGCAGAGGCTCAGACATCGATCGAATCCAGCAGGCGGATCATTTCGAGCATCGCGGCGGCGGCTTCGTAACCCTTGTTTTCCTTGCCCGGCTTGCAGCGCTCGTAAGCCTGTTCCGCCGTGTTGACGGTCAGCACGCCGAAACCGAGTGCCACGCCGTAGATCTGCGCGGCTTCGCGCAGGCCTCTGGAGCATTCGCCGGCAACGAATTCGAAGTGCGGAGTATCGCCGCGGATCACCGCACCCAGCGCGACCACGCCCTCGAACTTGCCGCTATCCATCAGCGCCGACGCCGCCAGCGGCAGCTCGAAAGCACCGGGCACCATGAACGACTGCACGTCGCGCGGCGACACGCCCCAGTCCTTCAGGCATTTGTGGACGCCGACGGTCAGCGCTTCGACGACTTCGACATTCCAGCGCGTCGCGACCACGGCGATGCGCTTGCCTTTGAACTCGCCCTTCTCCGGCTTCGGCGGCGCGGCGTAGCCACTTTTGTGAGCGATTTGGGGGGCGCTCTTGGCGGCGGCGGGCTGCGGCTGCTTCACCGTGGCTTTCTGGACAGCTTTCTTGACGGCTTTGGGCACGGGGCGCTCTGCGGTGGACATCAGTGGGTGTGAACGTATTCGACGACTTCAAGACCGAAGCCGGACAGCGCCTGCATCTTGCGCGGCGCACCGGACAGCACGCGCATCTTGCGCACGCCGAGGTCGGTGAGGATCTGCGCGCCGATGCCGTAGGTGCGCAGGGTCTGTGCCTCGTCCGAGGTCTGCGACGGCGCCGTGGCGTGCGGCGTGCTCAAGGCGACGATCTGCTTGACGACGTCGCGTGGCGAACTGTTCTTGCGCAGCAGCACGATGACGCCGCTTCCCTCTTCGGCGACGCGCTGCAGCGCCTTGCGGATCGGCCAGGAGAAATCGCTGTGTTCGACGCACAACACGTCGGACAGCAGATTGCCGATGTGGACGCGGACCAGGGTTGGCGCTTCCGCATCGACGGTGCCGCGCACCATCGCCATGTGCAGCGTGTTCTCGACCGCATCCTGGTAGGTGACCAGGCGGAAATCACCGAACTCGGTATGCACCGTGGTTTCGGCGACGCGCTCGATGGTGTGCTCGTGATGCAGGCGATAGCGGATCAGATCGGCGATGGTGCCGATCTTCAAGCCGTGCTCGCGGGCGAACACTTCGAGGTCCGGACGGCGGGCCATGGTGCCGTCGTCGTTGAGAATCTCGACGATCACCGAGGCCGGCTCGACACCGGCGAGGCGGGCCAGATCGCAACCCGCTTCGGTATGGCCGGCGCGGGTCAGCACACCGCCCGGCTGGGCCATCAGCGGAAAGATGTGGCCGGGCTGGACGAGATCTTCCGGACGGGCATCGGCCTTTACCGCAGCCTGAACCGTGTGGGCACGGTCATGCGCGGAGATGCCGGTGGTCACGCCTTTGGAGGCTTCGATCGACACCGTGAACGCGGTCTGATGCAGGTCGTCGCCATAGGCGACCATCGGCGGCAGGCGCAGCTGGCGGCAGCGTTCGGCGGTCAGGGTCAGGCAAATCAGGCCGCGCCCGAAGCGCGCCATGAAGTTGATGTCCTCAGGCCGGCACAGACTTGCCGCCATGATCAGATCGCCTTCGTTCTCGCGATCCTCGTCGTCCATGATCACCACCATCTTGCCGGCGCGGATGTCGGCGACGATGTCTTCGATCGGATCGAGCGTGCTACCGCGCGCGTCGGCAGCGCGAGCTTCGGAAATCGGATGGATGCTGCTGATCTTGCTGCTCATGACGTTCTAGCCTCCAGCAGGCGTTCGAGGTAACGGGCAATCAGGTCGACTTCGAGGTTGACCTTGCTGCCCGGCACCAGCGCGCCCAGCGTCGTGTTTTCCCAGGTGTGCGGCACGATGTTCACTTCGAACCGGCTGCCGGCCACTGCATTGACCGTCAAGCTTACTCCGTCGATCGCGATCGAGCCCTTGCGGGCGATGTAGCGGGCGATGAGCTGCGGCGCTTCGAACGTCAGCCGCCAGGAGCGCGCGTCGACGTGTTTCTCGACCAGATGGCCAACGCCGTCGACATGCCCGGACATCATGTGGCCGCCGAGCGGCTTGTGTGCGGTCAGCGCCCGCTCGAGGTTCAGCGGCGTGCCGGCGATCCAGCTGCGGGCAGTCGTCGCGTCCAGTGTCTCGACGGAAACATCGGCGACGAAGGCCTTGCCCGGCAGCGCGACGGCCGTCAGGCAGACGCCGTTGGAAGCGATCGAATCGCCGAGATTGACGCCATCCAGATAGGCACCATCGGTGGCGATGGTCAGGCGCAGATCGCCGCCGACCGATTCCAGCTTTTCGATGCGCCCGAGCGCTTCGACGATTCCGGTGAACATCCTTAACTTCCTTTGCCCGCGAGACGAGCAGTGATTTTGAGATCCGGGCCGAGCAACTCGGCCGCAGTGAATTCCAGCGCCACATGATCGGCCAGCCGCGTAAGGCCCGGCAGGCGGACGAGCCCGCGGGCGGCGTCGCCGAGCAGCTTCGGTGCGGCGTAGACGATCAGCTCGTCGACGAGATTGGCGCGCAGCAAGCTGCCGGCGAGGCGCGGGCCGCATTCGACCAGCACTTCGTTGACGTCGCGCGTGGCAAGGAAAGCCAGCGCGGCTGGCAGGCTGACCTGGCCATTGGCGTCTGCCGATAGCGCGACCATTTCGACATTGGCGACGGGATGTGCCGGCGCATCAGCCGTCAGCCAGAAACGCCTCGCACCTTCGCGCCAGACCTTTGCCGTCTTCGGCACGCGGCCATGGCTATCCAGAACAATTCGATCCGGCTGCCGCCAGTTCTGCTCATCGGCAATCGGCAATCGCACAGTCAATTCGGGATCATCGGCGAGCACCGTTTCACTGCTGCTCAGCACCGCGCCGGCTTCGGCGCGCAGGCGGTGCACGTCCTCGCGCGCCTGCTCGCCGGTGATCCAGCGGCTTTCGCCATTGGCCATCGCGGTGCGGCCGTCGAGGCTCATTGCCAGCTTCAGCGTCACCCAGGGCCGGCGGCGTTCGATGCGTGACAGGAAGCCGCGGCACAAGGCGCGCGCTTCGGCTTCCATCAATCCGGACGCGCATTCGATGCCGGCCGCACGCAGCTTCGCAAAACCCTGTCCGGCGACCTGATCGAACGGATCGCCGACCGCCGCGAACACGCGGGCAACGCCAGCGGCGATCAGCGCATCGGCACAGGGCGGCGTGCGGCCGTGATGGGCACAGGGTTCGAGCGTCACGTAGACATCGGCACCACGCGCCAGCTCGCCAGCCGCACGCAGCGCGAACACTTCGGCATGCGGCTCGCCGGCGCGTTGATGCCAGCCTTCGCCGACGACGCGCTCATCACGGACGATCACGCAGCCGACTCTGGGATTGGGATGCGTCGTCGCTCGGCCCTGCGCGGCCAGCGCCAGCGCGCGGGCCATGAACTGTCGCGGCTCGCTCACTTGACCCGCTTGGTCGCCCTGGCAGGCTTTTCGTGTTCGGTGGCGAGGCGCTTGGCGGTGGCGGCGGCGATCGCTTCCGCAGCCGGCAGGTCGGCGGCGATCAGCGGCAACTGGCTGCGCCGGGCTTCCGGCGTCGGCAACTGTTCCAGGCGATTGATCTCTTCGCGGAAGGCGTTGACGTCCTGGAACGAGCGGTAGATCGACGCGAAACGCACATAGGCAACGTGGTCGAGATCGCGCAGCTCGTCCATTACCCATTCGCCGATCCGCATCGATGCCACTTCACGTTCGTTGACCGCGCGCAGCTTGCGCATCACGTTCTCGATCGCGTGATCGACCTTCTCCGGCGGCACCGGCCGCTTGAAGATCGCGTGCTCGATACCGCGGCGCAGCTTGTCCTCGTCGAACGGTTCCGGTGTGCCGGAACGCTTGAGCACGTACGGCATCTGCAGCAGCGCGCGTTCGTAAGTCGTGAAGCGGGCATCGCAGACCGGGCACTCGCGGCGGCGCCGCACCTGGGTGCCATCTTCGAACAGCCGCGAGTCGATGACCCGGGTGTCGGTCGCTTTGCAGAACGGGCATTGCATGCGCGCGCCGGCCTCAGTTCGAGGACGACAGCTTGCGCAGCAGAGCCCGGTTCATTGGTTCACGCAGCCTTCTTCAGGGCGCGATAGACCGGGAACCGCGCGCACAGCGCTTCGACTTCGCCACGCACGCGCAGCACGGTGGCATCGACGTCGCCGCCGCTGCTCATCGCATCGACGATGTCGGCGATCCAGCCGGCGACCGAGGCCATTTCCGCTTCCTTGAAGCCACGGGTCGTCGAGGCCGGCGAGCCGAGACGCAGGCCCGAGGTCACGAACGCCGACTTCGGATCGTTCGGCACCGAGTTCTTGTTGGCGGTGATGTGGGCCTTGCCGAGCGCTGCTTCGGCGTCCTTGCCGGTGATGTTCTTGGCCACCAGATCGAGCAGGAACAGATGGTTGTCGGTGCCGCCCGACACCACCTTGTAACCGCGATCGAGGAACACCTTGGCCATCGCGCGCGCGTTGGCGACGACCTGCTGCTGGTAGACCTTGAACGATGGCTGCAGCGCTTCGCGGAAGGCCACCGCCTTGGCGGCGATGACGTGCATCAACGGGCCGCCCTGGATGCCCGGGAACACGGCCGAGTTGAGCTTCTTGTACAGCTCCTCGCCCTGCCCCTGCGCGAGGATGATGCCTCCGCGCGGGCCGCGCAGCGTCTTGTGCGTGGTGCTGGTGACGACATGGGCGTAGGGCAGCGGGCTCGGGTATTCACCGGCGGCGACCAGACCGGCGACGTGCGCCATGTCGACCCAGAAATAGGCGCCGACTTTGTCGGCGATCTCGCGCATCCGCTTCCAGTCCTTGACGCGCGAGTACGCCGAGAAGCCGCCGATCAGCAGCTTCGGCTGGTGCTCCAGCGCCAGGCGTTCCATCTCGTCGTAGTTGATCAGGCCGGTTTCCGGGTCCAGGCCGTAGGGCACGATCTTGTATTGCTTGCCGGAAAAATTCGCCGGATGGCCGTGGGTCAGGTGACCGCCCTGCGCCAGGTTCATGCCCATCACCACATCGCCCGGATTGACCAGCGACAGGAAGATCGCCGCGTTCGCCTGGGCGCCGGAATGCGGCTGCACGTTGGCGTAATCGCAGTTGAACAGCTGCTTGACACGGTCGATCGCCAGCTGCTCGGCAATGTCGGCGAACTCGCAGCCGCCGTAATAACGCTTGCCCGGATAACCCTCGGCGTACTTGTTGGTCAGCTGGCTACCCTGCGCTTCCATCACGGCCGGGCTGGCGTAGTTCTCGGACGCGATCAGCTCGATATGCGCCTCCTGACGGCCGGCTTCGGCGACCAGGGCGGCGTTGAGTTCGGGATCGGACTGAGCGAGTGACGGGGCGTTGGTGAACATGGGCTTCTGAGTGAGGCGTGAGTAGTGCGTAATTGGGGGAGCGAGGCGAAACGGCGAAGTCGTTCGGCCTTTACGCCTCACGCCTTCGCCAGACAGATTCAGTCGACGACTTCCATCATCAGATCGAGCGCGCGCCGGGCCGGCACGGCGATCTCCTGCGGCACCCGGATGCGGTTGACGACGGTGCCGGCAACCAGGTTGTCGAGCACCCAGGCGAGATGCTGAGGATCGGTGCGGAACATCGTCGAGCACATGCAGACCATCGGCGACATGAACTGCACGGTCACGCCTTTCGGCTTCATCTCGTCCCGAAGCCGGTTGACCAGGTTCAGCTCGGTGCCGACCAGCCAGTGCGAACCCGGCTCGGCAGCGCGGACGATGCGCAGGATGTATTCGGTGGAGCCGACGAAATCCGAGGCCTGACAGACCTCGTAAGAGTTCTCGGGATGGCTGATGACGTGGCCGTTCGGCACTTCGCGGCGGAATTTCTCGATCTGCGCCGGATGGAACATCTGGTGCACCGAGCAGAAGCCCTTCCAGAGGATGATCCGGGCGTTGCGGATCTCGTCGTCGGTCAGGCCGCCGCGGGGCTTCATGAAGTCCCAGGTGACCATCTGTTCGAGCGGGATGCCCATGGTCAGACCGGTATTGCGGCCGAGATGCTGATCCGGGAAGAACAGCACTTTCTCGCGCCGGCCGAACGACCATTCGAGCACCGCACGGGCATTGCTCGAGGTGCAGACGATGCCGCCGTGATTGCCGCAGAAGGCCTTGAGATCGGCCGCCGAATTGATGTAGGTGACCGGCGTGACCATCTCATCCGGATCGAGGATCGCGGACAGCTCCTCCCAGCACTTGCGGACCTTGACCAGATTGGCCATGTCCGCCATCGAGCAGCCGGCGGCGAGATCGGGAAGGATCACGTTGCGCTGGCCATCGGTGACGATGTCGGCGACTTCGGCCATGAAATGGACGCCGCAGAAGACGATGTATTCGGCCGTGGTCTTGGCAGCGAGCTGCGACAGCTTCAGCGAATCGCCCGAGAAATGGGCGTGCTTGAACACTTCGTCGCGCTGGTAGTGATGGCCGAGGATGGCCAGACGATCGCCGAGGATCGCTTTCGCGGCCTCGATGCGGGCATCGCAGGACTCGTCGTCCAGCAGGTTGAACTGATCGATCTTCAAAGCGGCTGACATGCCGGACCTCCTTCGATCGCCGCCAGCGGCGCTGTGCGGCAGTGCGTCATTTTAGTCGAACTCCCCCGCCCGGGCCCTGTCCAGGCCGGATGGCACCATCGTCGATGGCGCCGCTCCGGCTTGGACCGTCCCTGCTACGTCTTCAGGGCGCGGGTGTAGGCGTAGCAGTGGTCGTGAACGATGCCGTGGCAGTGAACGGCGCCGTGCCCGCGGTATCGGCCGGATTGGCAATCGTGCCGGTGATCGTGGCGGTACCAACGGTCGGACCACCGGAAACCACCTGGCCGGCAGTCCGGGTGTTGTTGCTGACGTTGACGATGGCCGTGTTGTCCGAGGTGAACAGCGTGCGGCGCGTGACTTCCTGCGTCCTGCCGCTGGCATAGGTACCGGTGACGACCAGCGGCGTGATCAGGTTGCTGCCGGCCGGGAACGGGGGGGGGTGGCAGGCGCCATCGAGATGCCGGTCAGCACATCGACCACGGTGGTGATTGGCACCGATTGCGTCGGTAACACCGTCCCGGGGGCGGTGTCCGTCTTGCCGACGGTGAACGTGGCACTGACACTGGCCGATCCCGCCGTCAGCGAGCTGAGCAGGTTGGTGATCCCGGGTACCAGATTGAATGCTGCGACCGCCGTGTCCGTCGAAGTGAATACCGCCTGGATGCTGATGTCTTGCTGCGGTCCACCGTCGCCGAAGTCGGCCAGCACGGTGAACGGCTGAGTATTGCCGACGATCAGGGGATCGGTAGCCAGCGCCGGCGGCGGCACCATGGTGATCGCCGTGATCGGCGCCACGGTGATCGCGGTGTCCACAGTGCTCGAGCAGGACGCGAACGAGACGCGGGCGGTCAGCGGATCACCAGGGGCGACACCGACGATCACGCCACTGGCCGGATCGATCGTCGCCACCGCGGTATTCGGCGTCACGAATGCCCAAGCCGCAGCCGCATCGACATTGACGGTTGCGCCGTCGAGGATCGCCTGCACGTCAAGATCGATGGCCGTGTTCGGACCGATACGCATCGCACCACCGGGAATATCGGTGGCGATATTGGTCTGCGGATTCTTCGCCTGAACGAAGAAGCTGCTCGGCGTGCCGACGGTGATGACGATCGAATCGGAGAAGCCGCTGAACGTCGCGGTGACCGTCGAAGTGCCCGGTGCAACCGGCGTCAGCACGCCTGGCGTGTAGAAACCCACCGCAGGCAACGGCAGCGGCTCATCGCCATTGCTGACCCGTACTACGTCCGGGTTGGAGCTGGTCCAGCGCACCCGCTGGGTGAAGTCAGCAGCACCGCCGTCATCGAAGACCAAGGTTGCCGAAACAGCGGTGCGCAAGCACTGGAACACCCGGCCGGACGCGGCATCGACGGTACCGTCCGGCGAATTGACGACCAGACGGACCGGACCGGAACCGCTGCCGATCGGATCACAGCCCGACAGACCAAGAAGGCTTGCGCAGAACAGCAACGGCAACAGGGCGCGGACACCCGACAGGCGAAACTTGATCATTGGACCTCAGGCCTCGGTAACGGAGACGGCACGCGGAGCCGCTGCCGGAGAGACAGTGGAACGGATCGACAGTTCGCGCAGCTGCTTGCCATCGACCGTGCCGGGGGCATTGGTCAGCGGGCAATGGGCGGTCTGGGTCTTCGGGAAAGCGATCACTTCGCGGATCGAGCTCGCGCCAGTCATCAGCATCACCAGACGGTCCAGACCCAGCGCGATGCCGCCATGCGGCGGCGCACCGAACTTCAGCGCATCGAGCAGGAAGCCGAACTTCTCGCGGGCTTCCTCGTCGCTGATGCCGAGCAGGCGGAACACCGCGCTCTGCACATCGGCGCGATGGATACGGACTGAACCGCCGCCCACTTCCACGCCGTTCAGCACCAGGTCATAGCCCTGCGACAGCACGGTGCCCGGATTGGCTTCG